>JBCBZA010000023.1:0-33368 GCA_039815575.1 Bacteroidota bacterium | reverse complement strand
TATAGGTATGCAATGGTCGTATACCGATAAATCCCAGGAAAGTTATTCCATCCCTTTTGAATCTTTCCAATTTCCAGAAGAATTTACCAGCTATGCTGCCTCCCAAAATTTGAATATTTCAAATCTAAATGGGGATAGTATTTTTTTTGTTGAACAGTTTGACTCTTCCGAAGCCCTCGACTATGAGCAACTTCTTTTTAGCATTTTTAACTATACCAGTTTGGGTGATGTTTACATCCTTCGAAACAACCTCTAAAAACAGAAAAGCAACCTGCCTTAGAGACTTTAGGGCGACAAATAGCATAAAGCGACCAACAGCTTAAAACACAACATTAGTTTGGTTTTTAATACGGAACGGTGAAAATTTCCATGTACTACCCCATTAAAAATCAACTCGTTAAAGTTTGGTTAAATGCCCTTTTTTCAAAGTTCCTTTTATTGAAAAACAATACTTTCAAAGATAAATTGAATCCTCATGAAAAAAATTACGTTTGGCGTTTGCCTCTTTGCATTAGCGGCAGTAATTATCTCCGCGACTATCAACGAACCGACCTCTAAACTCACTGAAGACTTTACCATAGGTAATCCAGAAATTGCTTCCATCAACAGTCTGAGTTTTGGACCTGAAGGCATCCTTTTCCTTGGCGACTCAAAGAGTGCCGCTGTTTTTGCTTTGGATACAAAAGATGTCCAAATCGTGGATCAGGGCGAAAAATTTAATATGGGTGATTTTGATTCAAAAATTGCAGCTTCCCTGGGTACAACACCAGACAACATTAAAATCAATGATATGGCCGTAAATCCCATATCAAAAACGATTTATTTCGCCATCAATGTGACAGATGGTACTCCTGTACTTTTGCAACTAAAGGGCGAAAAGTTTGAAAATGTGGATTTGACTAATGTGAGCTATTCCAAAGTCGCTTTGGAAGACGCTGTTGCCGAAGATGCCAAAGACAGAAGGGGAAGATCACAGCGCATTTGGGCCATTTCCGATATTAAATATCATAATGGTAAGGTGTTGGTGTCAGGGCTTTCCAACAAAGAGTTTGCATCTACCTTTAGAAGTATCGCTTTCCCATTTAAAGCGTCCCAGGATCAAACCTCTTTGGAGATTTGGCATGCCGCCCATGGAAAATTTGAGACCCATGCTCCCATCAAAACTTTTGATGTTATTGAACTTGAGGGTACGGAATATCTAATGGCCAGCTATACCTGCACTCCATTGGTGCTTTTCCCCATGGGCGATTTAAAAGATGGAACCCATACCAAAGGACGTACGGTTGCTGAGCTTGGTGCCGGCAATTCTCCCCTCGATATGATTTCCTATGAAAAAAACGGAAAGAAATACTTTTTAATGTCCAATACAAATCGACCTGTAATGCGACTGGACTATGAAGATATTGCCAATTTCAAGGAAACCCTCACAGAGCCCGTAACGGACTTTGGAGTGGCTACAGGGGTTTCTTACGACAATCTTCCTATGCCCTATGTATTACAAATGGATGCCCTGGATAATGAAAATGTGGTCTATATGCAACGTACCGCTACGGGGGAACTAGTATTGAGAAGTCGACCCACCAAATGGATGTAGATAGCTCAAAAATGAACTGGCAAAAGATCAAGGTTTTCTTGGTCTTTTTTTGTTTTGTATTCTTCCTATCCTGTGAGGAAAAGGTGGGTGAATTGCCTATCACCATCATATATAAAAATGGAAAGGCGGTACAGGCCTCCATCAAAACTTCCAAGGATGCCAAAGCATGGCAGGTGTTCTTGAAGGGCGCCCCCCTAGTCCCTGTTTTAGGTAAATTTTCGCTCAACGGAGGTCACACGGTTTTTACACCGGTACTTCCTTTCACCAATGGAGCATCGTATCAAATTAAAAATGGGGAACAGCTTATGGGGGCTTTTACCGTGATTTCAAAAAAAAACGAAAAGCGACCCAAGGTCATAGCCATCTATCCAAGTAATGATAGCCTTCCCCAGAATCTTCTGAAAATGTACTTCGTTTTTTCCGAACCCATTCAGGAAGTAGGCAATATCTTTGATTTGATCACCATCACCAACGATACCAAGAATGAGAACGCCAACGCCTTTCTTGAGTTACCCAATCAACTATGGAATAAAGAACATACCCAACTAACACTTTGGCTAGATCCTGGACGTATTAAAACCGATTTAATACCAAATAAAACAAAAGGCTTGCCCTTAGAAGAAGGAAACAAATACACGGTTACCATTGGTGAAAATTTGAAATCTTCAAAAGGCATGGCCTTAGGACAATCTTATGCAAAACCATTTTATGTTAACCCAAGTGATCGGACCAAACCAAGCCTTTCCAAATGGTCGGTAGTCACCCCAAAAGAAAATACTAGGGATACACTCAAAATAATTTTTAATGAACCCTTGGATGCCATTTTGGGAAAAGAGACCATAACCATTAAAAATGCGAACGGGGAGGCCCTTTCCGGAAGGAATGAGTTGTCCAAAAACGAGGAGGAATTCCATTTTTCCCCAGATGCAATATGGGTTGAAGGAACTTATGAAATTGAAGTCCTTTCCATACTGGAAGATTTAGCAGGTAACAATCTCAATCATTTGTTTGATAGAAATATCACCTCGTCCGAAGGTGTTACCAATGAAAGGTCTATGTCAAGTAAGCACATAAAATTCACGATTGGACAAAAAGTGGGTAACTATTGATAATCCATCAGAAATAGGCGTATTCCAAGCTATCAATTAAAAAAAGCCCGGCATAGCCGGACTTTTAAAAACTCATATTCCATTTTATCATTGTGGGCGGTGTGTAGCTCAATACAAGTTCTTCGCGCCAATCAAAATGATACTATATTTTAGTTGATGTCAGTGCCCCCTCCCAATTTATCGATATTTGAGGCGATGGCATCCTTATTAATTTGGTCCGGCGCCCTTCCCTCAGCAATTTTTAAATGCTTAAGGGCGGTCTTATAATTTCCAACGGCCGAATATCCTCTCGCCAATCCATAGTCCACAGGCCATTGTCCTTTGTGCGTTTTTGCATTCCATTTAAAGACCTCTAGGGCTTTATCTTTTTCTCCAGCAGTAATTAACTGCCTGCCGTATCCATGTACCTGAAAAACGGTTCCCATGGGCATCGCTTCATCCATTACTGCTAGGGCTTCATCCATTTTGCCTTGTTTCATTAAAATCTGAGCCTTGATTCCTAAATTATTAAAGGTCTTCTGGCTAAAGAACTGCCCTGCAATTGCCGCATCAATCCAGCCCATAGCCTCCTCCAAATCCCCACCGTTGTTCAAAGAAAAATTGGCCGCCTGTTCCCATGTTTGCCGATTAAATCCAGGTTGGTTTTGCATTTTTGAACGAATATCAGCCAGAACAATGTCCGTGACAGGAACCTCAATGGCAAACGGAATTTGTTTTTTCTCCCAATTCAAGGAGGCCACCGCTGAAGTGGCATTTACTTCATCAAATTCGAACTTCAATTGTTCTACATGTGGTATTTCAGTAGTGGTTACGTCCACTTCCAAAACTACATCTGAAGGCTCAAAAAAGTAACTTCCCCACGCCCCATGGTTATTGGTCAAAAGTACCTTGGCGGTATTATCATCATTTACGACCATATGAAGGCCATATTTCCCCGCGGCTACCTCTTTTCCTCCAATCTTAACCGGATGGGTCGTTTTAAAAACTGTATTTTCATTAGCTCCTGCGCGCCATGGGGATTCCTTTGCCGTTCCAAAGCCAAGATTGTTCATCCCATAAGGCACCAATTTACCCCATACTTCCCTATTGTTAACACTTGGGCGAGAGTAAACAATTGTAATGTCCGTTATTCCAATTCTTTGAGATACTTTGGCCATTTGACTGCCCCTTGGCAAGTCCAGTTGGGCATTGGCCAAATTCATTGCCCCAAAGGCAATCATAATCACCAATACGGCAATTTGTAGCTGTTGTTTCTTCATTGGTTCGTTTTTGTTGTGAATAAACTTAGGTTCCCGTTAAAAGTAGCCATTGAAATATGGGGAAACCGTTACAGGCATGTTAATTGAAGTTCGTTTTTGTTAAAAAAAGTATTTTTCATTGGGTAGTTTGGTTATGTATTTTGTTTTAACATAAGAAAATCAAGCCTATTTATGGATTTAAAATACTGATTATCAATAGTATGTTTATACCATTTTGGCTTTGGGTATCGTAATTTTATAAGTGCACAAATAGGACAGTGCCTGTTACAAGTCCTATATTTGAAGGTTAATTTGGAATAGGTCATTCAAATGAGCAATACACTCTTCGACAAGGTATGGGACGCACATGTGGTGAAAAAAATAAAGAATGGTCCAGATGTCCTATTTATTGATCGCCATTTGGTCCATGAGGTAACCAGTCCTGTGGCTTTCCTGGGATTGAAAAACAGAAGTATTCCTGTTTTTTATTCCCAAAGGACCTTTGCCACCGCGGACCACAACACCCCTACCTTAAACCAACATTTACCAGTAAAGGACCCCTTGTCCGCCAATCAATTAAAGGCACTGGAAAAAAATGCAACAGAACACGACATACCCTACTGGGGTCTGGGCCACGAAAAAAATGGCATTGTCCATGTTATAGGGCCTGAGAACGGCATTACGCTTCCAGGGGCAACCATTGTTTGTGGAGATTCCCACACCTCAACGCATGGGGCTTTTGGTGCCATTGCGTTTGGAATTGGAACTTCTGAAGTGGAAATGGTATTGGCTTCGCAATGCATCATGCAGCCCAAACCCAAAAGCATGCGTATTAATATTAATGGGGATCTAAACTTTGGCGTTACCCCAAAAGATGTTGCGCTGTACATTATTTCAAAATTGACCACTTCTGGTGCCACTGGTTACTTTGTGGAATATGCCGGGGAAGTGTTTAAGAAAATGAGCATGGAAGGGCGTATGACGGTTTGTAACTTAAGTATTGAGATGGGAGCGCGTGGCGGAATGATTGCCCCGGATGAAACCACCTTTGCATACATTGAGGGCCGTGAGTTTACGCCAAAAGGAGAAGCTTGGGATAAAGCTATGGTCTATTGGGAAACCCTTTATACCGAAGAAGGTGCAGCATTCGATAAAGAATTGTTTTTTGATGCTGCTGACATTGAACCCATGATTACCTATGGTACCAATCCTGGAATGGGCTTTGGTATATCAAATAATATACCGGAAGCAGGTGATGGATCAGGAGCCCAAACATATAGAAAGTCCCTGGCTTACATGGATTTTAACGAAGGCGAGGGAATGTTGGGCAAACCCATTGATTTTGTCTTTTTAGGAAGTTGTACCAATGGACGTATTGAAGATTTTAGGGCATTTGCATCCATTGTCAAAGGCAGGAAGAAAGCGGATACTGTAACAGCTTGGTTGGTTCCTGGTTCACATAAAGTGGAAAAAGCCATCAAGGAGGAGGGGATTCTGGATACCCTACACGCGGCAGGATTCCAACTCCGCGAGCCTGGTTGTTCCGCCTGTTTAGCCATGAACGATGACAAAGTACCCGCTGGTAAATTGGCAGTAAGTACCAGCAATAGAAATTTTGAGGGAAGACAAGGTCCTGGTTCGAGAACACTTTTGGCAAGTCCACTGGTAGCAGCAGCGGCGGCAGTAACTGGAAAGGTTACGGACCCAAGGGAATTGATGCAATTGCAAGAAGCTTAATCCAATAACCAATATTCGTAATGGCCTACGATAAATTCAACATATTAACTTCCACAGCGGTTCCTCTACCCATTGAAAATGTAGATACCGATCAAATTATACCCGCACGCTTCCTTAAAGCTACCGAGCGAAAAGGATTCGGGGATAATTTATTCCGTGACTGGCGGTTTAATGCAGATAATACCCCAAAGGAGCAATTTGTATTGAACAATCCAATTTATAAGGGCAAAATTCTAGTGGGAGGAAAGAACTTTGGTTCCGGCTCCTCCAGGGAGCACGCCGCCTGGGCAGTATATGATTATGGTTTCCGTTGTGTAGTATCCAGTTTTTTTGCTGACATATTCCGGAACAACTGTCTCAACATAGGGGTACTCCCGGTTCAAATTGGCCCAGAATTTTTGGACACCATCTTTAAAGCCATTGAGGCCAATCCAAAGACGGAATTTGAGGTTAATCTACCGGAACAGACCTTTACCATTGTTTCGACCGGAGAAATGGAGACTTTCGGTATTAATGATTACAAAAAAGGCAACATGCTCAATGGTTTTGACGATATTGACTACCTACTCAACCTTAAGAAGGACATTAAAACCTTTGCTGAAAATCGTCCCTTTTAAACCGAAAAATGGCGAGAACCATTGAAATAATGGATACCACCCTACGGGATGGTGAACAGACCTCGGGCGTGTCCTTCACCGCCTCAGAAAAACTCACCTTGGCCAAGTTGCTGCTGGAAGAATTGAAAGTAGATCGCATTGAAGTTGCCTCCGCAAGGGTTTCCGAAGGGGAATTCCAAGCCGTAAAGAACATCACGGAATGGGCTGGCAGTGAAAATAGGATTCATCAGGTAGAGGTACTCACTTTTGTGGATGGGGGAAGATCCATTGAATGGATGAAAAAATCTGGGGCAAAAGTACAGAACCTTTTGACCAAGGGTTCCTTAAATCATTTGACCCATCAATTAAAAAAAAGTCCAGAAGCACATTTTAATGAAATCGAAGCGGTAGTTCAGCTGGCCCAAGAAGCCGGAATAGTGACCAATGTCTATTTGGAAGATTGGAGCAACGGTATGCGCAATTCCCAAGACTATGTATTCCGTTTCTTGGATTTCTTAACCCTACTACCTGTTAGACGCATTTTGTTACCAGATACCCTCGGCGTACTCAAACATTCCGAGGCCTTTGATTATTTGGACAAAATCATAAAACGTTATCCCAACATCCATTTTGACTTCCATGGTCATAATGATTATGATTTAGGGGTGGCCAATGTGATGGAAGCCGTTAAAGCAGGTTGCAAAGGGTTACACCTAACAGTCAATGGTATGGGTGAACGTGCAGGCAATGCACCTTTGGCGAGTACCATTGCCGTAATCAACGATTTCTTACCAGAAGTACAGACCCAAGTAGTGGAATCCGCCCTGTACAAAGTAAGCAAGTTGGTCTCTACCTTTACAGGTTTTGGCATTCCAGCCAACAAGCCTATTGTTGGAGATAATGTTTTTACTCAAACTGCTGGTATTCATGCAGATGGAGACAATAAAAACAATCTTTACTTTAGCAATTTAATGCCTGAACGATTTGGTAGAAAAAGGAAATATGCACTCGGAAAAATGTCGGGCAAGGCCAACATACAAAAGAACTTACAAGAATTGGGATTGACCTTAAATGACGACGAGCTTAAAAAAGTCACAGCGCGAATTATTGAGTTAGGTGATAAAAAGGAAAAAGTTACCAAAGAAGATCTGCCTTATATTATTTCCGATGTATTGGACAGCAGTTCGTTTCAACAGAAAGTATTTATAAAATCATATGTACTCACCCATGCCAAAGGACTACAACCTTCAACCACCTTATCCATTGAAGTGGAAGGCAAGCGGTATGAAGAAAATGCACAAGGTGATGGACAATTTGATGCTTTTATGAATGCACTTGCCAAGGTATACGAAAAGCTTCATTTCAAATTACCAAAATTAGTCGACTATGCCGTTCGCATCCCTCCAGGAAGTAGTTCTGATGCCCTTTGTGAGACCATGATTACCTGGAAAACCACAAAACATGACTTTGTTACCACAGGTCTGGATTCCGATCAAACCGTTTCGGCAATCAAGGCTACCGAAAAAATGTTGAATTTGATCTAAAATATTCACCTACATTCATATCTAATATAAGAAACGAATTAATGAACCTAACAATAGCCCTATTAGCCGGAGATGGCATTGGACCAGAAGTAATTGATCAAGCCGTGAAAGTATCGGATGCAGTTGCAAAAAAATTTAATCATGAAATCACCTGGCAGCCCGCTTTAACTGGGGCTGCTGCCATAGATACTGTAGGCGTACCCTATCCTGATGCAACCCACGAAATCTGTATGAATTCTGATGCTGTTTTGTTTGGCGCAATTGGTCATCCTAGGTTTGATAACGACCCTTCTGCCAAGGTACGACCAGAACAGGGACTCTTAAAAATGCGAAAAGCTCTAGGCCTCTTTGCCAATGTGAGGCCTACATTTACTTTTCCTTCCTTGATTGATAAATCCCCTTTGAAACGCGAACGTATTGAAGGAACGGATTTGGTCATCGTTCGTGAACTTACCGGTGGTGTTTATTTTGGGGAGCGTGGCCGTCAAAATGAGGGAGAAACCGCTTTTGACACCATGACCTACCATCGTTTTGAAATTGAGCGTATTGCCAAAAAGGGCTTTGAAATGGCCATGAAACGTGGAAAGAGACTTTGCTGCGTAGATAAGGCCAATGTCTTGGAAGCTTCACGACTTTGGCGCGAGACGGTGCAAGGCATGGAAAAAGACTATCCAGAAGTAGCGGTTACCTATGAATTTGTGGATGCGGTCGCCATGCGTTTGATTCAATGGCCGAAAGGGTATGACGTCATTATTACTGCAAATCTTTTTGGGGATATTTTAACGGATGAGGCTTCTGTAATTTCAGGTTCCATGGGATTAATGCCCTCTTCCTCTTTAGGGGAAAACATTGGATTATATGAACCCATTCATGGTTCGTACCCACAGGCAGCCGGAAAGGACATTGCCAATCCATTAGCAACCGTACTCTCTGCCGCTATGCTTTTTGAGGATTTTGACCTAGCTGAGGAAGCACAAGCTATCCGAGACACGGTCAATCAATCTTTGGCAGAAGGCATCGTTACCGAAGATCTTGCTGAAGGTGGAAAAGCTTACAAAACCTCTGAAGTTGGAGATTGGCTGGCAACTCATATTTAGGAAATCCTTTAGGTATTTATTGTAATCCAAATACTTTTTGTAACAGTGCCGTAGTCCTAGCTCCTACAGAATTACGAATTTCCTTTTCCTTATCCCCTACTTTGACAAACAAGCCCGCAATCGCTTGTTCCGTGACGTAAGACGTCAAATCTGGATTTACCGGTTTAACCAAAGGAATAGCATTGTACTTTTTAATAATCTCGGTCCAAATTCTATCGGCACCTACTTTGCTTAGGGAAGCCTCAATTTTAGGGGCAAAAGTCCCAAGCAGGGCCGAACTGGTTTTTTTTTGCAGATATTCGGTCGCTTCCAGGTCATTCTCTGAAGTTAGAATACGTTGCGCATCGTCAAAGGTGAACGATTTAATAGCATTCACAAAAATAGGCTTAGCCTCCACCACTGCATCCTCTGCAGCTCGGTTCAGCACCTTTAGCCCTTCATCAGCTAGATTGGAGAGTCCAATTTTCCGAAGTCCTTCATCGACCTTCTTTAATTCTTCAGGTAATAAAATTTTTACGGCTTGGTCTTTAAAATAACCGTCTTCCTTATGTAAGAGATCAACTCCCTGGCTCACCCCAAGTTCCAAAGCTTGTTTAAGTCCGGCGGAAATCTCCGCAGCGGATACCTCCCCTGATGGTAATTGATTTACAACCTGCTGCAATTCATTGCAAGAAAAAAACAACGTGAACAACATTGCACCTAAAATTCCTTTATTTTTTTTCATCGTTAATGGTTTAAAAAGAATTTAAAAATAAGGGATTCTAAATCAATTAAGTAGACACAATTCCCTAAAGTATATAATCCGTACTCAAAAAATTACTCACTTTGGCATTCAGCAATTGTTCAATGGTTTCATTGTTCAAGTCATTATCCTTAAAGGCAACAAAGGTCCGAATACTAAAAGAACGCAAGGCATCGTGCACACTTAAAGTAGACTGTGCAGAATCCTTTCTTCCCGTAAATGGGTAGACGTCCGGTCCCCGCTGGCATGAACTGTTTAAGTTGACACGGCAAACCAAATTGGCCAAGGTATCTACTAAGGGTGATAGGGCATACACGTCCTTACCGAACAGGCTTACCTGCTGACCATAATTACTTTCCGCCATATCATCCAACGGCTCCCAAATATTTGTAAAGGACATCACGGGAATAATGGGTCCAAACTGCTCCTCTTCATACACCTTCATGTTTTTTGTTGTAGGATAAATAATGGAAGGCCATATAAAGTTGGGATAACGCTCCCCTCCTTTTGGATTGATGACCTTTGCTCCTTTTCCCAACGCATCCTCCAATAACTCTTGGATGTAATCGGGTTTACCAGGTTCTGGCAAGGGTGTTAATTGCACGTTATCGTCCCAGGGATTGCCATAGTTCAATTCATCAACTGCCTTTGCAAATTTTTCCAAAAAAGCGTCTTTGATATCAGCATGGACATATACAATTTTTAATGCGGTACAGCGCTGCCCATCATAGGAAAGTGTTCCTGAGATGCATTCCTTTACCGTTAAATCCAAGTCCGCATCGGGAAGGATGATAGCTGGGTTTTTTGCTTCCAATCCCAGTACTTGGCGTAGTCTATTGCTTTTTGGATGTTGATTGACTAAGGCATTGGCCGAAGAACTATGACCTATTAATGCCAGTACATCTACTTTTCCCGTTTTCATGATGGGTCCTGCAATGGCCCGTCCCCTTCCGAATAGAATATTGACCACACCCTTAGGAAAACTGCTTTGAAAGGCTTCCAACAATGGTATTATCAACAGCACCCCATGCTTAGCGGGCTTAAAAATGGTAGTATTTCCCATGATTAAGGCAGGAATAAGCAAGGTAAAGGTTTCATTCAGCGGATAATTATAGGGCCCTAAGCAGAGTACAATCCCCAAAGGACCCCGTCGAATATGGGCATATACCCCATCATGCTTATGAAACTTGGCAGCATCACGATCCAATTGCTTGTATTCCTCAATGGTATCATAGATATAGTCCACGGTTCTATCGAATTCTTTGTAGGAATCCGCTTTCGATTTCCCAATTTCCCACATCAACAATTTGACCACTACCTCTCGCTTGGTTTCCATTTGTTTTACAAAATTCTCCATACAATCGATGCGATCTTTGACTTTCATCGTGGGCCAGGTCCCTTTTCCCTGATCCCAAGCTCTTGTAGCGGCATCTAAGGCTTCCATAGCTTCTGGTTTCGAATTGTTTGGAATACTTCCCAAAAGGGTTGGCTTGTAGGCTTCCGTGGAGGATATGGTAGAAAAAACCTCAGAGGTGGCACCATCCCAATCTTTGAGTTCCCCATTGACTAGGTATTGTCTTTGATGGATTTCTTTATCTATTTGAAATGCTTCTGGTATGGTGTTCAAGGTTGACATAGGCTTAGATTACTGGTGATGCGTTTAATTTGTTTAACTTTTTTTATAAAACATTAGACAAATATATGAAGTCTATTCCTTTTTTCTTAGAAATCAGTTATATCAGGTATTGAAATAGGTCAGGTTTATCATTTAAATAATCTCCAAAGAAATTATTTTCCTTCATTCTTGCTATAAGTGGTTCCAGGTCTTTTGGACTTTTTAGTTCTATCCCCACAACTGCCGGGGCATTTTCCCGACTTGATTTTTTTGAATACTCAAAATGGGTAATGTCGTCATTAGGTCCCAAAATATCAGCAACAAATTCTTTAAGCGCTCCCGGTCGTTGGGGAAAGCGGATGATAAAATAATGTTTTAGTTTACCGTAAAGCAAAGCGCGTTCCTTGATTTCTGCTGTTCTTGTAATATCATTATTGCTGCCCCCAATGATACAAACCACATTTTTTCCTTTAATTTCTTCCCTGAATTCATCAAGTATTGAAACGGTCAGGGCCCCGGCAGGTTCCACCACAATCGCATCCCTATTATAGAGATCCAAAATGGTCTGGCAGACTTTGCCCTCATCAACTGTGACCATTTCATAAAGGTGTTCCTTGCAAATATCAAAGGTGTACTGGCCTACCTTTTGTACAGCGGCTCCATCAATAAATTTATCAATGGAAGACAACTCAATCAGCTTTCCTTTTTTAATAGCGATTTTCATGGATGGGGCTCCGGCAGGTTCTACGCCAATAATTTTTGTATTTGGACTCAAAGCAGAAAACACGCCTATTAGACCTGAGGCCAGCCCCCCTCCACCAACCGCAACAAAAACATAGTCAATGGCCAAAGTGGTCTGCTTTAATACTTCCAGGCCCACCGTAGCCTGTCCTTCAATGGTTTTAGGATCATCAAAGGGATGTACAAAGGTTTTCCTTTCCCTTTCACCATACTGTATTGATGCCTTGTATGAATCGTCAAAAGTATCGCCTTCTAAAATTACTTCGACCCAATTGCCACCAAACATCTTGGTCTGGTCAATCTTTTGTTTAGGAGTAACCACGGGCATAAAGATTGAACCTTTGACCTCCAAATGATTACAGGCAAAAGCAACACCTTGCGCATGATTGCCAGCACTGGCACATACCACTCCCTTTTTCAGTTCATCTGGGGTAAGGGAACTAATCTTGTTGAATGCCCCACGAATTTTATAGCTTCTTACCCTATGTAGGTCTTCCCGTTTAAGTAAAATATTGGCATTATATTGCTTGCTATACCTAATACTTTGTTGCAGAGGTGTGTTCTCGGCTACCTTACTAATAGTCTGGGCGGCTCCTTCAATCGCTGATAGCTCAGGAAAATACGTGACTCTTGTTTTCATGATTGAAATGGACGCAAGACATGATAGCTGATTATATTATGGGCTTCATTGCTGTCATGGATTCCCTTAAGCGGGCACCCACAACTTCTACAGGATGTTCCCTAAGGGATTTATTCACCGCTATGAGTTTTGCATTATCAACTCTATTATCACTATCGGCTCCAAAGGAGGTGCCAATAACTTCGGTGTCAATTTGTTTCATAAAGTCCGTCAAAAGCGGTTTGCAGGCATGGTCAAAAAGATAGCAGCCATATTCCGCGGTATCTGAGATGACTCGGTTCATTTCAAACAATTTTTTACGCGCTATGGTATTTGCAATCAACGGAGTTTCGTGTAAGGACTCATAATAGGCCGATTCTCCTATAATTCCGGATTCCGTCATGGTTTCATAGGCCAGTTCTACCCCTGCCTTGACAAATGCAACCATCAATACGCCATTGTCATAATATTCCTGTTCGGAAATTTCATCACTCCCTGCAGGTGTTTTTTCAAAAGCGGTTTCCCCAGTAGCAGCTCTCCAGGTCAATAGATTTTTATCCCCATTGGCCCAATCCTCCATCATTGTCTTTGAGAAGTGTCCACTCATAATATCATCTTGATGCTTTTGAAATAAAGGCCGCATGATGATTTTCATTTCTTCAGCTAAGTCAAATGCTTTGATCTTGGCTGGATTGGATAGCCGATCCATCATGTGCGTAATACCTCCATATTTTAATCCCTCAGTGATGGTTTCCCAACCATATTGAATCAATTTAGAGGCATAACCCGGTTCAATTCCCTTATCCACCATTCTGTCGAAACATAAAATGGAACCTGTTTGCAACAGTCCACAAAGTATGGTCTGTTCCCCCATCAAATCGGATTTCACCTCAGCGACAAAAGAGGACTCCAAAACTCCTGCCTTGTGCCCACCAGTAGCTGCTGCATAGGCTTTTGCTTGTGCCAACCCTTTGCCATCTGGATCATTCTCCGGGTGCACGGCAATTAATGTGGGTACTCCAAAACCTCTTTTATACTCTTCTCTTACTTCGGAACCTGGACTTTTAGGAGCTACCATGATTACGGTTAGGTCCTTACGAACCTGCATCCCCTCCTCAACGATATTGAACCCGTGGGAATATGATAGGGTTGCCCCTTTTTTCATCAATGGCATTACCGCTCCCACAACATTAGTGTGCTGTTTGTCTGGTGTAAGATTGATAACCACATCGGCGGTAGGAATCAGTTCTTCATAAGTACCTACGACAAAATTATTTTCTGTGGCATTCTTATAAGATTGGCGCTGTTCCTTAATAGCCGCCTCCCGCAAGGCATAAGAAATATCCAAACCGGAATCACGCATGTTCAGGCCTTGGTTTAGGCCCTGTGCTCCACAACCTACAATTACAATTTTCTTTCCCTTCAGTGCATTTACACCATCCGAAAATTCATGCGACTCCATGAATCGGCATTTTCCCAATTGTTCCAATTGGTCCCTTAACGATAGTGTATTGAAGTAATTTGTCATGTTCAAAGTATGTTTGATTAATTAGTAGCTAAATGAAATTCTTCCAATAATTCTGAAATGGGCATAGTTTCCTTTGTGACCGCAATCCGCCCTGAACGCACAAACTGCATAATTCCAAAAGGTTTCAACAAATCATGTACGGCATCTATTTCGCTTCTTTTGGCCGTTTTGGCCAAGACAAAAAACTCCCTATTTACCGTCACTATTTTAGAGTTGCTCTTCTTTATGGCATTTTGAATTTGAGGTTCGTCAAAAAGCAACCCACTTCTTATTTTAAACAGGGCTGTTTCTTGAAAAATGGTCTGCTCATCGGTATGATAATAGGCCTTAATCACCTCTATCTGCTTCTCTATCTGCTGTACAATCTTTCTTACCCAGTCCTCTGTGGTATAAACGACAATAGTGAATTTGGAAACATGCTCGATTTCCGATTTGGAAACATTAAGGCTTTCAATATTGATATGTCTCTTTACAAAAATGCCCGAAATACGGTGCAAAAGCCCCACACTGTTTTCAGAATAGGCAGAAATGGTATATCTAGTGTTTTCCATTAAATTTTACTTTTTTACGGCAATGATAACCCCTGTTGACCAGTCCATTTTGGTCAATTCGATATCTTTCCTTTTTTCCAATTGTTTAATTAATTTGATGACATTGTCATTATGTCCGTTCGGCCAATTTGGTTGTTCCAACATATCATCAATTACATAAATACCGCCAGGCTTTATGAGTTGCAACAGACTTTTAAGACGACTGTATTTTCCAGGCCATGCATCCGCAAAAACCAAATCGAATGGTTCTTCTTGATATCGTTCTATCCAATCACCTCCATCTTGACATATGATAGAAACCCGATTGTCCTTCCCAAAATAAGACTTGGCAATTTTAATTAGGTTAGGGTCATTGTCAATAGTGGTCAGACGTGATTGGTCATCCATTCCTTCTATCATCCATGAGAGTGACAACCCTATACCTGTTCCCAACTCCAAAAAATTTCCCCCTGGTTTTGAAGCAATAAGTGTTTTTAACAAGGAACCTACATACATATCCGAAGGCATTGAAAAACCAATCTCCTGGGATTTTAAGACCAAACTATGGTAAACCGTGGGTATTTTGGAAATCAGACTTTGATCCATTGGTTTATTTTAACCTAATATCTGAAACTGACGCTCCTGATGGAATCATAGGAAACACATTATCTTCTTTTTCCACTTTCACTTCCAAAAAATAAGGCCCATCAAATTCCATCATTTCTTGAACGGCTGCTGTCAAGTCTTTACGCTCATTAACTCGTTTTGCCTGAATGTGATAGCCTTCGGCAATTTTTACAAAATCGGGATTAACCATTACGGTAGAAGCATATCGCTTATCAAAGAACAATTGTTGCCATTGTCGCACCATACCCAAGAAATCATTATTCAGAACGACGATTTTTACCGCTATTTGATGTTGGAAGATCACCCCTAATTCCTGTATGGTCATTTGATACCCTCCATCGCCAATTATGGCCACTACCTGTCTCTCGGGGGCTCCCTGCTTTGCACCAATGGCCGCTGGAAGTGCAAATCCCATAGTACCCAATCCCCCGGAAGTAATATTGCTCTTGGAGTTCTTAAACTTCGCATATCGGCAAGCAACCATTTGATGCTGCCCAACATCCGTAACAATTACGGCGTCATTACCAGAGGCTTTGTTGATTTGCTCAACGACCTCTCCCATGGTCAAACCTTGTTTTGTAGGGTGCAAATCATTTTTGATGACCGCTGCATATTCCTCCTCATATTTTTTATCAAATTCAGCCTTCCATAAGTCATGGGAATTCTCATTCACCAATGGCAACAACAATGAAAGTGTTTCTTTGCAATTGCCCAGTAGGGCAATCTCAGGTTTGACATTTTTGCCAACCTCGGCAGGGTCAATTTCGAAATGGATGACTTTGGCCTGCTTCGCATAGGTTTCCAATTTACCGGTTACCCTATCATCAAAACGCATCCCTATCGCCAAGAGCACATCGCACTCATTGGTTAGGACGTTTGGACCATAATTACCATGCATCCCTACCATTCCAACATTTAAGGGATGGCTTGTGGGTAATGCTGATTCTCCCATTATCGTCCATGCTGCAGGAATACCTGTTTTTTCCACAAAGGATTTAAGTTCTTCCTCAGCTTTTCCTAGAATAACCCCTTGCCCCCAAACAATGTATGGTCTTTTAGCGGCATTAATGATGTCTGCAGCTTCAGCAATAGCTTTGGTATTCGGTTGCGGAACAGGCTTATAGCTACGAACCGCCGTACATTTTTCGTAACTAAAATCCAGCTCGTCAAATTGGGCATTTTTGGTAATATCTATAAGGACTGGGCCTGGCCGTCCAGACTTCGCAATATAAAACGCCTTCGCTAATATTTCGGGTATTTCGGAAGCTTTTGTAACCTGATAATTCCATTTGGTGACCGGTGTAGAAATCCCAACAATATCCGTTTCCTGGAAAGCATCGGAGCCCAATAGGTGTCGGGGAACTTGACCCGTAATGCAAACCATTGGGGTAGAATCTATTTGCGCATCTGCCAATCCTGTAACCAAATTGGTAGCCCCTGGTCCTGAGGTAGCCATTGCCACACCAACCCTTCCGCTTACCCTGGCATAACCCTGAGCCGCATGGGTTGCTCCCTGTTCGTGGCGTGTAAGAATATGGGTCAGTTTATCCTGGAACTTGTAGAGTTCGTCATAGACAGGCATAATGGCCCCTCCTGGATAGCCATAAATTAAGTCTACACCCTCCGCCAAAAGACAGTGGATAATAGCTTCTGCCCCGCTTATCCTCATAGTTTTGGAAGTCTTTATTTCTTCTTTTTTTACGGTTTCTGTATTCATAATACCAACTTTAAATGATGCGATTCCCAACATTGCAGGAATACCTATTTGCGTCAATATTTATCGGTAACGCATCCTTCCGAAGCCGAGGCTACAGATCTTGCGTACTTAAACAATATTCCTTTATTAAATTTTAAGGGTGGAGCTTGCCATTTTGCCCTTCTTCTTTCCATTTCCTTTTCGGAAATATTCAAGGTTATGGAATTATCCAGGGCACTAATCGTAATAATATCGCCTGTCTCTACAAGGGCAATGGCTCCTCCTACTTGTGCCTCTGGAGTTACATGCCCCACCACAAAACCATGGGTGCCTCCCGAAAAACGACCATCGGTTATGAGCGCAACCGACTTTCCTAGACCGGCCCCCATAATCATGGATGTAGGTTTCAGCATTTCTGGCATACCAGGGCCGCCTTTAGGACCGACATAACGAATAACCACTACATCGCCCTGAGCCACTTCCCCATTTGAGATACCTTCATTGGCTTCTGGTTCGCTATTGTAGACCACTGCCTTTCCTTCAAATTTTAATCCTTCCTTACCCGATATTTTTGCTACTGCACCTTCTTCCGCTAGATTTCCCTTGAGTATTTGTAGGTTGCCTGAGGACTTCAGGGCCCTATCAATGCTATATAACAAATCTTGTTCTTCAAACTCCATTGCCTCAATATCTTCCAGGTTTTCTGCCAAGGTTTTACCTGTTACGGTCATACAATCACCATGCAAAAACCCATTTTCCAACAAGTACTTCATGATCTTTGGGGTTCCGCCAATGCCATGAACATCTTCCATTAAATATTTCCCAGAAGGTTTTAGGTCCCCGATAAGTGGTGTTCTATCGCTTATTCTTTGAAAATCTTCCAGGGTAAAGTCAATATCCGCAGCATATGCAATGGCCAAATAATGCAAAACGGCATTGGTTGAACCACCAAGCGCATTAACCAAAGTAATTGCATTTTCAATTGATTTTTTCGTAACGATATCTTTTGGTTTCAAATCCAGCTCCAGAAGCTTTTTTATGGCCCCGGCGGTACGTTCCGCCTCGGAAAGCTTACTGGGATTTACTGCAGGGATGGATGAATTATAAGGTAGTGCCATACCCATACACTCTATGGACGAAGCCATTGTATTTGCTGTATACATGCCGCCACAAGCACCTGCTCCTGGAATAGATTTTTTGATAATTTCCTTGTATTCCGCTTCATCAATTTCACCTGCAATTTTCTGTCCTAAAGCCTCAAAAGCAGACACAATATTTAGTTTACGTCCTTTATATTTTCCAGAAGCCACACTCCCGCCGTACACCATTATGGACGGTCTATTAAGACGAAGCATTGCTATAATGGCCCCTGGCATATTTTTATCACATCCAACCACCCCGATCAAGGCATCATAAGACATTCCATTCACAACGGTTTCCATAGAATCGGCAATGATATCCCTTGAGGCCAAGGAATACTTCATGCCAGGGGTTCCCATTGAAATACCGTCGGAGACGCCTATGGTATTAAAGGTCAAGCCTACTTGCCCTATTTGATTCACGTGCTTCTTTATTTCCTGGGCGATGCCGTTTAAATGCATATTACAGGGATTGCCATCATAGCCTGTACTTCCAATTGCTATTTGGGGCTTCTTCATATCCGCCTCTGTCAAACCAGTAGCATACAACATGGCTTGCGATGCCGGTTGCGACGGATTCTGTGTCACATTTTTACTGTATTTGTTCAATACCATTAGGGCCTTTCTGTGTTCTCGTTAAAACGCACGTATTTTCTTGAATATCCAAAAATATACTATTCAGTTCCCTTAATAATTTAACCGTCTTTTTCTATTTAAATCCACAGCAATTCATAAATTCTTAACCCACTGAATTACAATTATATAAAACGATATTTTGTACCATATTCAACGCATTCGCCTTTGCATGGTTTATTGATATAAAATGAAGTTGAATAACCCTAAGAACCAGTATCTTTGGCGCTTATGGAAAAAACGGTTACTGAAGCGATTCGTTATAGAAGGTCGGTAAGAGTATTCAAATCTGATATGGAGCTGGATGATGAAAAAATCCAACATTGTATTCAAAATGCATGTTTGGCACCTACTAGTAGCAACCTTCAACTATGGGAATTTTACCATGTAACGAACCCCACTACCCTTAAAGAATTGACAAAGGCTTGTTTGGGTCAAAATGCGGCTAAAACGGCAAAGCAACTGGTTGTCGTTGTTGTACGAAAGGACTTGTGGAAAAAACGGGCTAAGGCTAACATTTCGTTCTTGAAAGATACGTTTAGCAAAAAAACACCTTCTGACTATTCTAGGCGTGAAAAGTTTGCCTTGATCTACTACGAAAAATTGATTCCAACCGTTTATACAGATTTTTTAGGAGTTTTAGGCTGGTTAAAGTATGGTGTCTTTCAAATTTCGGGGCTCTTTAAGGCCACCTACCGACAGGTCCGAAACTCGGACATGCGTATAGTTGCCCATAAAAGTGCTGGTTTGGCGGCACAGAATTTTATGATAAGTATGGCCTCCATAGGATATGATACTTGCCCTATGGAGGGCAGTGATACGCTACGTATTAAAAAAATTCTTGGGATTCCATGGAGAGCTGAAATAAATATGGTCATAGGTTGTGGGGTAAGAGAGGAAAATGGAATCTATGGCCCTCGTTTTAGGGTGCCTTTTAAGGACGTTTACCACAAAGTTTAAGAGGCGGCAAATCTAATCTTATCCCCTGCCTTCTTTTGTGCCAAAATGGAAATAGCTTCCTTGGTCAACTGTAATATTCTTGGATAGCCACCCGTAGTCTGCCCATCTTTCATCAAAACAATGAGTCTGCCCGAGGGGGTTATTTGTACCGTTCCTGGCAGGGTCGCTGAAGTAAGCATTGAAATGGAGTGGCCTTCCATTTTTTCTTCCAATTGGTAAGCCATTCGGTTATTTTCCTTTGAAACCGAAAAAGAAATTGCGAACAATTTCTTTTGTTCCCACTCTGGAAGCAGCTCAAATTCTGGCCCTAAATCTACTCTAAGTTCTGAATGGTCCAAATAGCTTCTTACCTTTAAATCAGTTAACTTAGGTTCAAATGAAGCCTCGGGCATGTACTCAATCTCCTGTCCGTCTTTAATACAATGTGCATCGGTCAAGGGAACAAATTGCGATGCGCTTCCCAAAACATTCCCAAAAAGAAAGCCTTCTTTGACTCCTAAATATCCACGAAACCCCTTTTCCAACCTCCCATAAGAAAGGATATCCCCTTTGTTGATTTTATACACATGGTAATTATCAACGGGCTCATTGTTCAGTGTTGCTGAAAGCTTTGCTCCACCTAAGCAAATAAAGGTGGCCTCTTCAAAAATAAGGGTTGGTCCTGTCATGGTAATCTCCAGAACAGGGGCGTTGGATGGATTTTCCAAAAGGGTATTAACGCGATGCCTTGCCAAATCGTCCATGGTGCCGGATACGGGCACTCCTTTGTGCCGAAAATCAAACCTACCTTTGTCTTGAACAGTGGTATAAAAACCGGATTTCAATACTCTAAGCATCTAAAACCACTTTTTTGGGTTGATAAATACCTACTTCGGCCTCAATAATCCGTAAATCAAAGGTAGCTCTATCAATGGGAACAAATTGAATGCGGTCTCCTACATTCACAAAGCATGGATTTTCTAGGTTTAAATTGAACATAGGAACAGGACATCTGCCGATGATGTTCCATCCCCCTGGGGAATCTTGAGGGTAAATTCCTGTCTGTTTTCCCGCCAGCCCTACAGATCCTTTATCAACATGTAGTCTAGGTGCTTCTTTTCTTCGGGTTTCCAGGCTTTTTGGGAGTCCGCCTAAGTACATAAATCCTGGCAAAAAACCGATGCCATAAACCATATATTCATGGGAGGTATGGAGTTTAATCAATTCCTCAATTGAAATAAAGAGCTTATCTGCGGTTTCCTGTAAATCCGGACCAAACTCTAAATCATAGCAAACAGGAAGCTTCCATAGATTCCGTTTAAAAACTAAAGCCCCCTTATTACCTTGATACCAATCCAGCAACTTTCTTCTTATTGTAGGAAAATCAAAATCAGCCTTTTGGCAAATGATGGTTAGTGAATTGTAGGATGGAACAAGTACCCAATCATCCGAGAGTTCTGCTTTCAAGACCTCATGATAACTCAATATATCGTTCAAGATGCTTTCATTGACCTCTTGGGGCCATTCCATTAAAACTGCAGTCTCACCGAATGGTTTTACGGTTATGGGGAACAAACTCACCTTTTGATCTGAATGTTATGATTTGGCAATTCTTGATGAAGATACGTTAATATTTCCAATGCATCCGGGGTGTCACCGTGAATACAAAAGGTGTGGGCCATAATTCTTATAAATTCCATTTCAATAGTTTTGACCTGCCTGTATTTGACCATATTCAGTATGTGTTCCAGTACGAATTTGGGTTCATCAATCAGTGCATTCTTATTTGCACGGGCAACCAACCTAAGGTCGGTATGATAGTTTCTATCCGCGAAGGCTTCCAAATAAAAACGAAAACCTCTTTTTATGGCAACCCTTTGAACCTTTGATAGATAAGGAACGTATATCGGTATTTCCTTTATATCTTCCACGGCATCCAAAAAAGTATTGGCAAGGTCTTCATCTTTGGCAATGGCATTGTACAATGCTCCGTGCGGTTTGATGTGATGTAATTCCCCTCCTTCCTTTTTTAGGATGTTCAAAAAGTTTGTCAATTGGCTCTTTAAACTCAAAATCAAATCCTGGGAAGATATATCCATCATTTTTCTCCCAAAATTCGGCCTATCTGGATAGCTGGGATGGGCCCCAATCTTCACATGATACCTAAGGGCCAGTTGGATGGTTTTGCTCATCGTATTTTCGTTACCCGCATGACCGCCACAAGCAATATTGCACGAGCTTATCAAGGGCATCAATTCAGCTTCGTTGCCTACGCCCTCACCCACGTCGCTATTAATGTCAATCTGTATCATTTTACATCCAACCAAAAACCTTTGCTACACTTTTTGCACCAAGCACCAAACAAACGAGAATGATTACAACCCCAAAAACATTTTGAAGCCATGAATTTTTGAATTTGCCCATAACATTTGATTTATTGACAATCCAAACCAACAAGATGGCAATAAGGGGAAGTAAAATGCCATTGGCTACCTGGGCAAACTTAATGATTTCGATAGGTTTAAAACGAAACTGTAAGGTAGCTACGCCCAAAAAGAGGATAATCATCCAAACCGTGCGAAACTTCATGTCTTTTAACGAGGCATTCCATCCGAAACAGCTATTGGCAACATAGGCAGCTGCTAAGGGAGCCGTGATGCTGGACGTTATTCCTGCTGCAAATAGGCCGATTCCCATAAAGTATCTAGCCTTATTGCCAAATAAGGGTTCCAATCCCCTTGTGAGGTCTGCAGCTCCAGTTATTTCATCCAAGGGAATTGCAGATGCAGCAATGATGATGGACATAGAAACGACACCTCCTAAAGCGATGGATACTATGGTATCCCATTTTGCATCCTTTAAACTTGATTTTGATTTCCACTTTTCACTGACCAAAGAAGCATGCAGAAATAGATTATAAGGGACAATGGTCGTTCCTATAAGTGCGATAATGGTAAAGGTACTCTCGGCAGGAAAGCTTGGTATCAGAAGTCCTTTAAGTAATTCCGTCCAATTCGGGCCTGTCAAAAATGCTGTAACCAAAAAGGAAAGGCTCATAAGACTGATTAAAGCAATAAACGTTTTTTCCAATACCTTGTAATTACCAAACCAGAGCAATAAAAAAGCCAGTAGTCCCATCAAAAATGGGTAATACCTTTCATATTGACTTCCAAATAGGGCTTCCATTCCTAAGGTAGCACCGCCTATATTTCCTCCTTCATAAGCTGCATTACCCAAAATGATGGCAAAAAGAATTATGCATAGTACAAAATTGCGCAACCACTTTGTTGTCAGCACCTCCGTTATGACTTTAGCCAATCCCTTTTGGGTAACAATCCCCAATCGGGCTGCCATTTCTTGTAGCACCATGGTCGCGACCACCGAAAAAAGCATGGCCCACAACAATGCATAACCAAAAGAAACACCGGCCAAGGTACAGGCGGTTACTGTTCCTGGTCCAATGAATGCTGCTGCAATTAAAACCCCGGGGCCTAAACGTTTCAAATAATCATTTTTTTCACCACAAAAAATAACACTTTCCCAACAAAGCCCTAACCGTTTGTCTAAAAAATTGCATTTCATCTAAAAAAGGTAGGTCACTCGTCGAGGACATATACGAATCCAAAAATGTTAAAGTTATTATAGTCCCAAATCTTAGTATTGACCAAACTGAACTACTTACATGACATGCAAGGATTGTAATACAAATGTACCCCCAGACATTGCCCAACTTTCAAAAGAACGTTTTGGAGTAGTACTCTGTAAGAGGCACATGGACCTCGTAAATCGAATTATTGAAGAAAACCAAACTCCAATAGAAGCCATTCAGCTCTATTACGCGCTAAAAGAAGCCGGGGCGAATCCCATGTTGGAATGGTGGGACGGCCACAAATCAGTGGATATTGCCATTTCTAGGGTAAAACTCAATATTGAAATTGAGACGGATTATCACTTGGTTACCCATGAACAAGCCATCAACGATTTAGAGGAGGCAATGCACTCTTTTAAAAATGGTTTCACCACGATACGCATTCCACACGTAGTGGTGAAATACTATCTGGATGCTACGGTAAAGAATGTTTTAGGCATTATCCAAGGATTAAAATCCAATTTAAAAGTGATTTAAAAGCCTATTCCACTTTTCTAGACCAACCATAACTATTTCAATGCCCAGTGGGGCATTGAAATATTTTTTATTTAACATCCGTATTACTAAAATACTTCTCGTAAATTAAGGGGTCTCTTAAACACCTAGGAATAATGAGAAGTATAGACAGAAGACAGTGGTTAAAAACGGCGGGGTTGGGAAGTGGTTTTACTCTTTTAGGTGGAATTCATCCCTTAAGCGCATCCATAGAAGAAATTATAGGCCATAAGGACGAAAGTCCCATAGCCAAATTGAACTCCAACGAGAATCCCTTTGGTCCTTCAAAACGGGTTCGTACAGCCATTTCCAATTCTTTTGACAAAGCATGTAGATACCCATCCCTGGTTTTTCGCCCTCTATTGGAACACATCGCAAAAACGGAAGGGGTGACCATGGATCACATTGTTATCACAGGTGGATCCACAGAGGGTCTAAAGGCTACTGGGCTCACCTATGGAATTGACCAAGGGGAAATTATTGCCGCGGACCCCACGTTTCAAGCTATGCTTCGTTATGCCGAAGGCTTTGGCGCTTACGTCCATCGGGTCCCAGTTGATAATAAGTTGGGGCATGACCTGGAAGCTATGGCCCAGCGCATTACTAATAAAACCCGTCTGATTTTTGTGTGTAACCCCAATAATCCTACTGGGACTTTAATCGAGAAAAATATCTTGCGGGATTTCTGTAGTTCCATTAGCAAAAAAGCAGTAGTTTTTAGTGACGAGGCCTACTACGACTTTATCACGGAAGCGAATTATCCCTCAATGGTGGAATTGGTAAAGGAAGGCATGAACGTCATTGTTTCCAAAACCTTCTCAAAGGTATATGGCCTGGCAGGAATGCGTATTGGGTATTTGGTAGCACGACCTGATATTGCGGCTAGATTGCGCAAAAACATCATGGCCATGACCAACGTTTTGGCTATAGAAGCGGCTAAAGAAGCCTTACAAGACGATGATTTCTACAAATTCAGTTTAATTAAAAATACGGAAGCCAAAAATGCCATTTATAAAACATTGGATGATTTAAATCTTGAGTATGTAAAATCACATACCAATTTTGTCTTCTTCAAAACTGGAAGGTCTATTACAGAAATGATTACGGATATGAAAAAAGAACATGTCGTCATTGGTAGGCCCTTTCCGCCATTTTATGAATGGTGTCGCATAAGTACGGGTACCATGGAAAATATGGACATGTTCGACAATGCATTAAAAAAGGTTTTGGGTTAAAACCGATTAAAAAAAAGGGTTTGCCGACCGGCAAACCCCTTTATCATCTGATTTATCCCTACAAACTGTTACCTGCCTTCCGCGAGGTCTTCTTCAAGGTATTTTTTAAAATCTGTCATTCTGGTCTTTAGGGTAGTTGCATAATCTTCACCCTTGTACTTTTCAAAAGTGCGTTTGGAGATACCTGTATACCACACGGTTTCAGTTAACTGCAGTACTGATTTTGATTCCAAGCTTCTCTTGATGTAAACATTGCCAGAACTGAGTTTATAACGTACCGTATAGGACGTACCTTCACTCAATTCGACAATTTCGACATCAAATATTTTTCCTGAACCTACAATGACCTTACAGTAGCTGTTTTTTGCCAAACCATCTTGACACCGTATATCCACGATATTCTCGTCCCATAGGTTCATGGTGGAAAAGTCGGTGATAGCATTCCAAACATTCTCCGAATTTCCTTCAAGAGCGATGGAGTTTACAAAGGTCTTTGAGTTAGCACCTTGGGCAAGGGCTACAAAAGGAAATACTAAAAGGGCAAGCTTTACATATTTTTTCATGACAACGAGTTTTAAAGGTTAATCAATAAATACGATGTTAAAGTTCACCACATCATGAAACAAAAACTGTGTCATTTGACACATTAACAAAAAATTTAAGGAAGTTATGCTGCGGTCAATTTACGACGAATGCGATGAAGCGTTTCCCTAGAAGTACCTATGTACGAAGCGATAATATGGACCGGAACTTGCTGTATCATATCTGGATGGTGCTGTAAAAGATCTAAGTACCGCTCTTCTACAGACATTTTAGACTTTTTATTGGCTTCAACCACTTTAGAAGATAGAATATACTCGGTTATCGTCTGTATAAAATTGGCTAGGTCCTTGTTATGGGATTTCACTGCTTCGTAATCCGATCTTTTCAATTCGCAGTAACGAACATGGGTCAATGCCAAACACTCGTCTGAAGTGGTTACTTGATGAAAGAAACTGTCCATAATTGTCCAACAATTGTTAGGACTTATTACTTTAAGCGTAATACGCTCTCCAAACTCATTATGGGAAAAATAATGCAGAAAACCACTAGCAATAAAGTAAATACTGTCAATATGTTCATGGGGTCGGATGAGCTTCTCTCCTTTTTCAAGGGTCTTTTCCGTACATCGATCTATCAAAAAATCCATATCCTTTGATGAGATTTCGCCAAAACCCTTAAAGTACTCCCGTAGCATTTGCATCTCTCAAAGTTACTCTTTTTGACAATTCAAAACCTATTAAATCCCATGGAAAAAACAACGTTAATTTGAATGTGTCCCAGAGATAGGATAGCCACTGATCCCTTCCTATTTTAAGTTGGTTGTGTTCTAAACTCTTAAATAACGTTCAGGTATAAAATTGAATTTTATAAGTACTTTTCAAGGTTGAACCTAGTGTCATTTTAGCTTTTTTAAGAGGACATTTCAACAGGTATGTGCGCCTTGGTAAAGCTTCACTTTTGTACGTAAAAATGTCACATATCCAATAAAATCAACGGCCATCGGGTTTTTTATTTCATTTTCATGTCCCTAGCTATCTTTATAGGCAACCCCTACTTATATAGAAAACTATGGATAAAAACTTAGTAATTAATTTCACCCCAACGGGGATGATTCCTACCAAGGAAATGACCCCTTATGTTCCCATACAGGTTCAAGAAATAATTGACCAGGTTCTGGAAGTTTCGGAATTGGGAATCACAATGGTACACCTCCATGCCCGTGATGCACAAACGGGAGAGCCTACCTACAAGAAAGAGATTTATGGACAAATTATCGAGGGTATCCGAAAATACCAACCAGATTTAGTGATTTGCGTGTCGCTCAGTGGACGGAATTTTTCTGAATTTGAGAAACGATCGGAACCTTTATTCCTTGAGGGTGCCCTAAAACCAGACATGGGAAGTCTTACGCTGAGCTCATTAAATTTTAATGCCACGGCAAGCACCAACTCCCCGGAAATGATCCAAAGGCTTGCCAAAACAATGTTGGAAAATGGAATTGTGCCAGAATTGGAGGCGTTTGATATTGGAATGATTAACTATGCGAAGTATCTGGCTAAAAAAGGTCTAATTAAACCTCCATTCTATTTTAATCTCATTCTTGGAAATATTGCCTGTGCGCAGGCCAATCTTCTAAATGCCGGAATCATGACCAATGATTTACCTGAGCAATCCTTTTGGAGTATGGCCGGGATAGGCAACACCCAATTGAAGATGAATTCAATTGGTATAGCCATGGGAGGCGGGGTCCGTGTTGGAATAGAGGACAATATCTGGTATGATACCAAGCGTACCCAATTGGCGTCAAACAAAGACTTAATTGTGCGAATCCATACCCTGGCGGAAGCCAATGAAAGGGAAATCATGTCTCCATCCGAATTACGTCAACATCTGGAACTAGGTATTGACGGCCAATATGGTAGAGTACTTACCCAATCCGTTTTAAATGGATAGCAAAGAAAGCAGCAGGTTTTATAAATTCAAATTGCTGTTCATACGTATTAGGCATGGTTTATTCCTATTTACGTTGAGGAATGTAACTTCCCGGTTTGGCTTGGACTTGAGCCCTTACTATTGGGTACAGGAAGATTTCAATACCTATAAAGCTCCCAGCATAGTTGATAACAAAGAAACCTACAAGCTGAGTATTTTGTCAGAAGTAGATTTAAAATCGTTAATAGGGGTCTCCTTGTCACCATACGAAGGCACTACAATAATTGGTCTAAAGCATAATGATCAAATAGCGGCCTTGCATTGTGTAGAACATAGGGATTTTGTTTTCAAGGGGAAAGAAACAAAGCTTAAAAACAATGAAGTCTACCTTCTTAATATGTACACCTTTCAGAACTATAGAGGGAAAAACCTTGCTCCATATTTAAGACATATGACGTACCAATTACTTAAAGAAGAGGGTGTTGATACGTTCTATAGCATATCTGATTACTTCAATACCTCTACCCATAAATTCAAAAGAAAACTTGGAGCAAAACCAGTGCGATTATACTTGGCAATCGTTTTATTCAAAAAATATCACAAAACCTTTTTGCTAAAAGATTACAACTAACATTACCCCAGCCATCCTTCCCGGTCAAGACTTCTATATTGGATAGCTTCAGAAATATGATTGCCATTAATGGCCTCGGAATGGTCTAAATCCGCAATGGTCCGTGCCACCTTTAAAATTCGGTCATAGGCCCGAGCTGAAAGGTTCAATCGCTCCATAGCATTTTTTAGTAGCTCTAAAGAGAATGTATCCAACTTACAATATTCCCGTATTTGTTTGGTATTCATTTGGGCATTATAATGGACCCTTTCCAATTCCGAAAAGCGTTTGCCCTGAATCTCCCTAGCGGCGGCCACTCGTTTTCTAATCTGCGCACTGTTCTCCCCTTTTCGATCCTCAGAGAGTTTTTCAAAGGGTACGGGAGTCACTTCGATGTGTATATCAATCCGGTCCAATAACGGTCCTGAAATCTTACCCAAATACCGCTGCATTTCTGCTGGAGAGGAGGTCATTGGGGAATCAGGATCATTAAAATAACCTCCAGGACTGGGGTTCATACTGGCTACAAGCATAAAACTACTGGGATAGGTCACTGTGAACTTAGCACGTGAAATGGTCACTTCCCTATCTTCCAAAGGCTGTCGCATAACTTCTAATACCGTTCGCTTAAATTCTGGCAATTCATCTAAAAACAACACGCCATTGTGGGCCATGGAGATTTCACCAGGTTGAGGGTACGTACCTCCTCCAACAAGGGCCACATCTGAAATGGTATGGTGTGGTGCGCGAAAGGGACGCTGGTTCATTAACCCCATATCTTTAACTTTTCCAACTACACTATGAATCTTTGTAGTTTCCAAGGCTTCATGCAAGGTCATGGGCGGTAAAATTGAAGGCAGACGCTTGGCGAGCATCGTTTTCCCAGCACCTGGAGGACCAATCAAGATAATGTTATGCCCCCCAGCTCCGGCAATTTCCATACAACGTTTAATGCTCTCCTGACCTCGAACATCAGAAAAATCGAAATCTGGAAAATCCAGTTTTTTATAAAATTCTTCCCGAGTATCAATTATGGTTTGCTCAAGAGGTTCATCGGTATCAAAATAGTTGATGACCTCTTTTATATTCCTCACTCCAAATACCCTCAAGGCACCAACGATTGCCGCTTCTTTCGCATTCTCCTTTGGAAGTATAAATCCTTTAAAACCCTCCTGTTGCGCTTTTATGGCAATGGGCAAAGCTCCTTTAATGGGCTGCAAGGAACCATCCAAGGAAAGTTCCCCCATGATTAAATAGTTGTCTATGTCAAGGGATTGTATCTGTCCCGAGGCAGCCAAAATTCCAATAGCTAAAGTAAGGTCATAAGCAGAACCTTCCTTGCGCAAATCCGCAGGAGCCATGTTAATGGTAATTTTCTTGCCGGGAATCTTATAGCCATTATTTTTTAAGGCCGCTGCAATACGATAATTGCTTTCTTTTATGGCATTATCTGGAAGACCAACTAAATGGTAACCAATTCCCCTGTCAACATTGACCTCAACGGTAACCGTGGTTGCGTCAACGCCAAAAACGGCACTTCCAAATACTTTGGTAAGCATTACTTAGCTTTATCGCTAATATACGCTATAATTAGATTATTTTCTCTATTATTCTACCGTTATACTGCTTACAAAAGAAATGGGCTTTCCATAAGTGGTAAAGCCATCGACCATGATTTCATATTCCCCAGTAATATCAGAGGTATGGAACTCAAAGTCCAAACTATTGCCATCCAGCACCAGATTGGGTTTCCATAAGAGCAGTGTCCTGTAGTCCGGTATGCGATCAAAATTCCCACTCCCATGGGTCTGAATGTAATAATTTTTATTAGGCACTGGTTTTATTATCGGATTTGACGACCCATTTTTCGAATTGTATCGTTCGTAATAGTCCCCATCGAAAGTTTCTACCGACATAATTCCTTGATATTCCTTATTGGCCAGCTGAAATTGATCTCGGATCAAGGCGATACTTTTGATTTTCCGTGCGTCATATTCTTTCATAGCCTCGTGATTGGTGATATAGACCCCATCAAAAAGGACGATGGCCGGAAGACTGTTAAAGTCTTCATTAAAAGTTTCAAAGTCCTGCAAGATCCTTACGTAGTCATATCCTTGAGAATCGTTTCGATATCCCGCATTATTTACAACCTCAACCAATGTTTCTTGAAATGTCGGGAATCGGGTATAATCATCCAAGACGATTACCTCAGGAATTCCACCGTCAAAAGGATCGATAGGATCTCCCAATAATACCGAATCCGGTTTGAGTGAAAAAAACTGGTTCTCTATTTGGTTATGGACACTTCTTTTCTTAATGGCTTCGGCCAGTCCTTCATCAAAGGTGAAGCTTCCAAATTCCAAGTTGGAGACATCCAGTTTTCGTGGTGCCTTGATTTTGATGTCCACATTCGTATCGGGGTCCTCCACTTGAATAATGGCCACACGTTCCTTATAATCCTTGCGCAGATAAGTATAAAAATTTCCGCTGGCATCCGTAGTGGCAAATTTTAGCACAAACTCCTTACCGGGGAGGGATACCACCACCGGCGTATCCGAAAGTGGACTGCCAGAGACCGCATCGGTCACCATTCCAAATAGCAACTCCCCACGCTGCTCTGGTAGAAAGAGGCTGTCCCCTACATTGAGTTTTATCCCTTTGTCTACATTTAAATAGTCTTTAGCATAGGAAATGGCGTTCATTTCATTCTTTGGGCTTAGGGTACTTTTCTTCCTAATCTTAATCGTGTAGGTACCATTACCCAAATAGCCCTTATAGTTCTTTAAGGAAAGGTTGACCTTTTCACGCGTACTATAGTTTTTACCGTTCAATACCAATCCTACCGTCGAAGAGTCCATGACCTGCATGGTCTGCATGACAATATTCCCGGTTTCGTCTTCATTTTCAGAATCCCTGAGAAAGGAAGATTGATCAAAAGAATAGGGATTGATAATAACAAGATCATCCTTAAATACTTGCGCGAGCCCATTATTCTTCATCCATTGGGTATAGCCCAACAATTTATAATTGCCTGAGGGCATATCCGTAGAAATAAAAAAGTCACCCTGGCCCAAACCCTTATCCAGTTTAATCTTTTGTTCCAAGACATATTCCCTGTTTTCATTGATCAATGCGACATAGCCCACTTTGCTGACTGCAGATGGCCTACTATTCTGAGCATTGAAACATTGGAACCCATAATATAGGTATTCCCCAGTAAAAATAACTGGGCCCGTATGGTTGACAAAGACTTTCTCTTGGGGTACCTGCTGTAGGTTCTTTAAGTCTTCAACAGACTTAATTATATATTGGGACCAAGAGGTTACTGTTGCAAAAAACAGTGCCAAAAACCAAGTATTTCTTTTTTTCATCATCTTATATTTTAGTCTTCCCAAAGTTTGGAAGGTTTTTTTTCTTAACAAATTACAATACTAATTCCAGAGGCCGAAATCTAACGTATATCGTGTTACTTTCCATATCAAGTCATTCTTTAAGTGAAGGCATCAAAAAACCTTCTTGTGTTTTTGGCATAGGCTTCTACACCGTTTATTATTAAGAAGAAAACTGAATAATCGTTTTCATTCCTCTGTCCAAAATTCAGGAACAATATTACTTCCAAGGGACGTACAATCACCGCATTCCCTTCTTGCTGTCAAAAATGGCCCTCCATCTTCTACCTGCCCATCATTATCGCGGACATAGACCAATAAACCACTATCAATGGCGTCCAATAAGGGAGAACTAACACCATCCGGCAAAATGGCTGCCGGAGCACTCAAAAAGCTACAACTAATTATGTAGGGCGGCAAATCTTCATCTGGAAAAAAGTCTTCATAATTGAAAAACAAACGTTTTTCTGACTCTTGGGCTACTTCAAAATAGCCTATGACCTTTTCATCCGAATCTTCGATATTCCTTATGTTTCCTCCAATAAAACCGGGTTGAACATCCGTAAAAACACTGCTATTGCTTGACAACTCATTAAGGGTTTGATAGAACGCAAAAGCATTAGGGGCTTGTACCAATTGCTTCACCAAAATGCTGTAACGATGCGAAATAATAAAATCATCCCTTGGGATAAAACGCACTAAAACATTTTCAACCCTATTTCCTATCAAAGTCACTCCCTCATTTTGAATAATATTATTTGAAGCCTGAGAACCAAAACAGACCCTTTTTTCTTCTTCTTTTGGAACCAATCCAAAAACATAAGGTGGATTTCGGTCCAAAACAGCCATATCCAATGGTGTCCACAATGGCGCTATAATCTTATAGGTCTCCTCATAGGTAAAGCGCAGCAGGGGCGGTTCATTGAGCGCTACCACAGCATCAACAAATATCCCTATCCCTTCCAACCCAGAATTATTGATCAACCTTTGGGCAAAAACGCGGTCAATTGCACCGGGAGGGGGTAGACCTACCTTTTCGGAATTATATACCTTTCCAGCTACCTCAATACGCAATTGGTATTCATTTTCCGGGAGTGCTTGAAATAAACTTTCTGATAGATAAGTACCAGGCTGATTCTCAAAAAAAGAAAATACATTACCCAAATTGTCCAAAACGCTAACATTGGCATTTTCAATATCGATTAGACTATCATCAGCGAAAGTATTGCCCCTTCTCAACACTACGGAATGCCGTTTTAATTGATTGGTAAGTGTTCCTTCTACCACCAAAATGTCTTTTATATCAACAGTGGAACGCACGTTGGTATCAATTTCAATAGGTTCCACGCATCCCAAGAGCGTTAAGGTTAGAATCCATATGTGACGATATATTTTCATTCCTCTGTCCAAAATTCTGGCACCACGTTACTTCCCATTACCGTACAGTCACCACATGGGGCTGCCACATAAATATAATCACTAATGCAAATTGGATCCCCTATCAGTCTTTCTGAATTGTCATCATAATAAACGAATAGGCCTTGATCTATACCCTCTACAATGGATAGTGGGCATGGGTCAGCGATCTCACCTGGTGGGGGAGGTACATAGCAATAGGATATATGAGTCTCCCTTGCGGTCAGAGGTCCACACTCAAATGGGAAAGGGGGCAGTGGGTCATTGGGGTATAAATCGGTATAATTAAAGAACAAACGTTTTTTTGAAACTGAGGCGATATCAAAAAAACCGATGACCGAACCCATTGTCCCATTGGATTCGGTTATGTTTCCC
>JBCBZA010000097.1:0-15282 GCA_039815575.1 Bacteroidota bacterium | reverse complement strand
GAACTACAAAATGAGGATATTGATAGATTGTTGGGGTACGAATTCATTTTTGGTGAAAATGGAATGGTCACTTTAGGTGACGGCATCACCACCTTTGATGGGACTTGGGAAGTAGGTGCAAACATGGCCGGTCAACGCACGGTATCCATTGAAATTATGGCGGAAACCGCAGTAAACCTGCAGTGGCCTGTTATTGATATTGCCGGTGAAAGTGTTGTAGAAACTTCTCGTGTTGTACTAAAAGATGAAGCCATTGGATATAAGATGGTACTGCAGAAGTCCTGTGACGATGGCGATAATGAAGTAGGCGAAATCCGCAACATTATGTTAGGTGGCGGTCTTTGGAATGTTGCCCTGTATGACAATGAAGGAACCGATGGAACGGATGACTATGCCGGAATGGATTTTGGCTTCTCTATGTTCAATCAAGTTGAAGTTTCCATTAATGATGATCCTATTGTTGCTGGCGTATGGAGGGCAATCAGGGATACTGGAGGAAATCTTCAAGTGTATTTGAACCTTGGTAAGGATGTCCCATTCGGAGAACTTACCGAGCCGTGGTTTGTGACTGAATTTACTACAGATAGAATAGAGTTGGTTTATGAAGATGAGGAGGTCAACTTTAAAACCCTTGTGTTCGAGAAAAAGCAATAAACGTTTTTGCTCCAAATCTTAAATTGAAAAGGACAGTTTGCCCCAAAGCTGTCCTTTTCTTTTTTTATCAATGCATTGTCATGCCCTTGAAGTGGGAATCCCTATGAATTCTTAACTTTGTGCCTCTTTAAAAAGGATGCAAGCGGATGTTTGACAATTTAAGCGAGAAACTCGATAAAGCCTTACATAATTTAAAAGGTCGCGGTAAGATTACGGAAATCAACGTCGCGGAAACCGTCAAAGAAGTGCGAAGGGCACTTTTGGATGCGGACGTTAACTTCAAAATAGCCAAGGAGTTTACCAATAAGGTCAGGGAAAAGGCATTGGGCCAAAATGTATTGACCACTTTGCAACCCGGACAATTGATGGTCAAAATCGTTAAAGACGAACTGACCGAGTTGATGGGAGGTGACGCTGAGGAAATTGATTTGGGTGGTAGCCCTACCGTAGTGCTCATGTCCGGTCTTCAAGGTTCAGGTAAAACCACGTTCTCTGGAAAATTGGCCAATTTCCTAAAAAAGAAAAAGAGCAAAAAACCTTTATTGGTTGCTTGCGATGTCTACCGACCCGCCGCGATTGATCAATTGCATATTGTTGGTGAACAGATTGGTACCGAAGTGTATTCCGATCGAGAGAATAAAAACCCGGTTGCTATTGCACAGGACGGTATTAAAAAAGCCAAAGAACTGGGGTGTAATGTGGTCATTATAGATACCGCTGGTCGTTTGGCGGTTGATCAAGAGATGATGGATGAAATCTCGAATATCCACAAAGCGGTAAATCCACAGGAAACCTTGTTTGTAGTAGATGCCATGACAGGACAGGATGCTGTCAATACGGCAAAAGCCTTTAATGACATTCTCAATTTTGATGGCGTCATTTTGACCAAATTGGATGGTGATACCCGAGGAGGAGCCGCTATTTCCATTAAATCGGTCGTGGACAAGCCTATTAAGTTCATAGGGACCGGTGAAAAGATGGAAGCTATAGATGTATTCCATCCTTCAAGAATGGCAGACCGTATCCTAGGAATGGGGGATGTGGTTTCCCTTGTTGAACGTGCCCAAGAACAGTTTGATGAAGAGCAAGCTCGTAGGATTCAAAAGAAGATTGCGAAAAATAAATTTGGATTTGACGATTTCCTGAGCCAAATACAGCAGATTAAGAAGATGGGTAATATGAAGGATTTGATGGGGATGATTCCAGGAATGGGAAAAGCCCTAAAAGGCATCGATATTGATGATGATGCCTTTAAACACATTGAGGCCATGATCCATTCCATGACCCCGGATGAGCGTGCCAATCCTTCAAAATTGAATTCAAGCCGAAAGAAGCGAATTGCGGCAGGCAGTGGCCGATCTATTCAAGATGTCAATCAGTTGTTAAAGCAGTTTGACCAAATGAGCAAAATGATGAAGATGATGCAGGGTGGTCGCGGCAAACAGATGATGCAGATGATGCAAAATATGCGCTGATTTGGCAAGCAGTTAATAGAGAAACTTATGGAGATACTCGACGGAAAGAAAATTTCAAATCAAATCAAGGAAGAGATTGCCGCTGAGGTGACCCAAATAAAACAACGTGGGGAAAAAGTCCCTCATTTGGCTGCGGTTTTGGTAGGCAATGATGGTGCTAGTCTCACTTATGTGGGCAGTAAAGTGCGTTCTTGTAAAAAAATAGGGTTTGAATCCACCTTGATCCATCTTCCCGAAGAAACTACCGAGGAAGCCCTATTAGTTCAGGTAAAAGGCTTAAATGATAACCCAGATATTGATGGTTACATTGTTCAGTTGCCGCTTCCTAAACATATTGATGAGGAAAAAGTGTTGATGGCCGTTCATCCTGATAAGGATGTTGACGGATTTCATCCTACTAACTTTGGTAAAATGGCGCTGGATATGGAAACCTTCATTCCGGCGACCCCATTTGGTATCATGGAACTACTCAGAAGGTATGATGTGGATACCGAGGGAAAGCATACGGTAGTCATTGGCCGTAGCCATATTGTTGGGCGGCCTATTAGCATATTGATGAGTCAAAAAGGGAAAGCTGCCAACTCGACGGTTACTCTTACCCATAGTAGGACAAAAGACCTAAAAGAATTTACACAAAAGGCAGATATCATTGTTTCTGCTTTGGGTTCCCCGGATTTCCTTAAAGCAGATATGGTTAAGGAGGGTGTGGTCATTATTGATGTGGGAATAACCCGGGTTCCTGATGAAAGCAAGCCCAAAGGGTATTATATTACCGGAGATGTTGATTTTGATGAAGTGGCCCCGAAGGCCTCATTTATTACCCCCGTACCAGGGGGCGTTGGTCCAATGACCATTGCCATGTTATTGAAAAATACCCTGTTGGCCCGAGAAAGGCATAATTCCAAAAGTTAGGGAGCTAAATATCACCCATATGGGTGTTTTGCGCTAATTTTCATTTGGCGAAATTTGGTATTTTTCAAGTACGAATCATCAAAGGTGAAAAGCGCTATTATTAAAGGAGGTATGTTCTCCGTTATTCTGTTCTTTTGTTTGCATTCCTTTTCCCAGGAGTATCGTATCAAAAAATATGAGGATACGGGCATGCCAAGTATCATTCGCTACTCATATCAAGATAGTAAGGGTTTTTTGTGGCTGGGTACCCAAAACGGGCTCTACAAGTACAATGGAAAATATTTCAAGGCTTTCGAGAATAGCGTAAAAGATACCATAGGCTTAAGAAACGGGCACATTAACTACATTACAGAAGGCAATGGAAAAATTTGGGTAGGCACCAATAAGGGCTTGCATATTATCAAAAACGATACTCTGTCCTACGTACCTCTTGTCGATCAAGGTAGTAATGCATCCGAATATGCCATTGTAAGTATATTACCTACAAAAGAAGCTACCTGGGTTGGTGCTTATGATGGTTTTTTTCTATTAGATAACAATAATAATGCGGAAAGGGCTTCCAAACGTTTTGGATTTAAAGAGTTGGACAGCTTGACCCCTTGGGGCCTTACGCAACATACCAATGGAGATATCTGGGTCGCAGCCTCCAATAAGATTTTTAGGTATTCCAGTTCCTCCAAGGAAATGGTCAAAGTTCCAGTGGAATGGCATTCACATTTAAAACAACTCGATTTTTGGTTTTTTGATATTAAGGATTTTGGGGATTTCTTTTTGGTAGGTTCCGGCAAAGGCCTTTTAAAGGGCATTTTTGATGGAAAAAAACTTAGGTTAGAGCCTTTTTTTCTAGAAAATGGGGCAGTAGCCCCGCTCTATTTTATCTATGGATCTTTTGTGGATAAAGCTAAAAATATTTGGTTGGGGACCTATCAAAATCGAATAAAAAAAGTCTCCCTCAAAAATGGTTTTTGGGAAGAAGAAACACTGCGTTTTAAAAATGAGTTTGACATGCACCAACATGTCAGATATATTAATCAGGATGCACAATCCAATATCTGGGTTTCAGCAAGTTCCGGTCTATATCAAATTTGGGATGATAGTAAAGAATACAATTCGTTTATATCCGATTGTACGGACAATCCCCTTTTTTCCACTTCTACCCATGATAACAAAGAAGGATATTGGTTTGGGGATAAAAACCAGTTGTATCATGTTACTGATGATGTGGGTTTAAGAGAAGCTTGCTTCAAAAGAAACCCCTTAGAAGTTCCCCATTTATATCAACCGAAGCGGATTCTCCATGATCGTTCCAATAGGCTATGGATTGCAGCTGATTCTGGATTACATGTAACCTATCTGGATTCAGAAAAGCAACCAAAAAAATGGTACAGATATACCTACAAAGATGTTTTGCCCCATAATTGGGTAAGGGATATTTTGGAGGTGAACGATTCTACATTTTGGCTAGGAACCTATAACGATTTGGTGAAATTGGAACTAAAAAATGGAGATTTGGCGAATCCGTTGACTACCCGATATTCTTCAGATACCGATCAGGGCTTAAGCAATAACTACATAAAAACACTGGCATTGGATAAGGACAGTACTCTTTGGGCGGGTACTTACGCTGGCTTAAACAAGGCAGTAGATCTGGATAAAGGGACCTTTGAAAAATACCTTCATGAATTTGAGAACTTAAATAGCTTAAGTGACGAATACATCAAACAACTGTTGTGGGATGACCATTTCCTTTGGATAGGGACTCAGACAGGACTGAATTTGTACAATGTTACTGAAGATAATTTTGTGCGATTGGGAATTGAAGATGGGCTACCTTCAACTTATATTCTTGCTTTGGAAAAAGACAAGGAGGGTTTTATTTGGGTCGGGACTGACAAAGGACTTTTAAAAACGAAATGGGATTCAGAAACTAAGTCCCTTGTGAATAGAACCGTTTACACCAAACAAAATGGGATGCCCTCCAATGCCATAAGCAGAATGGGGATTCTAAAAAGTCATGTGTCCGGGGTAATTGTAGCTACGGCCAAAGGAGGACTCCAAATAGAGGGTATAGCTAAATCCATGGACACCGTACCTTTTCAATTGGGATGGGATGAATTTAAAACGAGCATAAAGGATAAATCTGGTTTTTTTGGAAAACCCTTCCTAATAGAAAACAAGCGACTCAGTTTGTCCCATCATCAACATTCCATTCAATTGAGCTATGCTTCATTGGATTTGACCGATGTGCAATTCAATACTTATCGCCATAAATTGGAACCCATTCATAGCGATTGGGTAGAAACGGGGACCAATTCGGAACTGACCTATTACAATCTAGCCCCAGGGGATTATAAGTTTGTTTTGGATGGCACCAACCATCAGGGAATTTGGTCTCAAAAACCCTTGGAATTGTCATTTACCTTACATCCCCCTTTTTGGAAGACCAATTGGGCCTACGGGCTTTATGTGTTGGCTTTAGGCGGACTATTGTTTTGGGGATATCGCACCCGAATACGAAAAGAACGCCTAATGTTGGAACAACAGATGGCGTTAAAACAAGCACGTTTAGAAGAACGGGAACAACTACGCGCAGAAAACACAGCGGATTTCCACGATGAACTTGGGGCTAAATTGACTAAAATATCAATGTTTTTGACCCTTACTGAGCGCAGCTGGAGCCAAAAAGAGGATCCAAAAGAATGGTTGGGTAAAATTAGGGATAACGTCAAGGAACTTTCCGTTAGTTTTAGGGATCTATTGTGGATGACGGATCCTAAAAAAGACAATTTAGGTGCTGCCTTTACGCGTTTAAACGATTTTGGGGAAGAGCTGTTCAAAGGAAATGGAACCCAATTTAAGGCACAGGGATATTATGAGGTATGGGAAAGTATTCCAATGGATGCCCAAGCAAAAAAGCAATGGTTGCTTATTTTTAAGGAAGCCATGAACAATAGTGCAAAATATGCCCATGCCAAAGCTGTTATTTTTTCGGTGATTCAAAACAATGGAAAGATAGATGCCTATCTTGAAGACAATGGTAGGGGTTTTAATACTGAACTAATGAGTAAGGGTAGAGGGTTAAAAAACATGAAGGACAGGGCCACGCGTATTGGAGCACATTTTGACATCAAATCTAGCAATAAGGGAACAAAAATCAGTCTTACAGGAATCCCCCATATGGGTGAAGGAAAAGCTATTGAAACTCTCTAATTTTATAGTGCAATGGGTTTGGATCATATACATATTGCCATCGTTGAGGATGAACATGAAATTAGGCAGACCTTGAGCCTAATATTGGATGGTTCCAAAGGGTTTACATGCCGATATGCCTTTCCAGATGCAGAATCCGCTTTGGCCTCTATAGGGAACCTTCCGGTGGATGTGGTATTGATGGATATTGATTTACCGGGCATTTCTGGAATTGAGGCCACACGAAAACTGAAAAGGGAAAATCCCAAGGTGGATTTTATTATACTCACGGTACAATCTGATGATGATTCCATTTTTGAATCTTTATGTGCAGGGGCATCCGGTTACCTTTTGAAAGATACCGACCCAACCGATTTACTACAGCATATACGGGAAGTCCGCGAAGGGGGCTCGCCCATGAGCGGCCCCATTGCCCGAAGGATTATCAGCTCATTTCGGGTGATTGACAATCCACTTTCCGATAGGGAAACAGAAGTGGTTAAAATGCTAGCCAAAGGCTTGAACTATAGAGAAATTGCAGAAGTACTATATGTAAGCCCCAATACCGTAAAAAGCCATATCAAAAACATTTACTCCAAACTACATGTGGGGAATAGGGCTGAGGCCATTTATAAGGCCATAAAACAAAAACTCATCTAATAGTTTTTTAAATACCCCATATGGGTGATTGATATGAGTCCTCCAAAAACAGACTTTTGGGCGTATTAATCCATAAAATTATCCAAATGGGAACGCTTAAATTAATCCAAAGAATAGGACAACTATGTTTTCTCTTGGCTTTTGTAAATATTCAAGGTCAAGGGCTGCTAAAAAAGGTGAAAAAGAAGGTAAAGGATAAAGCCGTTGAGGTCGTTAATGAAGAATTCAATGAATCAAATGAAGAAAGTCAAGATTCCAACGGGAAAAAGGGAAGTTCGGTAAAACAGCCCGTTATAGATAAGGGTTTTATAAATCTTGCCAATGCGATATTCCATGATGATTTTAGTGGGGAAAGAGCAACGGAGTTTCCATCAAAATGGACACATGTTAAAGGTTCCGTGCAAAACAATAGTTTTTCAGAAGCAGGTCAAACGGATGAAGTTGTGGAATGGATTTCCAATTATGTTACTATAAAACCAACAATAAAGGGTGATAATTATTTAGGGGATTCCTTTAAGATTGAAATTCAAGTACACTTCAATTTAGAAGGAGGAAACCAATTTTACAATCTAAACCTCAAAAACTCGAAAGATATTTACAAGAATCATGATATTCGAATTGCCAATTCGCTAATTGGTAATGGCAATGATAACGTATCCCGTATGCCAGGACAGCCACCTAGGGGTTGGCATACCATTCAGGTTTCTTTTAATAGGGGCAACTTAAAAGCATTTTTTGATGGCGTACAATTGGTCAATAATCCAGATATTGGCAAGTATGAATTTACCCATCTTGAAGTTTATGGTTTATCGCCGGGGTCTTCTAGACCGGGGCAAACAAAATCAATGATCAACCATTTTTCAATTGCAAAAGAAGGTATGCCGCTTTATGATAGGATTGTGACCAATGGTAGGATTGTGGTACGTGATATTTATTTTGATGTGGATAAATACAATATAAAACCGGAATCCAACAAGGCCCTTGAAGAAATCGTTACGATGTTAAAGGAACATGACAACATGGAGGTCACCATAGAAGGCCATACAGATGCCAATGGTTCCGAAGAATCGAATCAAGTACTTTCGGAAAACCGCGCAAATGCCGTAAGGGATTATTTGGTATCAAAGGGCATTAAGCGGTCAAGACTTTCCACTGTGGGGTATGGGGAAGAAAAACCAATTGACCCAAGTGATAGCAAGAAGGCTTGGGCAACCAACCGACGGGTGGAATTTGTAATGCGATAGAGATGCGTTCTTACGTTGACGCCCTGTAGGTTATGAAAAGAATAGCTGTAATTGCGATTTTGATTATTTGTACTGGCGTAACACCGATATTTCTAGTTGGCCAAACGTATCAATAACCCTCTCAAGAAAGGGTTCAGGAATTGTTGGACCAAATAGAATACTGTAAGGGTGAGCTAAGGAATACCCAATCGGAGATCAAGGAAATGGAAGATAACCCATCTGATTATTCCCTTGCGGACTATAGGGATGCTGAAAAATTGGTTGAAAGGATTAAAACGTGCATTGCAACTGGCCGGGCCGAGCTGGATAGCATTCGTAAAGAATATCCGGGATGGTTCAATTCCCCAAATGCCGTGCTGCCTTATAACAGGCTTAATACCATTACGCCTAGGAGTCTCGAGGAGCGCTTAAAGGAACTGGAACGTAAAATAAGTCAGGTTTTGGACCGTTTTGAAGGCCTTCTAAAACCAAAAGGCCGCTAAAAAGTTGTATCTTAAAATTCAAAATCATTCCAATGAAAAATATAGCAATACTAGCCTTATGTTCCATTTTCCTGTTTGGTGTTTCATGTAAGAAAAAACAAAAGACAGGTGAAAATACTGAGGACGATTCCGAAGTTGTGATTTCCAGTAGCAAGGAAAATGAATCTTCTGATGCCCTCGGGTCTGAGCAAGCCAAGGACTGTGATGATTTTATTGATCAATACGAAGAATGGTCAGAAGAGTACGTGGCCTTCCTATCTAAATATAAAGATGACCCTATAAAGGCGGTAACGTCCCCCGAATACGGGGAGATGATGCAAAAGGCCTCTTCTTGGTCACAGCAATGGCTATCATTGTCCGTGTCCTGTGCCCAAAATTCCAGTTATGAAGAACGGGTTACGGAAATAGCGGATAGAATGGATAAGAAAGTTGAGGAACTGGGATTTAAATAAGGTTTCCTTTTCAATTCAATGTTCGAAACCTTGGTCCGTGCCAAGGTTTTTTAGCTTTTTTGGATTTTGTCCGGTTGTTCCAGATGAACCTCTTCCTCATCGGTAGGGGTAATAACGTCCAAATCCTCTCCTTCATCATTGGTACAGCCCGTAACGGCCATTGAGGCAAACACCACGGTTAGCAATAGTAAAATTGTTTTCATTTTTATGTAAAACTTGGGATTCATTCAAGGATAACGTTTCTTAGGAGTTCATGGTATTGAAAATCAACGAAATTCGATAAAATGTTGTTTTCAAGGTCCGGCATTGCAATATTGATTACCTTAAAGGACAAATCAACCACCATGAGATATCCCACTATTCTAATTTTCCTAGTGGCATTATGCCTATTTTCTTGTCAGAAGCCTGAAAAAAATACAGCCATTGCTGTTTCTTTTGCTGCAAACGCAAGTGAGCAAACTCTCGATGGAAGATTGCTTTTAATGCTCTCCACGGATGATGAAAGGGAACCACGATTTCAAATCAATGCAGGATTAAACACCCAACTCATTTTTGGTATGGATGTGGAAAAAATGCAACCCGGACAAGAAATGGTCTTTGATGGATCTGTTTTTGGTTTTCCCTATCCAAGTTTAGCTGATGTTCCGCCTGGAGAATATACCATTCAAGCCCTGTTGCACACCTATGAAACATTTACTTTGAATACGGGGCATGCCGTGAAACTGCCTATGGACAATGGTGAGGGTCAGCAGTGGAATCGTTCTCCGGGTAATTTGTACAGTACTCCTTTTAAGATATCCGTAGGGGAGAAGGGCATTGAAAATGTAGAGGTCGTTATGGACCAGGTCATTCCACCCATAGAAGAACCAGCGGATACCGAATGGATAAAACACATTAAACTCAAATCCGAAAAACTATCTGAATTCTGGGGTAGGGATATGTATTTAGGGGCTCATGTACTATTGCCCAAGGGCTTTAAGGAACACCCTGAAGCAAAATACCCATTGATGATTTTCCATGGCCATTTTCCCAGTGATTTTGGAGGATTTCGAACCACTCCACCAGACGCTGACCTAAAACCTGACTATTCCGCGCGATTTGATGTTGAGGGATATAATATCCTCCAGCAGCAGGAAGCCTATGACTTTTATAAGCGTTGGAACGACCCTGACTTTCCAAGATTTCTAATTGTTGAAATTCAACATCCCACCCCCTATTATGATGATTCCTATGCCGTGAATTCTGCTAGTCAAGGGCCTTATGGCGATGCCATTACCCATGAACTGATTCCGCATATTGAAGAACAGTTTAGGGGCATAGGCCAAGGCTGGTCGCGTTTCCTCTATGGAGGTTCCACTGGAGGATGGGAAGCCCTGGCCGTCCAGGTGAAGTACCCTGAGGACTATAATGGTTGTTTCGCTGCGTGTCCTGACCCAATTGACTTTCAAGCCTATTGTTTGACCAATATTTACGAGGATAAAAATGCCTATTTCTATGAAAGCGAGCATAAAACAATAGAAGTTCCTGCGCATCGTGACTACTTGGGCCATATGCATACTACGGTGAGGGAATACAATCATTTGGAATTGGTATTGGGAACAAAGTCGCGTTCTGGGCAACAATGGGATATTTGGGAGGCTACGTATTCTCCCCAAGGAGAGGATGGCTACCCAGAACGTCTTTGGGATAAAATGAATGGCGATATCAATCCTGCAGTTGCTACGTATTGGAAGGAAAATTACGACTTAAGACATATTTTGGAACGGGATTGGGATGAGTTGGGGGAAAAGCTCAAAGGAAAGATCCACATCTATTGCGGGGATATGGACAATTATTACCTCAATAATGCGGTGTATTTAATGGAGGATTTCCTGGAAAATACCTCTGATCCATATTATGATGGAGAAGTGGATTATGGAGATCGAGCGGAGCATTGTTGGAATGGCGACCAAGACAACCCCAATCATATTAGTCGTTTAAGATACAATAGTATGTATGTACCTAAAATCATGGAACGTATTGCGGCTTCAGCACCCGGAGGAGCCGATCTGACCAGTTGGCGCTATCCATAATGTTCTCTGAATAAGAAAAAGAAGTGCTCCCTTAATCCATTGAATAGTAATTTTTTAGTTAAAATTAAATTCTTCTGGTGACCTTTTTATATAAGTTGTTTCCTACATATAGGAAACCATAAAAGTTAGTGTAGTACGTTATGAAAAATGCATTTAAAAAATGGGGAGTCTGCAAAAAAGGAAGAAAAGTATCAACTACCCTGCAAATAATAAATGAAAGTCGTTATTTGGTTTATTGCCTGTTGTTTACCTTAATGGCTTATTTGGGCTTTATTTGGCTGCTGTACCGCTGATAGGCAAGGGGATTATTTTGCAAATAATTGCCCCATATCTTTAAAAGCCTTGAATTCCAGTGCATTACCAGCGGGATCTAAAAAGAACATGGTGGCTTGTTCCCCGACCTCCCCTTTAAATCGGACATAGGGCTCAATTACAAATTCGACCCCTTTGGATTGCAAATCTTTGGAAAACGTTTGGAACGTCTCCCAGGATAGGACAACACCATAGTGTGGCACTGGAACGTTTTTTCCATCCACAGGATTGGTATGCAATCCTTCTTCGGCCTTTGGCTTGTAATGGATAACCACTTGGTGTCCAAAAAGGTTAAAGTCCACCCAATGGTCACTACTCCGCCCTTCTTCGCATCCAAGGACGTCCCTGTAGAAGATGCGACACTCGGATAGATTATGTACGGGGATAGCAACATGGAAGGGAGTGATTGGATTCATTAGTAATGCATTTAGATTTTAAAAGTAGCCTATTTGAGGCTTGCCCGCAATAGAGGACCGTATATACTGTCTTTGTCATTCTAGATTTTTGGAAGTGGTTTTTAGCAGGATTACGGTCTTTGCCAAACCAACTTTAAAAGGCAAAACGCCCAAGGGACCAAAGAAAGATTTTCGTTTTGTTCCCAATATATCGAAACGAAAGGATATAAAGAGGTTAGATCACTTCGAAGCTGTTTGATAATGGCTATATTACAAGCATAAAATAAAGAAGGATGAGATATCGAAGATTTGGAAGAACGGATTGGGACATAAGTGAAGTAGGGTATGGCATGTGGGGCATGGCCGGATGGACAGAGAGCAGTGATCAACAATCTGCCAAAAGTCTAGATCTTGCTGTTGAAAATGGAGTGACCTTTTTTGACACGGCCTGGGGCTACGGAGAAGGACATAGTGAAGAACTATTGGGACAATTGGTGAAAAGGCATTCCACCAAAAAATTATATACCGCAAGTAAGATTCCCCCAAAAAATTTTAAGTGGCCGGCGAAGACTGAATATGCTTTTGAAGATTCCTATCCTACCTCACATATTATAGAATACACAGAAAAAACTCTAAAAAACTTGAACCTTGAACAGATCGACCTCATGCAGTTTCATACTTGGGACGATACCTGGAGCGCTATAGAAGAATGGCAGCGGGCCGTTGAAGATTTAAAGGCCTCTGGGAAGATTGCCGCCATGGGCATTAGTATGAACCGATGGGAACCTGAAAATGGTATTAAAGCCCTTGAAACGGGTATGATAGATACGGTTCAGGTCATTTATAATATTTTTGACCAAGCCCCTGAAGATGTTCTCTTTCCCCTATGCGAAAGATTGGATATCGGTATTATTGCGCGGGTTCCCTTTGACGAGGGAACACTAACGGGTAACCTAAGCAAGGAAACTATCTTTGCAGATGGAGACTGGCGATCGACTTATTTTGTTCCTGAAAACCTTCATTCCAGCGTTGAACACGCGGATGCCCTGCGGCCACTGATTCCGGAAGGAATGACGATGGCAGAAATGGCACTTCGTTTTATCTTGATGAATACAAATATTGATACGGTAATACCAGGAATGCGAAAAGAACGAAATGTTTTGGCAAATGTTGCTACGAGTGATGGTAAAGGCCTTTCAAATACGCTGCATGCCGAATTGAGAAAACATCGTTGGGACCGGGAACCAACGGCATGGTCACAGTAGGGGTGACTGTATTTAAGACTCAAAAAAAGCAACAATCTGTTCATTTACATTCTCTTGATGCATGGAATGTCCCAAACCTTCCGTTAGCACCAATTGGCTGTTTTTCCAGTATTTATGTACCTTCTCCGAGGCTTCCACAGGTACTTGTAAATCCTCCTTATCATGAAAAAGCAACCCCCTTTTTGTATTCTTTTGCACGAACCTTGCACTGGAAAACTCATGGAAATAAAAACCAAACCATTCCTTTAGGCGTTGATTCATGGCCTCGCGTACCCTACTGTTGAAATTCAATAGGGATTGATAGTGGTCCATAAATTGTGAGAATTCACACGGAGATCCTATGGTGATAATTTTTTCGAGGGAGGATTTCGGGTTTAAAAAATGTACGTAATGTATGGTCATCCCCCCAACGGAGTGGGCCACCAAGTGATCGGGAACATATTTATCCAAAAGGTGACGGGTAACCTCAGCATATAAAGGTACTTGCAGCTTGGTCCCCGTTGAGTTCCCGTGGGCGGGGGCATCAAAAGCGTAGATGGTAAAACCGTTTTTCTTTAGCGTACTGATAAGGTTTCTCCACCTATGGGTATTACTTTCCCAACCATGCATCAGTAATACTGAGGGCCCAGTTCCTTTCCAGTGATAGGTCTGAATTTGATGCCCAGCAACAGGGACACGTTCAAATTTGGCGGCTTCCAAAAATGCTTTCTGTTTAGGTAATACTTTTCCTTTTCGTATGGTACAGAAAACTTCAAACGCTTTTTTTGCCGTGGCTGTTTTGTTAAACAGCACTCCCAAATTAAAAAGTTGCCCGTAAGCCAGCGGAACGATTTTAGTAAGTAGTTTTTTCATATTAGTTACTTTTTGTAACTTACTCTAAAATTGAAACTAAAAATACACATTCTTTTGATCAAAAAAGGAAGTAACTGGATGCTAATCAAGTGACATTATGGAAACTACTGTTGAAAATCAGCGAGATAGGACCTCAAAAAAATTAGAAAAAATGTTCGGGCATATTGATTATCGGCATCCACCAGAACTTTGTCCGGTCCGTGATGTGATGTCTGCTGCTTCAGATCAATGGAGTACCCTGATTTTATTATGGTTGGGGTATTTTCCTGTTTTACGTTTTAACAAATTGAAAAAGTATGTGTATGGTATTTCCAATAAGGTTTTGAGCCAACGCCTCAAAGTATTGGAGGCCGATGGCTATATTGAGCGCAAGGCATATCCTGAAGTTCCGATTCGGGTGGAGTATAACCTATCGGAGTTTGGGCAGTCCTATGTTGAACGACTCTTGGAACTCACCGAATGGATGCAAAAAAATAGTCCAAAGGTTTTGGCCAACCGTCAAAAATACGGTCTAGATTAAGATTTGGGTTGAGGACGGATTGCATTCCAAATATCCAAATACATTTTCCAATTTCCTTCTTCATTTTTCCAGATGACCACATATTTCCCTTTCCATTCATCGATGGAACCATCAGGCTTTTGGGTTTTTCCCTCATAATGTCCATAGTCATGTGCGTAATCGCCAAAGAACTTTATTTCGGTAGGGGTGATTTTATGGTGGATGGTGGTATACCCATTGTTCCTAGGGGTCCAGTAGTGCTCCAAATCCTTGCCGGAAAGTATGTTTAGGTTGCTGGGGAAGATTTTTGCATCTTGGGTATAACCCGACATTATTCCTTTTATATCACCTTCCATTACCGCCTTGGAGAACGCCGCAGCTGCTTTCACTATAGCCTTACTATCGTCATCATCATTTTTGGAAGCTGCCCTTTTCTTGCAATCGATCTTCCAGGTGGGAAAGACTACGGATTCAGTGCTATTTACCCATTCCCCTACCCACTTGTATCCTTCCTCCGTCATATCATAAAAAGACAATCGGTAAAATCCATCCATGCCATTGGGCGCCTTTTGTTCGCGATACAGGACGATTTTATCCTCCTCGTTCTTATTTCCTTCCCATACAGGTAAAAGGGTGGTGGGAGTACCAGAATTGTAGTAGTGAACATACCAACGGGTGCTGTCAGGAATAAATTGACGAATGCTCCCAGAATGCTTTCCATCTGCCTTTAAGGTCTCGTCCTGAATTCCCATTCCATCCATGATATATTTGAAGCGCCAAAGCATATCAACAGGCTCCGCCCAAGTCCGATCGGGGTTT
>JBCBZA010000002.1:0-54180 GCA_039815575.1 Bacteroidota bacterium | reverse complement strand
GTTTTGCTATTCTTTTTCGTAATCCAACCCTATATGATAAAGCAGACAAAAAAGCACAGTCCCGAACGTACAGCAACTTTCACAGAAATGAGGTATGATCTCTCGGTATCTTATAACAGTCCTAGCAAAAAAGGGCGTAAAATCTTTGGGGGGTTGGTCCCTTATGATGTCATTTGGCGCACCGGGGCCAACGAGCCCACTGTTTTCTCAACAAAGACGGATATCGTCATAGGTGGGCAAACCTTACCAGCGGGGCAATACTCCCTTTGGACAAAACCCTCATTGGAGCAATGGACGGTCTTCTTCAACAAAGAGATTCCTGATTGGGGCGTCAATTTTTCGGGAGCGGCAAGGGAAGCCGAATATGATGTGGTCACTGTTCAGGTGCCAACTGAAAATGCCGAAACTATCATGGAGAACTTCTCCATTTCCTTTGAGCAAGATACCTCCCCAAAACTAGTTTTGGCCTGGGACCAAACAAAAATAGGCGTCCTTATCAGCAAACCCTAATTGTGATAAAATGTGAGGAACCATAATAAGTTTAGGGCAAAAAAAGAGGTGGATGGTGAAACCTTGATCAAAAGAATTTTGCAAGGCGATAAGGTGGCCCTCTCCAGGGCCATAACCCTTATTGAAAGTAGGCGCGCCCAAGATATGGGACCCGCAGAAAATCTGGTGACCCATTGCCTACAGGTTAAGGCAAATAGTATTCGAATTGGAATAACAGGAGTGCCGGGAGTAGGCAAGAGTACTTTTATCGAGGCTTTTGGGTCCTACCTGACCGGCCTTGGAAAAAGGGTGGCGGTTTTGGCAGTAGATCCCTCCAGTTCCATTACCAAAGGAAGCATTTTGGGTGACAAAACACGTATGGAAAAATTGTCCAACGACCCCAATGCTTTTATACGCCCATCACCTGCACAAGATTCCTTAGGTGGGGTTGCAAAAAGAACCAGAGAGACCATTATTCTTTGTGAGGCAGCAGGGTTTGATGTTATTCTTGTGGAAACCGTTGGCGTAGGTCAAAGTGAGACTTTGGTGCATAGTATGGTCGATTTTTTCCTACTCTTAAAATTGGCTGGAGCTGGTGACGAGCTTCAGGGAGTAAAACGGGGTATTATGGAAATGGCAGATGCCGTAGTTATTAATAAAGCCGATGGCCAAAACCTAAAAGCGGTCAGGTATGCTATGACTGAATTCAAAAGGGCATTGCACCTGTACCCTCCAAAGGAAAACCATTGGACACCCAAAGTAATGAGTTGCTCTTCCCTAAATAATATAGGTATTGATACCATTTGGGAAATGATTTCCTCCTTTTTGGGACTCACGCAAGAAAATGGACATTTTGAGGATAATAGAACAAAGCAAAACAAAAACTGGTTTTTACAAACGATTGAAGAACAACTGAAAACACGTTTTTTGAGTAAAAAGAACGTAAAAAGAAGTATGGAAGACTATCTTGTACGTATTGAACGCAAAACCATTTCCCCAGTTTTGGCGGCCCAAAAATTATTGGAACAAGAAGACATTAAATAGGGTCTTACGGTTAAGCCGTTTAAAGAATTCCTTGTTAGAACGAATAATCCTAAATTTACAGCGATTTAATAGTGATACATGCAACCCATCACCAATTCCCTTCTTTCCATAGTTGTTCCCCTATATAATGAACAGGACAATGTTGAACTGTTGACCCAAAGGATTCACGAAAGCCTTGAAGGTTACAATTACGAAATCATCTATGTGGATGATTTTTCCACGGATAGCACAAAAAGGGTGGTCTATGGTATGAATGATGAGTTGGTCACCCTTATCGAGCTTAAAAAAAACTATGGCCAAAGTTTGGCTTTGGCCGCCGGAATTGATCATGCTCAAGGAGCGTACATTATTACCATGGATGGCGACCTACAGAACGACCCTTCCGACATTCCAAAGATGCTCGAATTTTCGGTGAGTGGAGAATACGACTTGATTACCGGAATACGTCAAAAACGCAAAGATTCCCTTGTCAAGAAAATCCCATCCAAAATTGCCAACTTTTTAGTGAGAAGAGTAACCAAATTGGATGTCAAAGACAATGGTTGCGCACTTAAAATATTTACCAGGGAAATAGCAAAGGGATTGAACTTATATGGTGAAATGCACCGATTTATTACATTATTGGCTTTTTTGGAAGGTGCACAGATAAAACAAGTTCCCGTTAAACACCATGCCAGGCATGCTGGAAAATCAAAATACGGACTGGAACGTGTTTTTAAGGTAGTGGCGGATATGATGTTGTTGCTTTTCATCCGGAAGTACTTCCAGCGTCCTATCCATTTATTTGGAATTTTGGGGGTTCTATTGATTATTCTTGGGGTCTTGATCGAAACCTATTTGCTCATTGTGAAATTTGGATTTGGACAGGATATTGGCACGCGTCCATTACTGATTTTTGGTATGATGTTCATTCTTGGTGGCATTCAATTATTCACCATTGGTATTGTTATGGAGCTGCTTATTCGAACGTATTACGAATCACAATCCAAACGTCCTTACCGCATTAAAAAAATAACCATAGGTGACGGAAAAACAGCGTAAACTCCTGACCACTATTTTAAAGACAATAATTAGTCTTTTTCTGATTTACTTCATTTTTACAAAAATTGACTTTCAAGAAGTTGTTTATGTCTTAAAATCTGCGAATTGGGTATGGCTCACGGCTGCATTGTTGCTTTATGTAATTTCTAAGGTTTTTAATTCCCTTCGACTCAACCTTTATTTTCATGCGATTGACGTACCGCTAACCCAAATGAGCAACCTCAAGTTGTATTTGTTGGGTATGTTTTATAATTTATTCCTGCCTGGCGGTATCGGCGGAGATGCCTATAAGGGATATGTTATCCAAAAAAAATTTAAGGCAAAGATCAAAAGGGTTGTAGGCGTATTGTTGTTGGATAGGTTGAGTGGAATGCTTTTAATTCTCATTTATGCTTGCGTCTTCGCCGGTATTATGCAAATACCTATTTTTAACAAAATAGGATGGTTTTTTTGGACCGCTATTCCCATGGGGATATTCTTCTTTTGGATCATCACTAAACGTTTGTTCCCTTATGCCATTCCTATATTTTGGAGCTCTTTTGGATATTCAGCGTTACTACAGGCAATCCAGTTAGGGGCCACAATTTGTATCATAAGGGCACTCGGAACAACCGATACTGGTTTGGCCTATTTATTCATCTTTATGATTTCGTCCCTTGTTTCCGTCATTCCCTTGACCATAGGAGGGATTGGGAGTCGTGAAGTCACCTTTCTTTACGGTGCCAAATGGCTTGGATTGGATGCCAATGTAGCAATAGGGATAAGTTTTGTTTTTTTCCTAATTACGGCCTTAGTCTCCTTTTTTGGTATTGGATACCACTTCAAAAAACCAAAATTGGAAACGGTAACAACTTAGTTCAAGTGTACTAAATGCATTTTATTTAGTTTTTTATATCGCGTTGAAGGATTTAAGAATTTAAGTTGCAATCGGGTAATTCTAAACTGATTTACAGTAAGTTGCCTGTCCCAATCAAGACCAGTCTTTTGAAGGGCTTCCAACTCTTCTGGATTTACATAGACCCAAACATCTTTTTTATCCTTAAGTTGCGCTAATGGCAACATCTTTACAGGCGCTTTATTGTAGAAATCCAATGCCCATGTATGCCTATCGGTAAACTTGTAGATGTTAGTGGGGGAAATTCCATTTTTTTCCACCTCTTGGGCCATTTCAGAACCCCCTTGGTATTTTAACAGTGAGGGATAGAAATGAAGGTTCATTACCCCATTGAGCAAAAGTGATGCATATACGGAAAGCGTAATCAACCGTAAATAATAAGCCTCTCGTTTTAAACAGAAATAAACAATTAAAAGCAAAGCGGTGACCAATAGCGCATACGCCCATAAATTTTCAAACTTGAACACGTAGAAACAAATCAAAAGTGAAAAAATAAAGACTACCGCCAAAATGAAGTATTGAATTCCCAGAAGACCCTTTATTGCCTTGCTTTTCGTGTATTTGTGTAAACTATGGAGGTAAGATGCCGTTAAAATTGAATATAAGGGCATCATAATGTTCATGTAGTGTGGCAATTTGAACTGAGCAAAACTGATAATGAAAAAGACAAGTGTGATTCCGCCCAAAGTCAAAAATTCAAAAGAAGGAAGGTATTTGAACTTCAGTTTCACAAAAGCTTTTGCCCGCCACCAGTAGGCAATTAATCCAAGAACGGTCCAGGGAAGGAACACCCATAAAAACGTATGAAAGAAAAAGAAGTAGTCGCTACTATTTTTACCAACTCCCTCGCCGCTCATGCGTTCAAAGCTTTGTTCCCAGAAAATAAAGAAAATACCACTGCGATCGCTACGTCCTCGAATTATCTTCTCGGGATGCAGGTCAAACTGATAGTAATAGGCATAAAGCATTGGAGAAATTGCCAAACCAAAGATCAAAAGAGCCATTAAGACCTTCCAATTCAAAAAGCGATACCATTTTCGCGTGTAGGCTAGATGACAAAGAATACAAATACCAATAACCAATAAGGCAATTTGGCCCTTGGTTGAAAAAGCCATACCAGCCCCAAAAGCACCTAAAAGAATATGTTTTAAAGAATTTTTCTCTATATATGCCACTAAATGCCAAATTGAAAATATGGTAAAGCCTGTGAGCACAGCATCTGTCCTTATATCAATGGCTGCTAAAACTATAGTTTGACAGGTCAAAAAAATAAGGGCAGCAAACTTTCCAACATCTATGTTGTACAGCAACTTACCCAATCCAAAACAGCTATAAGCCCCCAAAAATGTTAACAAGATTCCAGGAATCCTGTAGGCCCAATCATAAACACCAAAAATTTTAAAGGAAAGCGCAGCCAACCAATAGTGCATATGGGGTTTGTCCAGGTATTCCTCGGGACCCTTGAAAAGATTCAGGAAATCGTTTTCCTGGACCATCCGCATGGCCATGACAGCAAATTGGGCAGAGTCGTTCTCAAAAAGGGTAACGAACATTCCTGCTAGATATATCAAACCCACTAAAAATAACAGGAACCAATACCGGACGTTGGTTATCATACCCCAATTTTATGTAGGGCAAAGATAAATAACCTAGCGTACAACCAACCGAACAAGAGTCCAATCAATAGACCTGTTAAAACATCTCCAGGAAAATGTACGCCAATATAAATACGGCTATATCCAACCAAAATAGCCCATAGCAATAGGAGTAGTGGTATCCATTTTTGCTTCTTTTGGAGCAAAATTGAGAAAAAAGACGCCAATGCCATAGCATTGGACGCATGGGCAGAAAAATAGCCAAACTTTCCTCCACAGGAGCGTTTTACCAGGCGCATGGCATCAAATAGTTGTTCATCGTGACAGGGCCGCAGTCTCGCTATACCATATTTAAAAAAATTGGCCAGTTGATCTGTAGTGGTAATGAGCAAGGCAACAACTACCAACAAAACACCAGTACCTTTCCACCCAAAAAAGCGAATGGACAACAGTAGCAGAATAGCGTATAAAGGAATAGCACTCCACTTGCCTGTTATGAATAGCCAAAAACCATCCCAAGTTGAACTTCCCAATCCATTTAAGAAAAGAAAAAACTCCTTATCCCACTGAATTAATTCTTCAAGCATCATTAGCCTTCGTATCTAGAAACTTCCCGGTCATAAAAAGCAGTAGCTGTGGCAATAAGGCTTTCCGCTTCCGAAGTCAATTCGGCTTCATCCTCTTTCGAAAATTCTTCCAGCCATTCTACCTCATCGTTTTCCAGGTTAATTATGAAACGGGGGTATTCAGTATGTACAATGTAAATACCATCAGGGTAATCCGTATTATCACCGAGTAAAAATTTAGGGAGTTCCATTTACTTTTTCTACAATTAATCCATTGGTCAAAATATGAAATCGAATATACAACATAACACCAGAAGCCGTAAGTCCTGAAAGCAGGCCAATCCAAATACCCATACTTTTCAATTCGGTATGGAGTCCTAAATAATAGGAAATTGGAAATCCAATTAGCCAATAGGCCACAAAAGTAATCGCCGTAGGAATTTTAACATCTTGAATGCCTCGCAGCGCACCAAGTACCACCACTTGAATACCATCGGAAATCTGAAAAAAAGCGGCTATCAGCAACAGTTTAGCGGCCAAACTAATGACTTCGATATTATCCGCCTGGTTTTTCAGATCGTCCACATCCAAATAAATAGTAGGCAACCCATCTTTACCCACAATGAAAATGGTTGCAAAAACGATTTCAATAAGAAAAGTAAGCAGAAAAATTGATTTTCCGATGCGTCTCAAATCCCTAAACCGTTGTAGCCCTTTTTGATTTCCAATGCGAACCATAGCTGCCACACTGAGCCCCACTCCTACCATATAGGTCATACTACTTAGGTTCAATGCTATTTGATTGGCGGCCTGGGCATTCTTCCCCAATACCCCACTCAGCCATATGGCAGCCGTGAAAATTGCTACCTCAAAAAATACCTGTAAAGATGACGGAAACCCTAAATTGACCAGTTTGTTGATGGTTTTTTTGCTCAGACTTTTGAAATTGAAATTTGTGACAAAGCCCCTATATTTCTGTTTGGTATAAAGTAGGAAATATAGGTATCCCAGCATGAGCAGTCGGGAAATCAAGGTGCCTAGGGCCGCCCCTATAATTCCCAATTTGGGAAAGCCAAACGTTCCAAAAATCAGTAAATAATTAATAAGGATATTCAAGACATTGGCTAGAATGGTAGCATACATTGGAAATCGAGTTTGCGACATCCCTTCCGAAAACTGCCTAAAGGCTTGAAAGATAATCATGGGAATAATGGAAAAGGCAACTAAGTTGAGATAAGGAACAGCAAGTTCCACTACCTCTTTGGGTTGTTTGGCCATGTACAATAAAGGTTTGCAAGCCATAATCAGCCCAAAAAGCCCTACTCCCAAAACGATGCACATTAAGATACCATGCTTTAGCACTTTCTTGGCCTCACCTTGATTGCCTGCGCCATCAGCTTCGGCAACTAAGGGAGTGATGGCTGTAGAAAACCCAATACCAACGTACATGAACATTAGGACCAAACTATTTCCTAAAGACACAGCGGCCAGTTCAGCCGTTCCCAATTGGCCAACCATAATGTTATCAGCGAAGGCCACAAAAGTATGTCCTAGCATACCTAATACTACCGGTGTTGCCAGTTTTAGGTTATATGAAAATTCTTTTGTGTATTGATTGAACAACTACGTATTGTTATTGGTTTATTTGGGCCCTCATAAGCGTAAAATGATCATTCTAAATTGACCTCTTTTGCACTTTTTGCCCTTAAGTCTTTATTCTTTTCGCTTCTTCCCAAAAAACATCCATTTCAGCCAAACTCATGTCTTTTAAGCTTTTACCTTGCACCCTGGCTTTGGATTCCAAATATTGAAACCTATGAATGAATTTTTTATTGGTACGTTCTAAAGCATTTTCGGGGTTTATTCCTAAAAATCGTGCGTAATTCACCATGGAAAAAAGAACATCCCCAAATTCGCTTTCAATGTTATTGACATCAGCAACTTTTATTTCTGTTTGAAGCTCCCCAAGTTCTTCCTGTAGTTTTTCAAAGACCTGTTCGGGCTGCTCCCAATCAAATCCTACGCCTGCCACCTTTTCCTGAATTCTATTTGCCTTTACAAGAGCGGGAAGGCTAAGGGGCACCCCTTCAAGTACACTTTTCTTCCCTTCCTTCAGTTTAATGTTTTCCCAATTTCTTTTCACCTCATCCTCATCCTTGGCTTCAATATCTCCATAAATATGCGGGTGCCTATTGATCAGTTTTTTACATATCCCATTGGCCACATCCGCTATGTCAAAATCTTGGGTTTCTGAACCTATTTTGGCATAAAAAACAATATGAAGCAATAAATCACCAAGTTCTTTTTTTACCTCGTTCAAATCATTGTCCAAAATGGCATCCCCAAGTTCATAGGTCTCCTCTATCGTAAGATGACGTAAGCTCTCCATAGTTTGCTTACGGTCCCATGGGCACTTTTCCCTAAGGTCATCCATAATGGTCAATAAGCGGTCAAAAGCTAGGAGTTGTTGTTTTCGTATATTCATTCCAAATAAATTGCTTGCCAAAAGTACAAAGACCCAAAGAGGTAATCTTTCGTAAAACGAATTATTAAATATGGAAAAATCATTTATCTAAAGTGGGCTATATTTTAGAACTTAAAACAGGGCTTTCCCGAAGGGTAAGGCATATAAAATCAACTGAAAAATTTTACGGATGGGAATTTGCCATAGGTTTGTTGAATATGTGGTGAACCTATTTTTTTTATAAATTAAAAATCTTCCCATCCTCTGCCAACTCAACATTCCCAAAAACTTTTTGGGCCTCTTCTTTAAATAGTTCTATGGTCTTATAACGAGTAGAATAATGACCTAGAATTAAGGTGTCCACATTGGCTTGTTTAGCAATAGTAGCTGCCTGTTTGGAGGTGGAATGCTTTGTCTTTTGACATAAATGCAGCTCAGATTCCAAAAAGGTGGATTCATGATAAAGCGCAGTAACATTTTTAATCAATGGGATAACTGCTTCATTATATCGGGTATCACTACAAAAGGCATAACTTTTTGGCCCAAGGGGGTCAAATGTCAATTTTTTGTTCGCGATAACGGTCCCATCATCCAAAACGACATCCTTCCCACTTTTAATGTTATTGAATTCGCTTTTATCAATCTTAAATTTAGCAACGGCTTCTGCATTTAACGTCCTTGGATTTGTTTTTTCCCGAAATAGGAAGCCATTCGTATATACCCTATGAATCAAGGGCAAGGTAGTTACCGTTACTTTTTCGTCCTCATAAATTAATTCTGAAACATTGGATGTTAATTCATGGAAGATGAGCGGATAGTTGGTCCATGAATCCCCTAATTTTAAGAACAAGGTAATGGCCTCTTTTATCCCTTTTGGACCGTAGATATGCAGCTCCTTTTCCCTACCCAACAATCGGAACGTAGAAATAAGACCCGGAAGACCATAAAAGTGATCTCCGTGAAGATGGGAAATGAATATGTGTTGGATTCTGGAAAATTTAATTTTGGCCTTCCGTAGTTGCACTTGTGTTCCCTCCCCACAGTCAATCAAAAACATATGATTTTTGATTTCCAAAACCTGTGAGGTAGGATTGGTCATTGTCCTAGGGGTAGCCGAATAGCAGCCTAAAATGGTTAATTTCATAAACCCAGGTCCCGTTCTATTTCCTCCATCTCTATGATGTCTTTGGCTTCTTGAAGAGTTGGAACTAGACAAATTTCATCAGGAACCTCGTCATAGGTCATTTTAGCTGTTACTAGAACAAAGGACTTTCCAGAATTTCTATGCTGATTGGAAAGTTCCGAAAATTCCAAAATGTTGTCCGCTGACAAATTTTTAAAGGAAAATAGGTTAACGATAATGTTATCGTGTTTTAATTTAGGGTATTCCTTGTTCAAATTTTGAAGAAATAGGGGTAATGAAGTTTTTTCCTGAAAAATCGTGGTCGTAGTGCCTTATTTATCAAAAATCATGATTACTTAATTTTGGATGCCAACAAATAGATTACTGCCATTCTAATAGCAACTCCATTTTCTACCTGTTCCAGGATGATGGATTGCCCTGAATCTGCCACATCGGAGGTCACCTCAACGCCTCTATTTACTGGTCCGGGATGCATCACAACAATATCTTTATCCAATTCTTGAAGTAACTTCTTATTGAGTCCAAACTGTTGGGTATACTCCCGCGTCGAAGGAAAATAGCTGACATCCAGTCTTTCATTCTGTACACGCAGCATATTGGCAACATCGCACCATTGCAAGGCCTGTTTAAGGTTGGTTTCCACCTCTACCCCTAAAGATTCAATATGCTTGGGAAGTAAGGTTTTAGGGCCACAAACCTTGACATTTGCGCCTTGGAGCTTCAAGGCAAAAATATTGGAAAGTGCCACTCTGGAATGAAGGATATCTCCCACGATAACCACATTTTTCCCTCCTACACCCCCTAACCTTTCCCTAATGGAATAGGAATCCAGAAGTGCTTGGGTGGGATGCTCATGGGCGCCATCACCCGCATTGACAATGGATGCCTTTACATGCTTTGAAAGGAAAATTCCTGCTCCAGGGTTGGGGTGGCGCATAACCACCATATCCACTTTCATGGACAAAATATTGTTAACGGTATCGATTAAGGTTTCTCCCTTCTTTACGGATGATTGGGATGCCGAAAAATTAATGACATCGGCTGATAGTCTTTTTTCGGCCAATTCAAAGGAGAGCTTTGTACGGGTAGAGTTTTCAAAGAAAATATTGGCTATGGTTATATCTCGTAAAGTGGGGACTTTTTTAATAGAGCGGTTGATCACTTCCTTAAAGTGGTCCGCTGTTTCAAAAATAAGGTCAATGTCCCCTTTAGTAAGGTATTTGATTCCCAACAAGTGATCTACACTAAGCGTACTCATACTTTCTCTACTAGATAAACAGCATCTTCCCCATCGTATTCTTTCCACATGACCTTCACGCGTTCGTTATTAATGGCATCAACCTGCCTTCCACGATAATTAGGTTGAATGGGCAGATGGCGGCTAAACCTTCTGTCAATCAAGGTCAATAATTCAATTTCTTGTGGCCTTCCAAAAGATTGTATGGCTGTCAAAGCAGCGCGTATACTTCGTCCCGTATAAAGGACGTCATCAATGAAAACCACTTTTTTATCTTCTACTAAAAAATCAATTTTAGTCGTATTGGCCTGAAGTGTCTTTTCTCCTCTCCTGAAGTCGTCTCGATAAAAAGTAATATCCAAAGAGCCCAATTTCACGTTTTTGACCTTATAGTCCTCTTTTAGCATTTTGCCCAATCTTTCTGCCAAAAAAATTCCCCTGGGTTGAATGCCAATAAGAACTGTATCTCTAAAATCCAAATGGTTTTCCTGCAATTGACAGGCCAGGCGATGAAGAATAATATCGATTTCTTTGGCCGAAAGCAGGATTCGTTGACTCATGAATGCGTACCGACTTACATGGGCTACAAAAGTAATCATTTCCTTCAAACCCTTATAAAATAAAAAAAGCCCTAAACTATCTATCGTTCAGGGCTTTTACTATAATGTGGTTTGCGCGCTTACTTCTTTTTTGCGTCTGCTTCCATTTTGTCTTTCAATGCCTGTAATTGGGCATTGGCATCACCTAATGTTGGCGCAGCTTCATCAGCAGCGGCCGCCATTTTCTTTTTGGCAGAACGTACATTCCGTTCTTCCTGCTCCCTGAAGATAGCGGTATGGCTGGCAACAACCCTCTTGAAGTCTTTGTTGAATTCAATGATCTTAAATTCTACTTCCTCTCCTTTTTTGATTTTGTTACCATCCTCTTTATCCATATGCCTAGAGGGTACAAAAGCGGTAATATCATCATTCAATACTACCGTAGCACCTTTATCAACAATATCGGTAACGGCTGCCTTATGAACTGTTCCTTCACCGAACTCAGAAGCGTATTTGTCCCAAGGATTCTCAGTGGTCTGCTTATGACCCAAACTTAATTTCCTACCCTCAACATCCAACTCCAATACTTCTACCTCTAAAGTGTCACTGACATTAACAAATTCGGATGGGTGTTTAATTTTCTTGGTCCATGAAAGATCAGAGATGTAAATCAATCCATCAATTCCCTCTTCCATTTCAACAAATACACCGAAGTTGGTAAAATTCCTGACAATTCCTTTATGTCTGGAACCTACAGGGTATTTAGAAGTGATATCCGTCCATGGGTCAGGAGTCAATTGCTTAATGCCTAAAGACATTTTCCGTTCTTCCCTATCCAAGGTCAGCACAACCGCTTCTACCTCGTCACCAACATTGACAAAATCCTGGGCAGATCTAAGGTGCGTGGACCAAGACATTTCTGAAACGTGAATTAACCCTTCAACACCCTCGGCAACCTCTATGAAGGCGCCATAATCAGCAATTACTACAACTTTACCTTTTACTTTATCACCAACATTGATATTATCCCCAAGGGCATCCCAAGGATGTTTTTCCAGTTGTTTAAGCCCTAATTGGATTCTTGATTTATTATCATCAAAATCAAGGATGACAACGTTCAATTTCTGGTCGAGCTCAACCACCTCATTTGGATGGTTGATACGGCTCCAGGAGAGGTCGGTAATATGAATGAGTCCGTCTACACCCCCAAGATCGATAAAGACACCGTAGGAAGTGATATTCTTGACTACACCTTCCAATACCTGTCCTTTTTCCAATTGACCGATAATCTCTTTCTTCTGCTCTTCAATATCCGCTTCAATAAGTGCTTTGTGGGAAACAACCACGTTTTTGAACTCATGGTTGATTTTTACTACCTTAAATTCCATGGTCTTCCCGACATATTGATCGTAATCGCGAATGGGTTTCACATCGATTTGTGAACCTGGAAGGAATGCTTCAATGCCAAAGACATCCACAATCATACCTCCCTTGGTCCTGCACTTTACAAAACCGGTAACAATTTCTTCTTTATCATGCGCCGCATTCACACGGTCCCATGCCATAATGGTCCTTGCCTTTCTATGGGAAAGTACCAATTGCCCTGTTTTATCTTCTCGGATATCGATAAGAACTTCAACGGTATCGCCTACCTTTAAATCCGGATTGTAACGAAATTCATTAAGGGAAATTACGCCTTCGGATTTTGCATTGATGTCGATAATGGCTTCGCGGTCCGTCATGTGAACAACAGTACCTTCCACCACTTCTTCATCAGAAGTATCCACGAAGTTTTCAGCAACTAGTTTTTCAAACTCATCTAATTTGCTATCATCAACCTTTTCAATACCTTCTTCGTACTTGTCCCAATCAAAGTTTTCCAGAAATTCTTTAGGGTCTTGTTTTGGGGCTTCTTCCTTAACCGGCACTGCGGTTTCGCTAACCTCTGCAGTAGTTTCGTTAGCTTCTTGGGTTGCCGTTGCAGTTTCTTCAACTACTTCAGCGGCTTTTTTTTCTTCAGCCATGTGCTGATTTAACTTTGTATTCCACACATTTACAAGAGTTAAGCGCTAGTGTAGAAGGATTTTACATTTTTTGTTTTCCCTTTTCTCTCCTGATTGCGCAAAAAAAGGAGTGCAAAAATACAATGAATTCCCTTGTTAAACAAACCCTGTCGTATGAGCAAACCATTTAAATAAGTCTTAAAGGAAATTTGAGCTTAAATGTGACTTTTATACCTATCTTGTTTCCTAATAATAACCATTAAATAGTTAAGAACATTATGAGTGTAAAAGCAAAATATCAGGCAGTATTGGATTTAGGTCAGGAATTGGGTATTCAAGGAGGTGATATCTCTGAAGAGGGTGGCGTTTTAAAGGTAAAAGGCGAAGCCAATACACCCTATGAAAAGAATGCAATTTGGGATAAAATCAAGGAAATTGGTGGTGAAAGCCCTTCCGATATCAAAGCGAACATTACCGTAGCTGATAATTCCATTTATCACAGGCATACCGTAAAAAGTGGAGAATCTTTAAGTAAGATTGCCAAGCACTACTATGGAGATGCCATGAAGTACAACAAAATCTTTGAAGCCAATACCGATCAATTAAAAAATCCAGATTTAATTCATCCGGATCAAGTATTGGTGATACCAAACATTTAATCTTCAAGATTAAAACAAATAGAAAATGCCACTTCTTCGGTGGCATTTTCTTATAAACGTATGTGATACACTAAATTTAAAATAGCCGGTCTTTAGTCATCACCTGGTATTCCTTCCTCACTACCATGATCTTGCGAAGAGAATACAAGTTCAAAAAAAAATGTCACTAAATTTTCCATATCCTTTTGTTTTAAAATTAATCATTTATGGACTAAAAAGGATGATTCTCGATTACTCTATGTGAAAAATCAAGTATTCTTTCAAACTGCTCATCCAAACCCATATCGCTATTATCAAAGACAATGGCATCTTCGGCTTTTTGCAAAGGGGACATTTCCCTGGTAGAGTCCAAATAATCCCGTTCCTGTACATTTTTGAGTACTTCTTGGTAAGTTACTACATCTCCTCTGTCCAAAAGTTCTTTGTACCGCCGTTGCGCTCTTTTTTCTGCCGAGGCGGTCATAAATAACTTTAATTCCGCTTGTGGGAATACAACTGTGCCAATATCCCTCCCATCCATCACCATACCCTTATCGACGCCCATCTTTTGTTGTTGCGCTACCAATTTTTCCCGAACTTCTGGAATGGCCGCAATTTTACTCACTTGACGGGAGACCTCAAGAGTCCGTATTTTATGCTCTATATTCCCATCGTTCAAATGGATTTGGAACTGTTTGGTCTTTTGGCCTTTTTTAAAGGATACCTCTACATTAGGTAAATGTGATTTCAATCCTTTAAAATCTTCAATTCCATTTCCTACAAAGCCATTTTCAATGGCATATAATGTAACCGCTCGGTACATCGCCCCAGTATCGACATACAGGTATCCCAAAGCTGTCGCCAAGCGTTTTGCTACGGTACTTTTACCCGTAGAGGAGTATCCATCAATGGCAATAATTATCTTTGACATATATCAAAAATAGGAAGAACCTACCAATAGCGATTGTCGTCGGAACCTTGAAAATGGGTCCTGTTTAACAATGCGTAAAACTCACTACAACCTCTTGGCATTCTTGACACGTTGCTTTGTAATGGCGATGTCCACGACTTCACTCATATCCGAAACATAGTGAAACTTGAGTCCTCTAAGATATTCTTGCTTAATTTCAAGGATATCCTTTCTGTTGTCCTCACAAAGGATGATCTCCTTTATTCTTGCCCGTTTAGCTGCAAGAATTTTTTCCTTTATCCCTCCAACGGGAAGCACCTTGCCACGAAGGGTAATCTCACCTGTCATGGCCAGGCTCTTTTTCACCTTTCGCTGGGTAAATAAGGATACCAGTGAAGTTAGCATCGTAATTCCTGCACTAGGCCCATCTTTGGGCGTTGCCCCTTCCGGTACGTGGATATGAACATTATACTTGCTAAAAACCTCACTATCAATGCCAAAAATTTCTGCATTGGATTTAATATACTCCATGGCAATGGTAGCGGATTCCTTCATCACCTTACCTAAATTACCCGTAATATTAAGCTGTCCCTTTCCTTTGGAAAGGATAGACTCAATAAACAGGATATCACCACCAACGCTTGTCCAAGCTAAGCCAGTGACCACTCCTGCCACCTCATTATTTTCATACTTATCCCGTTCCAGTCGAGGTGGTCCAAGTACTTCTTCAACCACTTCATTGGTCACTTTTACATTGTAGGCCTCTTCAATAGCAATATTCTTGGCCGCATAACGCACCATTTTTGCCAGCTGCTTTTCCAAAGTCCTAACACCAGACTCCCTAGTATAGCCCTCTACAATTTTTTCCAATTGGGGTTTCCCAATTTTTAAATCATTGTGGGTCAGTCCATGTTCTTTTAGCTGTTTGGGCAATAAGTGTTTCTTGGCAATTTGAACTTTTTCCTCAATGGTATAGCCCGTTACATTAATAATCTCCATACGGTCCCGAAGCGCTGGTTGAATGCTGCCCAAATTATTTGCTGTTGCTATGAACATCACTTTGGAAAGGTCATACCCCATTTCCAAGAAATTATCATAAAACGCACTATTTTGTTCTGGGTCCAAGACTTCAAGCATGGCTGAAGAGGGATCCCCTTGATGGCTATTCCCAAGCTTATCAATTTCATCCAATATGAACACAGGATTGGAGGTTCCCGCTTTCTTGATACTTTGTACAATACGTCCGGGCATGGCGCCAATATAGGTCTTTCGGTGACCGCGAATCTCCGCTTCATCCCTAAGACCTCCCAAAGACATACGCACATATTCCCTGCCCAAGGCTTCGGCTACAGATTTTCCCAATGAGGTTTTACCCACCCCTGGAGGTCCATAAAGACAAAGAATAGGAGATTTCATATCATTACGCAATTTCAAAACGGCCAGATACTCTATAATTCTTCGCTTAACATCCTCAAGACCGTAATGATCCCTATCCAATATTTTTTGGGCACGTTTTAAATCAAATTTATCCTTTGAAAATTCATCCCACGGTAAATCCAAGAAAAGGTCCAAGTAGTTACGTTGAATGGAGTATTCCGCCACTTGCGGATTCATCCGTTGCATTTTGGCCAATTCCTTGTCAAAATGGGCTTTTACTTTAGCGTCCCATTTCTTTTTCTTGGCCTTTTTGTGCATCTCCTCAATTTCCTCATCATAAGATACCCCTCCCAACTCTTCCTGGATGGTCTTCATCTGCTGATGTAAGAAATATTCCCGTTGCTGCTGGTCCATATCATGGCGCACCTTGCTCTGTATATCATTCTTTAATTCCAATTTCTGCAACTCCAGATTCATGTGCTTCAGGGTGGCAAGGGCCCTTTGTTGTAAATCCTTTATCTCGAGTAACTCTTGTTTTTCCCTTACCCCTAAATTGAGGTTGGAGGAAACAAAATTGATCAAGAAAGAATTACTTTGGATATTTTTGATGGCGAAAGTCGCCTCACTAGGGATGTTCGGATTGTCTTTTATGATTTGATAGGCCAACTCCTTTATAGAGTCAATTATTGCTAAAAACTCTTTGTCGTCAGATTCAGGTCTTGTTTCGTCAGCTTCCTTGATGGTAGCCGTCATATACGGCTTTTCGGTAATGACCTCGGCTATCTCAAATCGCTTTTTCCCCTGAATGATAACGGTAGTGTTGCCGTCCGGCATTTGTAATACCCTTAGGATTCTTGCCACGGTACCTAAAGAGTTGATATCCTTCACCTCTGGGTTTTCAACACTTTCATCTTTTTGGGAAACGACCCCAATCACTTTAGAGCCATGATTAGCATCTTTAATTAGATTTATGGATTTATCCCTTCCTGCGGTAATCGGGATGACCACCCCAGGAAAAAGCACCGTATTTCGTAATGGTAATATAGGCAAGGTTTCTGGGAGGTTCTCCCTGTTCATTTCCTCTTCATCCTCAGGGGTTAACAGTGGAATCAACTCCGCCTCATCATCCAAACCTTGGAAAGACATATTGTCAAGACTTTCAAATTTTATTGAGCTCATACGTATTTTTCAGTCATTCTGTCATTAAAACTATAAGTCCAGCGCAATTCAACCTCATAGAGCAAACCTAAAACCTACTGACTTACAGTTGTTTACAATAACGAATTATCTATTATTAGGTATTAGGAAACAATTCTTATGCCACAGGCTCAAAAAAAAATTTGCAAAAGTGTAACAGTTGTTAAATTTTGCCATCTCTAAGACAAACCATTCACCTTTTGAGCCACCAGAATGAAAATATTGACGCGTTGTTGCAACAATGCCTTGAAGGCAAGCAACGGGCACAGATGGAAATCTATAACCGATATTACAAGGCCATGTACAATACTGCTTTACGAATAGTGAAACATACCGCAGAAGCAGAAGATGTAATGCAGGAGTCTTTTTTGAATGCGTTTACAAAGTTGCATACGTTCAAGGGCAATGTAACTTTTGGAGCCTGGTTAAAGAGAATTGTCATCAATAACAGTATTTATCATTACAGAAAACAGCAGAAGAATCAAACTACTGATTTAGATGAGGTACTATATAAGGTCGAAGATAATGATGCAATTGGTTTGGACCAAAGTGGTTATACGGAACTGAAGGCTCAAAAAGTGATGGAAACCATGAATAGTTTAAAAGACAATTACAGAGTTTCTTTGACCTTAAACCTCATTGAGGGATATGATTACGAAGAAATCAGTCAAATTATGGATATAAGCTATGCCAATTGTAGGACGACCATTTCAAGAGCCAAGGAAAGTCTACGAAAAAAGTTAGCGGTAAATGTTTAGTTATGAAAAAAGAACGTTTAGATAATCTATTTGAAAGACTTCATGATGATTTTGACTTTGAAGAGCCCAAGGCCGGTCATCAAGAACGCTTTCTTGAAAAGTTGAACCAAGCCAATGGAGTGGCTACGCTACCAAATAAGAGAAATTGGTGGAAACCTTTGTCCATTGCAGCTTCTATTGCTTTGCTATGTGTACTCGGTCTACAATTGTTCAACAACCAACCAAGCATTAAAGAACAGGTCGTAGAAATCGCTCCTGAAATCTCTGAAACCGAGTTTTACTTTGCCAGTTTAATCGAAGAACAGGTGCAGTTGCTCAAAGAAGAAAAGTCGCCAGAAACTGCAAAACTGGTGAACGATACCTTGGCTAAACTTAGTGAATTGGAAGCCGATTATAAGGTTTTGGAGCAAGAACTAGTCAATGGCGGCAATAGTAAGATGCTATTAAATGCCATGATAACCAATTTTCAAATACGAATCGATTTATTGGAAGAAGTTTTAGCCAACGTAGAAACCATTAAAAATTTAAAACCACAAGATGATGCGAACTTTACTATTTAAATATATATGTATGACCCTTTTACTGGTCCCTTTTACTGCCATGGCAGTAGCTGGTGGTGGAGGAATGAAGGGAAAATACACCAAAGAAAAGACAATCAAAAAGGAATTCGATGTGAATTCAGATGCCTTGCTAAAAGTAAAGAACAGCTATGGCAACCTTACCCTCACTTCTTGGGATCAAGACAAGGTCATGATTGAGGTCTACATTAAAACCAATGGAAATAATGAGGACAAAGTTCAGGATCGATTGGATGAAATTGATGTGGATTTTGACGGTAGTTCAAATATGGTTTCTGCTATAACGCGATTTGGCAATCGAAACAATAGCTGGGGCTGGAAATGGGGTAAACGTAACAACGTTAGCATCCAAGTGAATTATACTATTAAGCTTCCTGTAAAAAACAGTATTAACCTTTCCAATGATTACGGCAACATTTACCTAGATCGAGTTGATGGACACGCAAAAATTAACTGTGATTATGGAAAGATGGAGGTAGGCCAATTAAGGGGAAGGAACAACGAGCTGCGATTTGACTATACCTCACGTTCCACTTTTGACTACATTAACAGTGCAGAAATAATTGCCGATTATTCGGGGTTCACTGTGGAAAAAGCAGGTGACTTAAAGGTCAATGCCGATTACACCAATGCCGTAATCCGTGAAATGGAGGATTTGGATTATACCTGTGATTATGGTTCAATGGAAGTGAGTAAGGTAAAGAGCGTTTCAGGAAGTGGTGACTATATTGGTATCAAGTTCGGAGAGGTCGGTGGAAGTGTAAGCGTCACAGCAGATTATGGCTCGGTAAAAATAGAAGAATTGACACCAGACGCCGGCGATGTGAATATCCGCTCGGATTATACAGGAATTAAAATCGGCTATTCTCCCGATTACCATTTTGATTTTGATATTACCACTGAATATGCTGGTGTCAACGGTATAGGTGATTTTGAAATTCAGATCAGGAAGGAAAAATCAAGTGAAAAATATTATAATGGATACTATGGAAGTGACAATTCCGGAAACGTAATTCAAATTGACAGTGAATACGGAGGGGTATCCTTCTATAAAAATTAATAACTAACAAATTAAGGACAACCATGAAGAAATTACTTACCGCAAGTCTAGTACTTTGCTCGATTATAACAACCGCCCAATGGAATGGAAAGAAAATAAGGGGAAATGGGAAGGTAGTAACTGTTGAACGTTCGGTTGGCGAATACGAATCCATCGCTTCGGCGGGTTGGTTCGATGTTATATTGGTCGATGGAAAAGAAGGTAACATAACCTTAAAGGGAGAAGAAAACCTTTTGGAATATATTGTGACCGAGGTTAAAAATGGAAAACTGACCATAAAAAAAGAAAAAGGGGTTAGCTTAAAATCTTCTATTTGGAAGAGTGGCATTGAAGTGACTGTTCCCATTGAGGAAGTAAATGCCGTGAGCTTAGCAGGTTCTGGGGACGTCATTTCAAAGACAACCATAAAAACAGATACGTTTAAAGCCTCCTTGGCGGGTTCTGGAGATGTTAATTTAGCGGTGGAAGCTAAGGACTTTGAAGCTTCATTATCTGGCTCAGGAGATATGCAATTCAATGGTTCGGCCAACAACTTCAAAGTTTCGGTGGCTGGTTCTGGCGATATTAACGCTTTTGACCTAGATGCCGATTATGTTGAAGCCAGTGTTGCCGGCTCAGCTGACCTTAGTGTCACTGCCAATCAAGGAATCAAAGCTAGAGTGGCAGGATCCGGGGATATTACTTATAAGGGGAATCCCACCAAAATAGACAGTAAAACCTCAGGTTCTGGGGATATTTCCAGTTACTAATTCACAATCAAAAACTAAAATCATGAAAAAAACACTAACAATTACATTGGCTTTATTGACCGTTACCCTTTCAAATGCGCAATGGAAAAGGGTAAAAGGAAATGGAAATACGATGACCATCGAACGCTCGGTGGGAACATATGACAGAGTGGCATTGGCCGGATGGTTCGATGTGGAACTCGTTGATGGTAACGAAGGGGAGCTGACCCTGACAGGGGAATCCAACCTGTTGGAATACATCAAAACTGAAGTCAAAGATGGAAAATTGACCATTAAACAGAAAAAAGGGGTCAATCTAAAGCCTTCCAATTGGAATGAGGGAATACTCATTATAGTACCTGTGGAAAGTATTAATGGAGTTTCCCTTTCCGGTTCAGGTGATATCGTTGGTAAAACAACATTGAAATCCGATAACTTTAAAACCTCAATTTCAGGATCGGGGGATATTACCCTTGAAGTTGAGGCCAAAAGCGTTGATGCTTCGATGTCCGGTTCTGGAGACATACGACTATCTGGAACGACAACTGATTTTGAAGTTTCAGTTTCAGGTTCAGGCGATATTAGAGCTTATGATTTGGAAGCGGATTTTGTGGATGCTCAAGTTTCCGGTTCGGCAGATATTAAAGTTACTGCCAAGGAAATGCTTAAAGCACGTGTTTCTGGATCTGGAGACATTAGTTTTAAAGGGAATCCAAAAAAGATCAATACCAAAAGTTCCGGTTCAGGAGATATCTCAAGTTATTAGGGTACAATAATCAAAAAACGACCAATTGATAAACACCGAAAGCCCTGACGAATCCGTCAGGGCTTTTTGTTTATTCTTAGTAATAGTAAGGCTCCCACAATAAAGAAAAAGGCAAAAAACAAGGCGGAGTACCTCATATTTCCAGTGATTTGTATGATATACCCGAAAAGAAAAGTTCCAATGATGATTCCTATTTTTTCGGAAACATCATAAAAACTAAAAAACGAGGTGGTATCCGTAGTCTCCGGTAAAAATTTAGAATAGGTAGAGCGTGAAAGTGCCTGAATTCCCCCCATAACCAAGCCCACCAAGGCTGCTCCAATATAAAAGTCCGTTGGACTAATCATGGTATATGCATATAAGCAGATTAAAAACCATAAAACGTTCACTACGATCAGCGTCCTAATATTTCCAAAACGTTTTGACGACCAAGCAATGACATAAGCTCCAATGATAGCAACCAATTGAATCATAAGTATGCTGGCTATCAAACCAAACTGTCTTTTTTCATCAGAACCCCAATCAATTTCCTGTTCACCAAAATAGGCCGCAATTAGCATAATCGTCTGCACGGCCATACTGTATACGAAAAAGGCAACTAGATACCTTTTTAATCTAATTTGCTCGCCCAATTGATGCCAGACCAATTTTAGTTCCCTAAAGCCATTTAAAATAATGTTGGTTCGTTCGCCTTCCTTTTTATAGCCTCTAGGGAGGTGGTAAAAACTATATTGACTGAATAACATCCACCACAGGCCCACCGTTACAAATGATATTTTCATGGCCTGGACCGCTGCTGGGACACCACCAGTATCATAAAAACCAAAAGTTTGGGGAGCCATTACCATCCAGAGGTTTAGGCACAATAAAAGAACGCTCCCCAGATATCCGAACGAAAATCCCTTAGCACTAAGTTTATCTTGCTGTTCTGGATAGGCCACATCAGGTAAATAGGAATTATAAATCGCAAAGCTGACCCAAGACCCTACTAGACCTGCCATATAACAAATCAGACTCCAATAGATATGTTCAAGAGAAAACCAATACAAGCCAATACAACCCAAGGCCCCTAGGTAAGTGAAAAACTTTAAAAAAATCTTTTTATTCCCCAAATAATCCGCGATTCCAGAAACTAAAGGGGTAATCAAAGCAATAATTATAAATGAAAGGGAAGAGATATAACCGATCAGTGGGGCCCTTTCAATCTGAGTACCAAAAACCGCAACGGTCTCAACCTCTGCCATCCTAAAAAGCGCTCCATAATAAATAGGGAATACGGCACTAGAAATGGTAAGGTTATAGACGGAAGTCGCCCAATCATAAAAAGCCCATGCATTTAATAATTTCTTCTCTCCTTTTAATGCGAAGACTTTTGCCATACCTTAAAAATAGAAAAGCTGCCCGAAACGGGCAGCTTTTACTAGTATTTCTTTTGTACTATACTAATTATTTAAAGGAGGTCACCCCAAATTTTGCTGCCTCTTTCTTGGCCCCAGGGGCCCATGCGGTCAAGTTATTTATGCGTGTATCATTGGAAGGGTGGGTGCTCATAAATTCTGGAGGAGCTTGACCTCCAGATTTCGCTTTCATCCTTTTCCATAGTTCGGCTGCTTCATCCGGGTTGTATCCTGCAATAGCCATTATTTGAAGACCTATCTTATCCGCTTCGGTTTCATGGCTTCTACTAAAGGGAAGCATCCCCCCAAATTGAGAGCCGATTCCATAGGCTTGCATCCATGCATTCTGGGATTCTGCAGATTTTCCACTGGTCGCCACAGCAACGCCGACGGCACCAACTTGTTGTAAGGTACCGGCACTCATGCGTTGCGCACCATGATCTGCTAGGGCATGCGCCACTTCATGTCCCATCACAACAGCTACCCCCGTTTCGCTTTGACAAATAGGTAAAATACCCGTGTAGAATACTATTTTACCACCAGGCATACACCACGCATTTACCGTTTCGTCATCCACTAGATTATATTCCCATTGGTAATCCTTAAGGTAACCAGGATATCCATTGGCATTTAACCAAGTTTCTGAGGCCCTGGCAATTCGCTGTCCAACGGTTTTGATCATATTGGCTTCTTCCGTGCCCGTAACTACATTATTCTCAGTAAGAAATTGATCGTATTGTGCAAATGCCATCGGGAAAAGCTGTTGGTTCCCATAAAAATTGAGTGTTTTCTGCCCCGTGAAGGGATTGGTCTTACAAGCTGCAACAAATAAAAAAACAGTTATGGCAAGAGTGAATTTTCTCATAGTTCATCAAATTAAGTTGTCAACTATTATCAGGAATTCATGAACGATCTAAAGGGCTCGTATTCCCATTTGGTATGTTAAATTACAAAATCAAAAATCTTCTTATACCATTGGACCCCTATAATTGGCAAAAGTCACATGTCTAGTCCCCGAACAAATGAAGTTCCGTAATGTCCTTACTTACTTCAATACAGGAATTGCCATCAAACTTAACGGTATCCAAATCCACAATTTCATTGTCCACTTCAATCTTTGAAATCTTAAAGGGAAGACCATGGAACTGTATCTTAAAAGTTTCATAGGAGGTAATAAAACTTCCATCTTTAAATTGCTGTAGAATCAGCTCATTTTCTTTTCCCCGTAGTCTAAAGTTACGCAAACTGTACCTGCCTTTTTTATGGTCAAAACCTTCCAATTGATCCTCATAAATAGTAGATTTTTCTGTTCCTTCCTTATAATATGCATCAACCATCAATTCGGATATTTCTTTCTCCCCCACATACTGCTGGATAGGGTACTTTGGAATCACAGCACCTTCCTTAATAAATAATGGGATTTTGTCCAAAGGTGCAGAAACCCATTTTTCAATCTTTCCATCAACAATTTCCTCCGTCCAGTAATTATACCATTTGCCTTTAGGAAGATACATTCTGCGGCCTTGGGAATTTGGTTCTTGGACGGGACATACCAGGATATGTTCACCAAATAAAAACTCATCTGTTCTAAAATGGGTCTGCGTATCTTCTTGATCATAATATACCAATGATTGCAACATAGGCACCCCATTGGTTACATAGTTGTAAAAGGTGGTGTACAAATAAGGTAGTAATTGATATCTGAGCTCAATAAACTTTCTTACGATATCGGTAATCTCGGTGCCGAAAGACCAAGGCTCCTGATCTCCATGATCACCACTGGAATGTACTCTACAAAATGGATGAAATACCCCTAATTGTACCCATCTCGCAAAGAGCTCCCCGTTAGGTTGCTCTGCAAAGCCTCCAATATCCGAACCAACAAAGGAATACCCACTCATACACATACGTTGCATTTGCACATTGGCTATCCAGAGGTGTTCCCATGTAGCTACGTTATCACCAGTCCATGTTGCACAATATCTTTGGGTGCCAGCATATGCAGCCCGGGTCAAAACAAAGGGCCTTTTAGGGAAGGTAAACTTTTTTAGACCTTGATATGTGGCCCTTACCATTTGCATCCCATAGACATTATGGGCCTTTCTGTGACTACAAGGATGCCCATCATAATCATGCCTTACATCTAAATTGGCGGTCTTGGTAGGGACTTCCATAACCGCAGGCTCATTCATATCGTTCCATACTCCATGTACGCCAATTTCCGAAATCATTTCTTTATATAAACCGCCCCACCATTCACGTACTTCGGGGTTGGTGAAATCAGGAAACTTACATTCGCCAGGCCAAACTTTACCCTTAAAATGAGGGCCATCCGCCCTTTTACAAAAGTAATCGTGGTCCATAGCTTGTTTATACACCCAATAATCACGGTCTATTTTGAGTCCAGGATCAATCATGGTTACCGTCTTAAACCCATCCTCCTCCAGTTCGGCAATCATTTTCTTAGGATTGGGAAAACGCCTGTGGTTCCATGTAAAACAACGGAACCCCTCCATGTAATCTATATCGAGATAAATGGCATCACATGGAATTCTATGCTTCCTGAAATTGGCAGCCAATTGTTTGACCCTCTTTTCGGGATAATAACTCCATTTCGACTGATGGAAGCCTAAGGCCCACATAGGTGGCAACTCTGGCACCCCCGTTAAATCGGTATAGGCTTCAACCACCTGAGAAATTTTAGGGCCATAGAAAAAGTAATAGTTCATTTCACCACCATCAGCCCAAAAACTGGTAAGGTTCCGCCTTTCGTGGGCAAAATCAAAATACGTTCCAAAGGAATTATCAAAGAAAATGCCATAGGCCAAATCATTATGGAGTCCAACATAAAATGGTATGGATTTATACAATGGCTCTTGGTCTTTGCCATAAGCATATGAATCCGTAACCCAGTTAGAGACTCGTTTACCTTTTAAATTGGTATGGGAAGCCTTATCCCCCATTCCATAAAAGCTCTCTCCAGTTTGCGTTACTTTGGTCATTTTTACCACATTACCACCGTAATCGTAATTCTCTTCCCAATGAAAACCTGTGTCATCTTCGTTAATTGGCAGGTCATCCAAATCATGGATCTGAACCTTAAGATTACTTTTATTGATGTAGATTCGTATTTTGGAGGTCTCTACTACATATTCCGGTATTTCCTCTTTTACTTCCAGATTGTTATATCCAGTAATGACCTCTTTGCTAATGGCATAGGAGAAATCGGGTTCAAAAGCATGTTCTGTTGCATACCTAAAACGAATCATACTGTCCCTTAACACCGTAAGTTCCAAAATAACCCCGTTCTGGGTGGTGAAATAGAGTTTGTCATTATCCTGTTTAAAATCTACGATATGGTTGGGAAAAAGATTGCCTCTTTTTTCAACTTCGGTATTGATAATCATATGTTCAATGATTTAAAAGACTAACAAAAAAAGCACTTTCCCCTGACTTTAGGAAAAGTACTTTTGAACAATTGCCATACTACAAGGTTGTAGTTGTTGCCACTTTACTTGTAAATCAACAAACCTAGTGGAGGAAGATGTACTTCAATGGAGTTCTCCCTTCCGTTCCAGGCCTTTTTTGAAGGTCTCACCATCTTTTTGGCAGTTCCGCTTCCTGCATACTTACTATCGTCACTGTTGAACAGTAATTTGAGCTGTTTTGTACTTGGTACCCCTACCCTATACTTCTCCCTAGGGACAGGGGTAAAATTGGCCATAATAATAAGGTCATCTTTGGCATCATGGCCTTTTCGGACGTAGGTCAATACCGAATTTTCCGAATCGTTCCACTCAATCCACTCAAAACCTTCTGCACTGAACTGCTTTTCATACAATGCGGGTTGGGTCTTATATATGGCATTAAGGTCTTGAACCACTTTTTGAACTCCTTGATGAAACTCATAATCCAACAGGTGCCAATCCAAACTTTCTTGGAAATTCCACTCAGAAGTTTGGCCGAATTCCCCTCCCATAAATATTAAATTAGCTCCAGGGTGCGTGAACATATAGCCAAACAATAACCGTAAGTTGGCAAAACGTTGCCATTCATCCCCAGGCATTCTATAAATAAGGGAATTTTTACCGTAGACGACCTCATCATGGGAAAACGGAAGCATAAAATTCTCGGTAAAGGCATAGGTCATACTAAAGGTAATATCCCCCTGATGGTGTTGTCTATAGACAGGTTCCTTCTTAAAGTATTCCAAGGTATCATGCATCCAACCCATCATCCATTTCATCCCAAAACCGAGCCCCCCAAAATGAACCGGTTTGGATACCCCCGTAAATGCGGTTGACTCTTCTGCAATGGTCTGTACCCCCTTAAAACTTGCATATACCTCTTGGTTCATTTCGCGAATGAAAGACATGGCTTCCAAATTCTCATTATTTCCATACATGTTGGGTTCCCATTCACCATCCTCCCTTGAATAATCCAAATAAAGCATTGATGCAACGGCATCTACCCTAAGCCCATCTACATGAAATTGATCTAGCCAAAAGACAGCATTACTGATTAAAAATGCACGTACCTCATTTCTTCCATAATTGAAAATTAAACTCTTCCAATCTGGATGATAGCCTTTTCTTCTATCCGGATGCTCGTAGAGATGTGAACCATCAAAAAAACCAAGGCCATGGGCATCTTCGGGAAAGTGCGAAGGAACCCAATCCAATAGTACTCCTATTCCTGCTTCATGGAACTTGTCAACCAACAATTTAAAATCTTCTGGCTTTCCAAATCTAGAGGTCGGAGCAAAATATCCAGTTAATTGATAACCCCATGAAGGATCAAAAGGGTATTCCATAATAGGCATGAACTCAATATGGGTAAAGCCCATTTTTTTTACATAATCCACAAGTTCGCCAGAGGCTTCGACGTAAGAAAGCGATTCCCAACCATTTTTCTTTTTCCAAGAACCTAGATGGACTTCGTAAACGGAATACGGTTTATCCAAATTATTATGGCCCTCGCGTGTATCCATCCACTTTTTATCTTTCCATTTGTACGGAGCATCCCATACAATTGAAGCGGTTTTTGGAGGTTGTTCGCAATAACGGGCAAAAGGATCGGCTTTTTCCGTATTTATATCATTGTGGGAATAGATTTTGTATTTGTATTTGGCTCCTTGTTCAATTCCAGGCACAAACCCTTCCCATATGCCACTCTCATCCCACCGCACAAAAAGTTCATGATCTCCCTCTACCCAATAATTGAAATCCCCAATTACCGAAACGGATTTTGCGGTTGGTGCCCATACCGCAAAATAGGTGCCTTTTTCGCCATTTAATTCGATACGATGTGACCCTAATTTTTCGTACAGCCTAAAATGTTTTCCAGACTTAAAAAGATTGATGTCAAATTCAGTAAATAAACTATGAGGGATAACGTTTGCCATATCAGAAAAACAATAGATAGTACAATATTAATCATCTTTTTCCTAGGATAGCAATGTAAGTAAAAATCCTACCTCTAAATTTTTTGGAACGCTTTTTGATTTAATGAAAAATGTTAAAAAGGAATACAAAATCAAATCAAGTAAAAATCGATAATCATGAAAAAAATAAAATTACTCCTTGGAATAGCATTAGCGGCCGTAACTTTTGGTTGTGAGGGACCGGAAGGACCTCCTGGACCTCCAGGTTTTGATGGATTGGACGGACAGGATGGAGTCAATATTTTAGGCCAGGTCGTTGAAATTGAAGGTACATTTTCCGTAGAAAACGATTATAGGATCTTTTTTGAATTTCCTCAGACATTAGAGGTATTTGAATCCGATATTGTTTTGGTCTACCTCCTTTGGGATCAGATAGAGGATCCAGATGGCGGCAATCCGATCGATATTTGGAGATTATTGCCCCAAACGCGAATCCTGGACCAAGGATTGTTGCAATATAATTTTGACCATACTTTTTTGGATGTGAACATTTTTTTGGAGTCCGATTTTGACTTGAACACTTTATTACCTGGTGATACGGATAATCAGGTTTTTAGAATTGCGGTGGTACCCACAGAATTTGGAAGTAATCCATCCATTGATCTTACGAATTTAAATTCCGTAATGGACGCCATGAAATTTGATACCTCGAACATGGAAAAGATTCAATTGGACTAATTTCGCAAATTAGAAATGTAAAGCCCGTCCCATGAAGGCGGGCTTTCTTTTTGGACAATGTCCCAATAAATCTGAAAGGATTTAGGGAAAATTTCGTCCTAATTAAAAAAGAAAGAATGGGAAAAAATAGTGCCCTGGTTTTGGTCATAATCTTTGCTTCTTGTATGGAAATTTCCAAAGAACAGAAAGGTGAAATGGCCAAGGCAGAAAAAGAAATTGAATATCCAATTGCAAAAACGGATGCCGAGTGGAAATCAAAATTGACCGATATGGAGTATTATGTACTTCGCAAAGCGGCAACGGAAAATGCTTTTACAAGTGATTTATTGGAAAATAAGGAGAAAGGCACTTATGTATGCGCTGGTTGTGGTACACCCGTCTTTAGCAGTGAGCATAAATTTAATTCGGGAACAGGATGGCCCAGTTTTTACAAGGAAATTGAAGGTAATGTGGCCTATGATGTAGATTACAAAATTGGATATCCAAGGACTGAGGAGCATTGCGCGCAATGTGGCGGACATTTAGGCCATGTTTTTAATGATGGACCGGAACCAACGGGAAAAAGACACTGTATTAATGGTATTGCCCTTAACTTTATTCCGGACCAAAAATAGTTTGAATGAAGAAATACGGAATGGATAAATCAGAAGCTGAGTGGAAGGAACAACTTTCTCCGGAAGAATATTATGTATTACGCCAAAAAGGTACGGAACGACCGTTTACCGGAGAATACAACCTGCATTTTGAGAACGGGGATTATCATTGTAAAGCGTGCGACACAAAATTATTTCGAAGCCAAAACAAATTTGAAAGTGGTTGCGGATGGCCTTCTTTTGACGAAGCCGTTGAAGGCGCCATCGAGTATGTCCGCGATACTTCCCATGGAATGATACGAACCGAAACCTTGTGTGCAAATTGTGGGAGTCATTTAGGTCATGTTTTTGACGATGGCCCAAGGGCAACCACAGGGCAACGCTATTGTATTAATTCGGTCAGTATTGATTTTGATCCGGAAAAAGAATAATGTCGTCTTCAGAAAATTTCATGTCCAGTGCAAAATTCGAATTCAAACGCTATAAAACCTACGGTGACCAAGTTTTAGAACAGCTTTCAGAAGAAGAATTATGTTGGAAACCCTCAGAAACGGACAATAGCATTGCAATTATCATAAAACATCTTGCTGGCAATATGTTAAGCCGATGGACCAATTTTTTGACCGAAGATGGCGAGAAATCCTGGCGCAATCGAGATGAAGAATTCGAAGAACCTCCCAAAACCAAAAAGGAACTATGCGAACTATGGGAAAAGGGGTGGAGTTGTCTTTTCGATGCCCTGAACACTGTAAATTATTCAAACTTTTCTTCTTCAATAAAAATTAGAAATCAAGACCTTACGATACTTGATGCCATAAATAGGCAATTGGCTCATTATGCCTCACATGTGGGGCAAATTGTTTACTTGGGAAAAATGATAAAAAAAGAAGGTTGGATTTCCCCAACCATACCTAAGGGACAATCAAAAACCTACAACCAAAAAATGTTTAGGGAAAACTCCTGACACTTCACTAAATTTGCAGTCCATTTAACCAAAAATCGTTCGAATGAGTCATTTTGATGTTATTGTATTGGGCAGTGGCCCCGGAGGATATGTAACGGCCATCAGGGCTTCACAACTTGGGCTAAAGACGGCCATTGTTGAAAAAGAAAGTCTGGGTGGTGTCTGTCTAAATTGGGGGTGCATTCCCACAAAAGCATTGTTGAAATCGGCTCAGGTATTTGAATACCTAAAACATGCGGAAGATTATGGATTAAGTGTAAAAAAAGTTGAGCACGATTTTGACAAAGTGGTACAACGCAGTAGAAATGTTGCCGATGGCATGAGCAAGGGTGTGCAGTTCCTCATGAAGAAAAATAAAATTGAGGTTCTTAGCGGTTATGGAAAAGTACAGGCCGGCAAGAAGGTCATTGTAAAAGGGGAACATGGCGATCCAGCTGAATATACGGCCAATCATATCATCATTGCCACAGGTGCCAGAAGTAGGGAATTACCTTCCTTACCGCAAGATGGTAAAAAGGTCATAGGGTATCGGGACGCCATGACCCTTGATAAACAGCCTAAGAAGATGATCGTAGTGGGAAGTGGTGCCATTGGAATTGAATTCGCCTATTTCTATAATTCCATGGGAACGGAAGTGACCGTTGTGGAATACATGCCAAATATTGTCCCGGTTGAAGATGAGGATGTATCAAAGCAACTGGAACGAAGTTTTAAAAAAGCCGGAGTTAAAATTAAGACCTCGGCCGAAGTCACCAAAGTGGACACCTCGGGGGATGGGGTAAAAGCCACAGTAAAAACTTCAAAAGGGGAAGAAGTACTTGAAGCGGACATTCTACTTTCCGCTGTGGGCATAAAGACCAATATTGAAAACATCGGTTTGGAAGATGTGGGTATTGCCACGGATCGGGATAAAGTTTTAGTAAACGATTACTACCAAACCAACATCCCAGGATATTATGCGATAGGGGACATAACACATGGGCCTGCATTGGCCCACGTTGCTTCTGCAGAGGGCATACTTTGCGTTGAAAAAATAGCGGGTATGCACGTAGAGCCCCTGGATTATGGAAATATCCCAGGTTGTACCTATTGCATGCCAGAAGTGGCTTCAGTAGGCTATACTGAAAAGAAAGCCAAAGAAGCAGGTTACGATTTAAAAGTTGGAAAATTTCCCTTCTCTGCAAGTGGAAAGGCAAAAGCAAGTGGCAACGCTGATGGATTCGTAAAGGTCATCTTTGATGCCAAATACGGCGAATGGCTAGGTTGCCATATGATTGGGGCTGGAGTCACGGATATGATTGCTGAAGCTGTTGTAGCCCGAAAATTGGAAACTACTGGACACGAGGTACTTAAAGCAGTGCACCCGCACCCTACCATGAGTGAAGCAGTTATGGAAGCCGTGGCGGACGCCTATGACGAAGTAATCCACCTGTAATGCTCAAAGCATTTCGTTTAACTGCAATTCTTGAGGGAATTTCCTATCTACTCCTATTTGGTCTAACGATGCCTTTAAAATATTGGGCAGGAATTGGGGGACCTAATAAAGTTGTAGGGATGGCCCATGGTATTCTATTTATACTTTTTGTAGTTATTGCAGCTGTATTTTGTTGGGAACGTAAATGGAGTATAAAGCGCTTTTTCATACTTTTTGTTGCGTCCCTACTTCCTTTTGGAACATTTTACGCAGATAAAAAGTACTTGAAAGAAGCCTAAAGGTCAATTCATGGTTTCCCTGAATCTGTAAATTATCCCATTAAAGGCACAAACATAAAGTTCTTGATTATCATCCGTACCAAAGGAAGCAATATTCAAGCCGGAGGAAAGTAATAATTCGTTAGAGCTCGCGTCCAGAGCCAGAGCCCATATTCTACCACTCACAAAATCACCATAAATATATTTTCCGGTTAGGGAACTGTTTTGTGTACCTCGATATACATATCCACCCGTAATGGAAAGATCTCCATTGCTGTGGTCGTATTCAAAAACTGGGGGCATAAGCCCGTTCGTATCGCAGTCACCTGAAAAGCAACGGGTACCCTCAAATAGTTTCCATCCATAATTTCCACCACTTTCAATAACGTCAATTTCCTCGACTTCATCTTGTCCAACATCACCGGTCCAAAGGCTGCCTGTTTCCACATCAAAACTCATACGCCAAGGATTTCGTAAACCATAGGCATAAATTTCATCACGGGAGACGGCTTGTCCAATAAAAGGGTTGTCCTGAGGTATGCCATAGTTTCTTCCGCTATCAGGGTTGTCCACATCAATCCTCAAAATGTTACCCAATAAGTTGGAACGATTCTGGGCGTTATTATCAGGGTCACCTCCACTACCCCCATCGCCCATGGCTATGTACAATAACCCATCTGGGCCAAACGCCAGCTGTCCGCCATTATGATTGGTAAAAGGTTGGGGTATTTCCAAAAGGACCAATTCGCTATTGTTATCCGCTGTACCCGAGTTTGGGGTAGCTGTAAACCTTGAAATATAGGAAACAGAACGGTTAGGGGTATAGCAAACATAGAAGTAACCATTGGACGAAAAATTGGGATGAAAAGCCATTCCAAGGAGGCCTTGTTCACTATCTGTGGAGAGGTTTCCACTCAAATCCAAGAATGTATTTGCCTGTTGCACATTGGGTCCATTAGAGAATACTCTTATCAATCCAATCTTTTCCGCAATAAAAATACGATTCGTACCATCTTTGGGAGACTGCAAATCCAAAGGTTGATTGAAAGAAAGGTTGGGAAAGGCATTGACCAACTCCAAGGTGATCGAATTATCAGGATTTTCTGTTTGCCCTTCATTATTTCCTCCTTCATTATCGGAATCATCGGTTCCACATGCGCAAATCAAAAGGAAGAAGGCACAGGCCATAAAAGGAAATCTACTCATCGCAATTGGGGGTTTTATTTTATGTACGGAGTCAAATGTCCTTTTGGTTTATTTATTCTCCTGGAATCATATCAAAAAACTTTGAATCGCCAGTTCATAGCTTTGAAGGCCGAAACCTAAGATAACACCTTTGGCAACAGGCGAAATGTAAGATTGGTGCCTAAATTCTTCCCTTGCAAAAGTGTTTGAGATATGCACCTCAACCACTGGTGTTTCTATGGCTTTGATGGCATCGCCAATGCCAATGGAAGTATGGGTATAAGCTGCAGCGTTTAAAATAATACCGTCAGCACTAAAATCGACCTCTTGAATTCTATCAATTAATTCGCCTTCAATATTGGATTGAAAATAGTCCAATTCAACATCAGGAAATTTATCCTTTAGGGAAGCAAAATACCCTTCAAAGCTCATATTCCCATATACTTCTGGTTCCCGCGTACCTAACAGATTCAAATTGGGACCATTGATGATACTTAGTTTCATGGAATAAAAATAGTCATATTTTAAGGGCACAAAAAAAAGGGGCAAAAACCCCCTTTTTATTTTTTGTTAGTTGATATCTAATTAAATCGGTATCCGACTCCTGCCGTAAGGGTATTTATATTTCCCCCTTCCAAATCCCTGATAATTTCAAAAGCATATCTCGCTTCCACAAAAAATTGGTCCGAAATATCATAGCCAGCCCCAAAACCTAAATCTATACCAAACGCTCCCTCATCTACATCTTCCAATAAAATATTGAGTTGAGGGCCAGCCTGGAGGTTGAATTGATCGGCAACATAATATTTTCCCATTACGGGAATGTACAACGATGTCAAATCATCCACAATACTTATCAAAACAGACGGTTCGATCAAGATTTCACCATTAGTCTCAAAAGTATAGCTACCACCCAAGTAAAAACCTAGTTCACTGGTAGATCCAAAACCATCCACATCAAAGGTAACATTGTTGATACCCGCTTTGGCCGCCAGACCTTCTTGGGCAAAAGTGCTAATCGTTAATCCAATACATAGTATTGCCGTAATTAAATACTTTTTCATGATTTCATAATTATAGTTGAGTAGCAAATATAAAGACGTGGACCTCATAAAAATGAGAAAAACCGTAAAGTTTTTGCTTTTATCCTATCTACTGTTAAAATCAGATTTGGACAGTGCCATAGTAGAATTTAAGCTCACGTTTTTTAAAACCTAAAAATAAACCCCCCGGTAATGGATGCCCAAGTATTGTCTTCAATGACAATACCCGCATATGAGAGATTAAGGGCAGAGCTTTGAGAAAGGTCAAAAGAAAGAGTAGGCCGATAGTAGAAACCGCCTTCTGTAAATTCGTTCAGTCCCAAGGCATAACCAACATCACCTCCGAAATTGATGCTTTTGGTAGGATAAAATCGAAATAGACCTGCAAGGGGCATATAGATGGTGTCCTCACCCCTAGTTGTGATTGCTTGGGGACCAACATCAATAGTGGAATCCAATCCAAAATAATACTGAACGCCCGTTGTAAAACCAAGATCGATTTTTTTGGAAATACCCCAATGTTGGTACAAATCCACACCGATACCCAAGTTGGCAAAATCCACTGCATCTCCCAGGGTGGTTGAGGCGTGAAAACCGGCTTTAAAAAAGGATCGGTCAACGTATTGGGCACTCATATGGTAACTTAAAAAAGGAAAAAGGAAATAAAAGATATACTTTCTCATAATCTGTTTGGTTAAGTAGAATTGCCTATGAATAACGTAAACTTTTGGTTTTTAGTGAATTTACATATGATAAAGTTGAATTACTTTTGAATCATGACATGGCAACAGGCCTTAACGGATTACCAACATTATCTAAGAATTGAAAGGGGTTTATCTACCAATTCCATTACGAATTACTCCCGGGATATCAAAAAATTGATTGGATTTGTGAAAATCAGTGGTATTGATAAAAATCCTGTGGTCCTTGGTAAGGAAGAGCTTCAACAATTCATTTATGAAGTAGCCAAGGACATCAACCCACGTTCCCAGGCACGACTTATTTCAGGATTGAAGGGTTTTTTTAATTATCTCGTTTTTGAGGATTACAGGAGCGATAACCCTATGGACTTCATTGAAGCCCCAAAAATTGGAAGAAAGCTTCCCGACACCCTATCAGAAGATGAAATCAATTTGTTGATAAATGCCATTGATTTAAGCAAACCCCAAGGCGAACGGAATAGGGCCATATTGGAAACCCTCTATGGTTGTGGGCTTCGTGTATCTGAACTCATCAATCTCAAACTATCAGACCTTTTTTTTGATGAAGGTATTATTCTTGTTATGGGCAAGGGGGACAAACAGCGTTTTGTTCCCATAAGCAATGTAAACAAAAGGTATATTAACCACTACAACGATTATATTAGAAAGCACCAAAAAATTGCTGTTGGTCACGAAGATTTCCTTTTCCTGAACCGAAGGGGGAAAAAGCTGACGAGAGCTATGATTTTTGAAATCATAAAACGGCTTGCCGAAAAAATAGGACTGAAAAAAAGTGTGGGACCACATACCTTCCGGCATTCCTTTGCTACCCATTTGTTACATAATGGCGCTGATTTAAGGGCCATACAGCAAATGTTAGGCCATGAAAGTATTACCACCACAGAAATCTATGTTCATGTGGATAGAAAACATCTTGCCAAGGTATTGGAAAAATACCATCCACGTGGATTTTAGAATTTAAATCTAGAACCAAAAGACCACTGTGCTTTTGTAGTATTCCTCTCTGTACCTAAAGGGTTAAAACCAGGTTGATTTAAAAAGCTTCTCATACCCATATTGATGGAAAGATGGGATTTTGGTTCATACTCCATTCCCAAATAAAGGGATGTACTCGCATCCCTTTTCCAATCGGGATTGGTCAAATCCCATTCCGTTTCGTAACCCGCAACACCAAGCAGATTTCCTACCAATCGCTGTTTTATCATTAAACGGGCATTTAGTCGTCTAAAAGCAGCGTTCTGTTCATTTAAACCCCTTAAACCAACAAAGGTTCCATCACCCAGTGGATAAAGGACTTCAAATTCCCCATATGTTGAATTATCCCCAAAATCAGGATATCCAAAGCTTTCAATTACCAAATTGTTGAGGGGGGATTCCTGTTGACTGCACACAAAACAAAATGAAAATAGGAGAAGGTAGGTAAGCAATCGTTTCATAACTAGTCGATTACTTAAAGCTACTCAATTAATTTGGAGGTGCTATAAAATTGGCCTTTCTTTAACAGCAAAATCGGTTTAGGTGTACGTCTTTTTATAAGGTCGAATAATCAATCTGGCCTCACGGTCAAATTTGACATAATTATATACCCAATTAATAAAAACTACCAAGCGGTTCCTGAACCCAATTAAAAAATAGAGATGGACGAACATCCATACAAACCAGGCAAATACTCCCTGAAATTTAAAGTTGGGAAGATCAGCAACGGCCTTGTTCCGCCCTATAGTGGCCATGCTTCCCTTATCCCTGTAAGTAAATGGCCTTAGAGGCTTTCCTTTTTGAAGTCGAATTAAATTTTCCCCTAACTTTTCACCTTGCTGAATGGCTGGTTGTGCCATCATGGGATGTCCAAAAGGGTATGCTTCAGAAACCATTTCAGCCACATCACCAATGGCAAAAATATGCTCCAACCCATTTACTTGGTTGAACTCATTGACCAATAAGCGTTTGGACCTTGATAAAAATGCTTCTCCATCCAAACCATCAATCTTTACCGCCTGCACTCCTGCCGCCCAAATCAGCGTGGCGGTTTCAAATATAGTATCTTGGTTCGTGGTAGCCAGGGTACCGTCATAACCCGTAACCCGAATATTTTTCCAAACATTTACCCCTAATTTTTCCAAAAAATCTTCAGCTTTTCTAGAGGCTATCCCGCTCATCGCTGGCAACAACCGATCAGCTCCTTGAACCAAATTAATTTGTGCCCTTCGGGTATCTAAATCGGGGTAATCCTTAGGTAATATTCCTTTTTTTATTTCGGCCAGTGCGCCTGCCAACTCAACTCCGGTTGGCCCTCCCCCAACAATAACAAAGTTCATCAGCGCTTCACGCTCATGAAGGTCATCAGTCAATAGTGCCTGCTCAAAATTTTCAAGGATAAGGCTCCGTAGATTTAAGGATTGGGGTATGGTCTTCATTGCCATACTGTTCTTGGCGATGGAGTCATTTCCAAAATAATTGGTACAGGTCCCTGTGGCCACAATTAAAAGGTCAAACTTCAATTCCCCAATGGTGGTATGAACCAAATTTTTCTCCGAATCAATTTTAGTAACCTCGGTAAGACGAAAATAAAAATTGGGATAGCCTTGCAGTACTTTCCGTATTGGGTATGCAATGGAGTCGGGCTCAAGCCCACCTGTTGAAACTTGATATAATAAAGGTTGAAAGGTGTGGTAGTTGTTTTTATCCATAAGAACTACCTGAAACTCCTGACGGCTTAATTTTTTGGCCAAAGCGATTCCGGCAAAACCACCACCAATAATAACCACCCTTTTAAAACTGGACTGGGGAATATTCATTGATAAAATTTAAAATGCAAAAGTACATAATTGATGGTGCCACAACGCAGACAGTGATTCATTTTAGTATATTAGATGTACCTAAAAAGAGAACAGAAATGAAAAAATGTTTATCCCTAAGTGTGGGACTATTTTGTTGCTTCCTTTCCCTAAATGCCCAGAAATCTAAATCCGAGGCTCTTAAAAGTATTGATACCAAGGCGGATAAATACGGCAACATAGCCCTTCAAATTTGGGATTGGGCGGAACTAGGCTACCAAGAAGAAAAAAGCTCGGCATTATTGCAAGAAACACTTAGTGATGCTGGCTTCACGGTGAAAGAGGGAATTGCCCAAATACCAACCGCGTTTGTGGCAGAATACGGAGAAGGAAGCCCTGTGATTGGTATTTTGGGAGAGTTTGACGCACTCCCAGGTCTTTCCCAACAGGCCCTACCAGAGAAGAAATCGGCAGGAGGTCCCGCTGGTCATGCCTGTGGACATCACTTATTTGGGACGGCCTCTTCTGCTGCCGCCATTGCTGTTAAGGATTGGATGAAAGCTTCAGGACAAAAAGGAACCATTAGATTTTATGGCTGTCCAGCAGAAGAAGGTGGCGGAGCCAAGGTTTATATGAGTAGGGAAGGGGTTTTTGATGATGTTGATGTGGCGCTACATTGGCATCCAAGTTCTCAGAATGCGGCTAATGCTGCGGCGGCCTTGGCCAATATTTCCGCCAAGTTTCGTTTCAATGGGATTTCCGCACACGCGGCAGGTGCACCACAAATGGGGAGGAGTGCACTAGATGGTGTTGAGGCGATGAATATGATGGTAAATATGATGCGTGAACATATTCCCCAAGAAGCAAGGATCCATTACGTAATTACGGACGGTGGTAAAGCACCCAATGTAGTTCCGGATTTTGCAGAGGTTTATTATTATGCCAGGCATAGCAGTAGGGATATCGTTCGGGATATATTCAATCGCATCGTGAAAGCTGGAGAGGGTGCAGCCCTGGGCACAGGTACTGCTATGGAATATGAAATTGTAAACGGAGTACATGAACTCCTTCCCAATTTGGTATTACAAAAATTAGTCCACAAGAACTTATCGACGATTGGAGGTATTTCTTATACTTTGGAAGAAAAGGCGTTTGCTGAGAAAATAGCGATGAGCTTAGGCCAAAAAGCATTGAACGAAACCATGGCCACAGAAGTACAACCTTATCAAGAAACTGCAAGAGCCTACGGTTCAACAGACGTTGGCGACGTTAGTTTTGTAGTGCCCACGGTTGGATTTGGCACAGCTACTTGGGTGCCAGGCACTCCTGCACACAGTTGGCAAGCTGTCGCAGCAGGAGGAATGACCATTGGTAAAAAGGGAATGTTGGTTGCAGCCAAAACCTTAACGGCCACCGCGATCGATTTATTCTCTGATAACGCATTAATTGAAAAGGCAAGAGCAGAATTTAATGGAAGACGTGGTATCGATTTTGTTTATGAACCCCTTTTGGGTAATAGACCCCCCGCATTGGACTACAGAAAGTAGTTCCTTGTAACAATTTCCAGGTTATCCCTACTAATACACTAAACATTCTCACCAACCACCCGTGAACAAAGAACTGGAGCATCAGTTTGTCAAAGAACTGGAGAACAATCAAAACATTGTTCATAAGGTCTGTAGTCTGTATACCAGTAATAGGGATGCACATAATGACCTATTCCAAGAGATTACCATTCAACTTTGGAAGGCCTATCCCAAGTTCAGGGGAGATTCAAAATTTAGTACGTGGATGTATCGCGTAGCTTTAAATACGGCTATTACACTTTACAGAAAGTCAAAGAAAAGGATAAGGACACAAGACTACGATGCTGTAATCTTTAAGATTAAAGCCGACGAATATGATGATACCCAAGAGCAGCAATTGAAGCTTATGTACAATGCCATACGACAATTGGGAGACATTGAAAAAGCTTTGGTCTTCCTTTACCTAGAAGATAAGAATTATACGGAAATCGCAGAGACTCTGGGTATTACGGAAGTCAATGCCAGGGTAAAAATGAATCGGGTAAAAAATAAACTAAGAACCATACTAAATCCTTAAGTTATGATGGATGAATTGGAACTCTTAAAAAAAGATTGGCAAAAGCAAGGGGAACATCTCCCTAAACTTAGTTACGATGATATTTACAAAATGATTTGGAAAAAATCCAGTTCGTTGGTTAAATGGATTTTCTACGTTTGCATTGCAGAATTTTTATTTTGGATTATTATTTCTGTGTTGCCTATTAGCAGCAATGAAATTACCGATAGGGGAGCAAATTTTGTAAAAATTACGGATTGGATTTTGCAGTTGGTTTTCTTTCTGGTGATTATTTATTTCGGCTATCAATTCTATCAGAACTACAGGAAAATCTCTGTGACCGATTCTGCTGGGGATTTGATGAAAAAAATTATACGGACTAGAAAAACGGTAATGCAATACGTTTGGTTCAATGTGGGACTCTTCGCACTGACCATGATAGTAGTCCTATTGGAAGTTCTGGTCTTTGACCCCCCCAAAGAACTGATGGAACGAATTTCCACCGCAGATTCCACCTTACTTGCATGGTTGATCGTCGGAATATTTTTTGCGGTTTCCATAGCATTTTTTGGGCTTTTATTTTGGCTATTCTATCGTTTGATCTATGGGATATTCCTAAAAAGACTTAATGAAAACTATAGGGAATTAAAAAGGCTGGAAGTCTAACTTTCCCCTTTATAACTGTATCTTCTTTTCTGATGGTCTGCCTCATATGCCGCCAGTTCCTCTTGGGGTATAACGTGTAAAAACGAAGGGTGCTGTTCAATGGCATATTCTAGTTTTTCTATGACCTGATCCACCGATTCATTTTCATAATCGATTTCCAAGGGCTGCTTTATGATCATGGATTGCAGTATTCCCTTCTTTTTTATGTAGAGCCCTTTTTTATCAAACGAACGCCTAAATCCGTCAATAACAACCGGTACCACAACGGGCTTGTACTTTTTAATGATATGGGCCGTTCCTTTCCGCAACGGTTTCCATGGTTTTGTAGTCCCTTGTGGAAAAGTAACCACCCAGCCGTCATCTAAAGCAATACCAATATTGGAAATATCACTGAACTTTACCTTACGGTTCACTTCCTGACCATTTGCACGCCAAGTACGTTCTATGCTTATGGAGCCCGCATAGGCAAGAACCTTGGTCAACAGACTTTTTTTCATGGTTTCCTTAGCAGCCACATAGTAAAAGTTAAGCTTTGGTTTCCAGAGATATAGAATATTTTTAATATTATCCTCCCTTCCACTCAAAGCAGCATTGAACACATGGAACATGGCGACTACATCTGCAAAATACGTTTGATGGTTACTAACAAAGAGCACATTTTTTTCCGGAAGTTCACGAATAATTTCGGACCCCTCAATTTTCAGTTTGTTGAAACCCTTATAACGTGAATGGGTAATGAGCCCCATTATCCGAATCAACCATTTCTTTAAAAAAAGATTGTGGCCGAAGGGGGTTTTCTTAAAAATATCCATAAGGTTATGCTACTGGGCTAATTTACAAAATAGGCATTAAAGCACCTGCTTCAGTAAGTCCTTAACTTCACTTAACATCATGGCCGTGGCTCCCCAAACCGTATAACCATTTAATTTAAAGGCTGGTACCAAAATCTCATTGGCATAAGAGGTAGTCAATCGTTGTTCGAAAAGGTTGGTTTCATCCAAAAAATCATTTAAGGGCACCTCAACAAGGGCCTCCACTTCTTTAGGGTCAATGATAAATTTTGGTATGTTCTTATGAAGTCCTATAAATGGCTGCACCAAAAAATTACTGGGAGGAATATAAACCTCCGTCAACGGCTTGACCATCTCAATGGTTTCGGGTAAGATGCCCACCTCTTCATAGGTTTCCCTTTTGGCCGTTTCAAGCAGGTCTTTATCCCCTTGCTCCACCTTGCCCCCAGGAAAACCTATTTGCTTGGAATGCACACCCGGATATTGCTTTCTAAGTATTAATAAAAGAAAGGTCTCTTCCATTTTAGGATAAAAAATGGCCATCACAGCCGCTCTTTTTGCATCTTTTTTTATCCGACCTCCTTTTTCCCTAAATTGTTTCCGGATTTCGGGTTCCATCTTATAATGTGACCTTTCGCCGGGCAACGGCAGATTTTTTATTTTTAGGACCTGTTCAAAAAAATGGGAAAAATTCATGCGGACAAAAAAAGTGACATTTTTGACAAGTTTACTACTATTTTTCTTGGTAAGTTGCGGAACAAAAGATAAAAAGGCCTCCCAACAGAGTACTCCCAAGTCAAATGAAGGCAAAAAAGATACCGCCACCGTTATAGTGACCAATACGATTAAGGAAATTGAAAAAGACACCTTTCGGTTAAGTGAAGAAAATGCCATTGATTTTTTCTTTGACTATGCGAAAAACGTAAAGGAAAATAAGGTACGCCTGACCACAAGCATGGGTAGTTTTACCATACAGCTTTATAACAACGTTCCCTACCATAAGGCAAATTTTATCTATCTGACCAAAAAAGGATATTTTGATAATACCCAATTTCATAGGGTGGTGCCTGATTTTATTATTCAAGGAGGAAATTCTGACGATAAGCAAACCAGTGCTAAAAGAAAAAAAATTGGTCGTTATTTACTACCGCCAGATACCAGAAAGGGCCATAAACACCATAGAGGTACCATTTCCATGCCGAGTAGTGAACGGGACAACCCCTATAAATTGGCTTCTCCTTTTGAATTCTTTATTGTAGTGACCAAACCAGGCTCCTACCATTTGGATGGGAGCTATACCCCTTTTGGCCGGGTTATCGAGGGAATGGACGTTGTGGATAAAATCAATCAAGTGGATATTGACCAAGGGGAATGGCCCATGCGTAATGTCTATATTGTTAAGGCCGAAGTACTTTAAGTAGTTTTCTTCGGGTAGATATTTGGCAATGAAATACCAAATCTTACGGCCAACAAACGAATGAGGATGACCATTAAAATTGCCGCGATATAGCTATATCTTTCCGGAAATCCCACGGTATCCAAAAGAAAATAGGATAACCCCCCTACAATACAGGCCGTAGCATAAATCTCTTTTCTGAAAATAACTGGGATTTCATTACAAAGAATATCTCGTAATACCCCGCCAAAACTAGCTGTCATGGTTCCTAAAGCAATACACATAATTGGCAAAAGCCCTACTTCCAATCCTTTTTCAATACCGATCATCGTGAAGAGACCAATTCCGATAGTATCAAACAAAAACAACGATTTCCGCAAATACTTCAGTAAACCGGAAAAAATAATTGCGATAATTACCGTAATCCCTATGGTAATCATATAGGTAGCATCACGCATCCATACTACAGGAGTATTTCCTATAAGCAAATCGCGTAACGTACCCCCACCAATGGCCGTTACAAATGCGATAATAAGGACACCGAATAAATCCAAACGTTTGTCCATGGCTACCAATACACCTGAGATTGCAAAAGCCACAGTGCCCAATATATCAATGGTTTGATAAAACACAAGCTATAATTTTTGGGTATAGTAATTATAATCCTTGATGACCACATCCACAAAGTCAATAGGGCGTAGTTCTGTAGAAACGTTCATCACTTCCTTTAGGCGCCTGTCCAATGAAACAATAACATTATGATTCCCATTTCTTTTGGCTTTTTCGTAGAGCTCTTTTATGGTCTGCACCTCAGAATCCTTGAAAACAGTAACCTGGGGAAACTGGGGTTTATAATCCTCTGATATCTCTTTGAGTAAGGTATCCTTTAAAAACACCCTCTTACGTTCACTTATTACAGTAGTTCCTGCAGCAACATCTCCAATACGCTGCCCATTGCCGCGGATTAAAATGGTAATGACCGCTGCAGCTCCAGAGGTAAGGCTCACATCTATAATTCTAAGAATCCACCGTACAAAATAATTCCCAAAATTGGGTTTGGAGCCATCAAGCTTTACTACACGTAAATTCATTATTCCCTTTCCTATGGTTTTACCGTCAGTTAATGTTTCAAATAGTAAATAGTATAGAAATGCCGGTAAGCTTGCCAACAGATATAAGGCCCAAAGATCTTCAAAATCTACTTCAAGGGATACCAGAAGTAGAATGACCAAAATAGTGTAGACCGTAATCACAAAACTGTCAATGAGGTAAGCCAGCAAGCGTTCACCCAGATTGGAACTATTCTGGTCGATAGTCACATTTTGGGCAGTTTCTATTTGAAATTGGTTCATTTTTTTGGTTTCTTTACAAGTAAAGGCGCAAATTTAATGCGAGAGGCGGCATTCGTAAAGCAAAATAAAGACAAATGGGTTGCATTCGAAGAGGCTCTAAACAGTAAAAGGGAATTATCTCCAGACCAACTTTCAGACCTCTATATTGAAATAACGGACCATTTAAGTTATGCCAAAACCTTCTATCCCAAAAGTAATACCCAAATTTATCTCAATTCCGTTGCTTCACAAGCGCACCAGAAAATCTATAAAACCAAACGCGAATCCAAGAACCGTATTGTCAACTTTTGGAAAACTGAATTTCCCAGCATGTTTTATGCCCATCAAAGGGAGTTACTGATTTCTTTTTTGGTTTTCACTTTTTTCTGTTTGGTAGGTGCCTTTTCGTCAGCGAATGATGGGGATTTTGTACGATCTATTCTCGGTGATGGATATGTGAACATGACCTTGGACAATATTGAAAAAGGGGATCCCATGGCAGTATACAAGGAAATGGGAGAGTTCAATATGTTCCTCGGTATTACCATCAACAATGTCAAAGTGGCCCTTTTTGCCTTTGCCCTTGGAATATTCTTGGGGGTGGGAACACTTTGGATTTTACTCAGGAATGGACTGATGCTTGGCAGCTTTCAGTATTTTTTTTACGATAAAGGATTGCTATGGGAATCGGCGCGCACCATATGGATACATGGTACCATTGAAATTTCAGTAATCATCATTGCCGGATGTGCGGGATTGGTGATGGCCAATGGTATGTTGTTCCCTGGAACGTATTCGAGATTGGAGTCTTTTAAGCGCGGAGTAAAAAATGGTTTGAAGATTGTAATCAGTACCGTTCCATTTTTTATCGTAGCCGGATTTCTGGAGGGTTTTGTTACCAGACATACAGAAATGCCGGATGCCTTGGCCATAACAATTATTGTGGGCTCTTTAGGTCTAATCATTTTCTATTACGTGCTCTATCCCCATCAACTAAACAAAAAGAAAATATATGCAGGACAAACCGTACATTGAGTTTAAAAAACAACGCGAGCTTGGTGAGATTTTGACCGATTCCTTCAATTTTATCAAGTTTGAATTCAAATCTTTTTTTGGAATACTTCTAAAAATCGTAGGGCCCTACCTTTTTGCAACCATGCTTTTCCTTGGGTTCTATTTTTATTCCTTCAATGGGCTTTTTAGTTTGAATTTTCAGTCAGAAGGACCAGATATCAACCCACTATTTATGATCATAGCGGTCTTAGGCCTTATGGTCTCCGCAATAGCCATGTACGCGCTAACACAAGCCGCTACTTTATTCTTCATCAAATCATATACTGAAAATAAAGGTATTGTGGATTACGATTATGTACGAAAGGAAGCATACCGTAATTTTTGGAGTTTCATTGGGCTTGCCATTTTGGTAGGCCTGGCTTTGATTGCTGGTTTTATGCTTTGTTTTATCCCAGGGATTTACCTTTATCCTCCCCTAATGCTATCCTTCAGTATTCTAGTTTTTATGAATAAGGGGGTCACTGATGCCTTCCAATACGGATTTACCTTAATCAAGGATAATTGGTGGATTACCTTTGCCGCACTTTTAGTTCTGGGAATTATTGTTGCCGTTATAGGATACATTTTTCAGATTCCTTCCGTTATTTACCTTTGGATAAAAATGGGGGTCTTTTCTGGTGAAATGGACGCCGAAAGTATGGGCGGCGTATTTGACCCTGTCTATATCCTTCTCAATTTATTGGCCTATATGGTGCAGTTTGTGCTTCAGACCGTTTCCTTGGTTGCTGCAGCTTTTATCTTTTTTAACCTCAACGAAAAGAAAAACTTTACGGGAACCATGGAACGTATTCAAAATTTAGGAAAAGAAGGGAACGACTAATATGATCATATTTGGGCTTCGTATCTTACTTCTTATCGCTCCTCTTTGGGTGGTATCCCAAAAGGATAGTACCACAGTAAAATTTGACGACCGGGAAATCACTATGGTAGACCTAACGGAAGCGGATTTGGATTCTTTTAGGACCGACGATGCATTCAATTATGAAGTAGAGGAGACCAAAAATTCGTGGTGGGAAGGCGTGAAAAACTGGTTGTACAATATCCTCAGGCGATTTTTTGAGTGGCTTTTTGGAGTGGATGCTGCGCCCTCATATATAGCAGTTTTTTTAAAATATATTCCATATTTGCTGTTAGGGTTGCTACTGTTTCTTCTTATCCGATTTTTTGTTAAAGCCAATGCCAAGAACATTCTTTTTACCAAGAACAATGAAGGAATGGTCTTATTGTCCGAGGAAGAACGTATTATTAAAACAGAAGATATCCAGGGATTGATAAAACAAGCGTTGGACAGCGGCGACTACCGCTTGGCTATTCGCTATTATTATCTATACCTGTTAAAGCTCTTGACCCAAAGGGAGTTGATTACCTGGGAATTGCAAAAAACCAATCATGATTACATCCAGGAACTTTCCCAATCCACATTGAAACCGCTTTTTCAAAAAGTTACGCTTCTTTATGACCATGTTTGGTATGGTGAATTTACTATAGATCGAGAGGGGTACAATAAGGCAAAAATCAAATTTGACCAACTAAAAAACTCTATACCCACTGATGTTTAAAAAGGGAAGGGCATATATTATTATTGCTACATTGGTCTTTATACTGTTATTGGTTTTTGAGTACAACAAACCGAAGAAAATCAATTGGTTTCCGTCCTATGTCGCCACCCATAAAATTCCCTACGGCACCAAAGTAATCAATGATCTGTTGTCCAATTATTTACCACAAGTACAACAAGTGTATCGCACACCTTATGAATTCCTATCAAGAAGTGATACCCTAAAAGGCACTTATTTATTTGTCAACGGTTCCATAACTTTTGGTAAAACGGATTTGCATGAAGTAATGTCCTGGGTCGAGAAAGGGAACCACTTATTTATAGCTTCGAAATCGTTTGATTATGAACTATTGGATACATTGGGGCTGGAGGTCTCAAGCATGTATGATTCCCAAAATATTCAGCCGATTTTTAGACATAGCCTGGTCAATGAAAGATTGGAAATTAAGGATGTTCCTTTTGACAAGGACTATTATGGTACTTACTTTAGTGAATTGGACACGCTAAACGGTGTGGTACTAGGCAATGTACGTATTGAAAACGATAGTTTACCCAAAAAACGGTCAGAAGTGACCATAGTCCAACAACCTTATGGGAAGGGAAAAATTACATTGTCCGCTTTTCCTGAAGCTTTTACCAACTACTTTATGCTGAAGGATGACCAAAGTAAATATACCGCTGGGCTTATCAGTTATATTGACCCGAACCTTCCTGTTTTTGTGGACAACCATCATAAAGCTGGGAAAACGTTTTATACCTCGCCCATGTATCTCTTTCTAAACACTAAGGCGTTTAAATGGGCTTATTATTTGATTCTTATCGGGTCCCTGGTATACATCATCTTCGAGGGTAAACGAAAGCAGCGTGCTATAAAGGTAATCACGCCGCTAAAAAATCAAACCTTGGCGTTTACGAGCACCATTGCTAATATGTACTATGAGAATAATAGACAGGTGGAAATAGCCCAGCACAAAATCCAATACTTCTTGGACTATATAAGAACCCGGTTTTATTTAGGAACCGAAAAATTGGATCACCACTTTTATCGCACTTTGGCACTTAGGAGCAACCATTCTGATAAAGAAGTGCAAGAGCTGTTTAAAACCCTAATTCACCTACAAAAAGCAGAAAAGGTGAGTAACGAACAACTGCAACGCCTAGAACATGGCATTCAACAATTTAAAGCAAGAGCAAATGGACAATAAAGAAGAATTGAATTTTGATAGTCGGATTCCACTTACCGAACTGAACGAATCCGTAAACAAAATCAAATCCGAATTGGGTAAGGTCATCGTGGGCCAACAAAACCTTATGGAATTACTCATTGTTTCCCTTTTAGTGGATGGCCATGTTCTAATTGAAGGGGTTCCTGGAATAGCAAAGACCATAACCGCCAAACTCTTTGCAAAAACCTTGAAAACAGGATTTAGCCGTATTCAATTCACACCAGACTTAATGCCCAGCGATATTTTGGGAACATCCGTTTTTAACGTTAAGGAATCGGATTTCGAGTTCAAAAAAGGGCCCATTTTTTCAAATATTATTTTAATTGATGAAATTAATCGGGCCCCCGCAAAAACCCAGGCCGCACTTTTTGAAACCATGGAAGAAAAACAGGCCACAGTTGACGGAACCACCTATAAAATGTCCAAACCTTTCATGGTACTTGCTACTCAGAATCCCATTGAACAAGAAGGCACTTACGCCCTTCCAGAGGCACAATTGGATCGCTTTTTATTCAAAATAAAGGTGGATTATCCTTCTGTGGAGGAGGAAGTACAAATTATTCAGACCCACCATCATCGAAAATCCCAGCAACCTCAGGATTTAATAAAACCGGTACTCTTACCCAAAAAACTGGAAGCTTATAAAAACAATGTACATGAGGTCGTGGTGGAGGAAAAAATAGTCCGATATATTGCTGAAATCATTGCCCGAACAAGGAACCATCCGCATTTATATTTGGGGGCGTCCCCCAGGGCATCCATAGCAGCAATGCAAGTAGCCAAGGCATTCGCGGCCATAAACGGCAGGGATTTTGTAACTCCAGAAGATATTAAGAAAGCCCTCCCTCCTATTTTGAATCATAGGATTATTTTGACTCCGGAACGCGAAATGGAAGGCATGACCACTGAAAACGTAATCGGACTGATAGTAGAATCGGTAGAAATACCACGTTGATGCAATTCATAAAATCCCTATATATACACAATCAATTTTTTCGTTATATCGCTATTCTTGCGGGTGGATTTGTGGTATCCTATTGGCTGGAAGGGCTTTATCCGGTGTTTTGGATATTGACCTTTGTACTTTTGGCTTTATTCTTTGTTGACCTCTATCTGCTTTATGGAACCAAAAAAGCCATAACTGCAAAACGGGAAGTTCCCCGTAAATTGTCCAACAGTGATTATAACACTTTAGAGGTTCAATTTTCGTCCAAATACCCGTTTAAAACCGAAATTGAATTGATTGATGAACTTCCCGAACAATTCCAGAAAAGGGATTTCCATTATAAGACGATTATCCAGAAAGGCATTCCCAAGACCTTTCAATACGCTGTCCGGCCGGTTGATCGGGGTGAATATGTCTTTGGGAACCTTAATGTTTACACATCGACCACTTTAAAAATTGTAAAACGGAGGTATAGGTTTGAAAAGGACCAGATGGTACCTGTTTATCCAAGTATCATTCAAATGCAACAGTACGATTTCTTGGCGGTAAGTAACCGACTTACAGAAATCGGTCTCAAGAAAATCAGGAGAATTGGTCATACCCAAGAATTTGAACAAATTAAGGAATATGTTCCTGGAGATGACTTTAGGACCATCAATTGGAAGGCTACTGCCAAGAAAAGTCATTTAATGGTGAATCAGTACCAAGACGAAAAATCCCAACCTATCTTTTCCCTGATTGATATAGGTAGGGTAATGAAAATGCCGTTTAATGGATTAAAGTTAGTGGACTACGCCATTAACTCCACTTTGGCCTTTTCCAATGTTGCATTAAAACGAAATGACAAAACGGGCATGTTGACCTTTTCCAAAAAAGTGGAAAATTTTGTTCCTGCAATGCAAAAAATTACCCATCTCAACACCATCCTGGAAATGTTGTACAACATTAATACGGATTTTAGCGAATCGGATTTTGGCTTCCTATATGCCTATCTTAGAAAAAAGATGGCCCACAGAAGTCTTTTATTGCTTTATACCAATTTCGAACATATTACAGCCTTAAGACGACAGTTACCTTACTTACTGGCTATGGCAAAACAACATGTATTGGTAGTCATTTTTTTTGAGAATACTGAATTGGAACAGCTGGTTTCCATGAAAGCCGAAGATTTGCAAAGCATCTATCACAAGACCATCGCCGAAAAATTTCTACTCGAGAAACGATTGATGCAGAAGGAACTAAACAATTATGGCATACAGACCATTCTGACCAAACCTGAACATTTGACCATTAATACCATCAATAAGTATTTGGAAATAAAGGCACGGGGATTACTCTGAAAGGGCTAAAGGAAGGGAAAGTACGCGTAAAGTTGGGGGCTCTTCTTGTTTTAGGAGCCCATCTAGTCTAGTGTACTGCTCGTACTTTTTATATTCTTTATGGATAACAGAAAGACTACCCTGTAATCTTTTCTTGTCTTTTTTATGATTGGTAAAAACATCAATGGTGAGGCCTACTGTAACCCCTCCTAAAATGGTAGCCAAAAGATCGGCATTGTCCCAACTATTATCCCTTTGACCAGCATCTATGGCTTCTTTTCCAATACCAACAAGGGCACTTCCTCCTACAGCACCCGCAAAGGTCCACCAACGATTACCATTGCTTGCCTGTTTAGCTATACCTGCACCTGCCAATCCAAATAAATTTCCTCCCAAAAAATGAAGTACCTTGTCCGTTTCAACTTGACAGTAAAAATTTTGAGTTAAACTAAGGGCGAGGAAAAGAAAAAGTATTTTTTTCATCGAAAACAAAGATAATGTTGCACGCTTTCCGTAGATATTTTTTCGATGAAATGTGCTTATTCTCAGTTCACCACGCTGACTGAACAACTTTCATTTTGGCATTCTTAAACCCTGCTATCAATTCTTTTACTACAATTGAAGCGGGTTTGATATCGTGAATCAATGCCGATACCTGACCAATTTCAAGTTCCCCATCTACTAAATTGCCTTCAAACATGCCTTTTTTGGCACGGCCCCTACCCAGTAGGTTCCTAAGCTCGTCCGTGGATGCACCCTCCTGATACGCTTGCATTACCTGTTGATAAAACCCATTTTTAATTAAACGGACCGGTGCAAGTTCCTTTAAGGTGAGTTGTGTGTCCCCTTCCTTGGCTTTAACCACAACTTCCTTAAATGCGTTATGGGAGGATGCTTCAGGAGTAGCAACAAATCGACTACCAACCTGCACCGCATCGGCGCCCAATATCATAGCAGCAAACATTTGTTCCCCGGTGGCGATGCCCCCAGCTGCAATCAAAGGAATTTTAACTTGTTCTTTGACAGCCGGTATCAATACCAAGGTAGTGGTTTCATCCCTTCCATTATGTCCCCCTGCTTCAAACCCTTCGGCAACAATGGCATCAACATTGGCATCTTGGGCTTTTAAAGCAAACTTGACACTACTTACTACATGTACCACAATAATACCATGCTGCTTTAATAAAGGTGTCCATGTTTTTGGATTTCCAGCAGAAGTAAAAACAATTTTCACGCCTTCTTCAATAATAATGTCCATGATTTCCTTCAAATCAGGATATAACATTGGAACATTCACACCGAAGGGCTTATGCGTTGCCTTCTTACATTTTTGAATATGTTCTCGCAGTACCTCCGGATACATGCTTCCCGCTCCCAACAAGCCTAATCCGCCGGCATTGGAAACTGCAGAAGCTAAACGCCAGCCACTGGCCCATATCATTCCCGCCTGTACTAAGGGATATTCTATTCCAAAAAGTTTGGTAATTCTTTGCTCCACTACATTATGAAATTACTCCAGACCCCAATAATTCATCCCCTTGGTACCATGCAACAAACTGACCTTCCGTAATTGCAGATTGCTTCTCTTCAAAATCAACATAAAGCCCTCCGTCCACTCGATGGAGTATGGCATTTTGCAAGGGCTGGCGATAGCGAATTCTGGCCATGACCTTCATGGAGGTATCCATCTTTAAATTCAAATCCTCCCTTACCCAGTGCAATTCTTTTTCTTTTACAAAGAGTGTTCGCCGCAATAGTCCGGGGTGATCTTTACCCTGCCCTGTGTAAATGACATTGGCATCCACATCTGTATCCAAGACAAAAAGAGGTTCCTTGGTTCCTCCTACATCAAGACCCTTCCGCTGACCTGTAGTAAAATAGTGTGCTCCAGAATGTTCTCCAACCACTTTTCCATCTTCCAAGGTATACTCTGGTTTCCCTGATAAATAAGCCAACTCATGTATTTTAAGGTCAAAATGTGTTTTGCCATTGGTATAGTGTTTTGAATCCTTTGGCACCTCTACGATAACACCTTTTTTCGGTTTTAATTTCTGCTGTAGAAAATCGGGCAACCGAACTTTTCCTATAAAACATAGTCCTTGGGAATCCTTTTTATCCGCCGTAGCCAAATTATTTTCAGCAGCTATTTCCCGTACCTGAGGTTTTGTAAATTCTCCAACTGGAAACAGGGTTTTTGCCAATTGTTCCTGTGACAATTGACATAAAAAATAGGATTGGTCCTTGTTTCCATCCTTACCGGCCAATAATTGATAGGTTTCCGCTCCATCTATGTTTGAAATAACCCCTTTTCTACAATAGTGGCCGGTTGCCACATAGTCAGCGCCTAAATCCAAAGCTATTTTTAGAAAAACATCAAATTTAATTTCACGATTACAAAGAACGTCAGGATTTGGAGTCCTTCCCCGTTCGTATTCACTAAACATATAATCCACTATACGTTCTTTGTATTCCTTACTCAAATCAACAGTTTGGAAAGGAATACCCAATTTCTCCGCCACTATAAGAGCATCATTGCTGTCTTCCAACCAAGGACATTCGTCCGAAATGGTAACGGAATCATCATGCCAATTTTTCATAAAAAGGCCAATAACCTCATACCCTTGCTCTTTAAGCAGAAATGCGGCGACACTTGAATCCACTCCCCCTGACAACCCCACAACAACCTTTTTGTTTCCTGTTTTCATAATAGGATACAAAAGTACAAAATACAGCAAGCAACCTTGATTTAGAGATCGGAATTCCATTTGAAATACAGCTTATTAAAGTCGCTTGGAATTATACTCCCGCGGCTTTATCAACAGCCATGATATGAGGTTTTCAATTCTTTTTGTTAAACTTTTCAAAAAAAAGATAAAACAAAAGCAACCTTTATAATTCTGTTTAATCTTTTCGATGTTTCACAAAACAATATGGTTTTTAATCAATAATTGCTTGATAGGCCTTAAAAAACATGATTTACTCATGTTTTTGCAATTATTTAAATAGGGAACACTCCACTTGTTCTGTGTATCTAAAAACACAAAAAATTAAACAATTACACTAAGACAACTAATTATGACACACTTCCTGAAAATGAAAAACTACTTGGCATTATGCCTTTTGATGCTCTTCGCTGTCGCTTGTAATAATGATGACGACGGTTCACGCTCATTAGAAAACGGGATAACGTCCTTGAACATCGTTGAAACGGCCAGTGGTAATGAACAACTAAGTTCTTTGGTCCAGGCACTTGCCAAGGCTGATGAAAATGAAGATTCTGATTTAATAGGGACTTTAAGAGGTGATGGGCCTTTTACAGTTTTTGCCCCAACTAATAGTGCATTCTCGGAGTTATTGGGAAATCTTGATGGATTTGAAAGTCTTGATGATTTTGACACCAATGAAGAAAGGGCATTGCTGGCCAAAATTTTACAATATCACGTTGTGGTGGGAGCATCTGTTCCGTCTACGGACCTTTCGGATGGTCAAGAAATCGGAACTGTACAAGGGGAAAATGTAGGCGTTTCACTGCAAGGTGGAGTTTTTATACAAGATAAGACAGCTGAAGCAGCAGAGGTTATAATTCCCGATGTGGATGCCACAAACGGCATTGTTCATGTCATAGACAAAGTACTCTTACCTCAAGAAGTATTAAGCGCATTGGCCCCTTCACAAGATTTGGTCGATATCGTTATTGCAACGGAGGCTTTATCCGCACTTGAAGCGGCAGTCATCAAAGCGGACCTGGTAGATACCCTTAAAAGCGATGGGCCTTTTACCGTATTTGCACCTACAGATGATGCTTTTATGGGATTGTTGATGGCCTTAGGTAGTGATTTTAACTCTTTAGATGATTTTGACTCTGAAGAAGAAATTGCATTATTACGGGACATTCTCTTATATCACGTGGTTCCGGCCAGAGTTCTGGAAGCTGATTTGGCTGCTGGGGAGGTGGCTACAGCCTTAACCGATAATTCCATCGAAATCATAGAAAGCGAAGGGGCTTTCGTTATTGGCGATGCCTCGGATACAAACGCTTCCATTTTAGATACGGATATCGAAGCCACCAACGGTGTAGCCCATGTAATCAATAAGGTATTGCTACCAAAGTCAGCCATTGACTTCTTAGCCACTATTGAAATGAAGAACATCGTGGAGATAGCCGTTGCCACCGATGACCTTAGTATTTTGGTCGAGGCCCTGATAGCTGCCAATGCGGGCCTTGTGGAAACATTGGGCAGTGAGGGGCCATTCACGGTCTTCGCACCTAC
>JBCBZA010000026.1:0-32806 GCA_039815575.1 Bacteroidota bacterium | reverse complement strand
CATTGCAATCAGCACATGGTGGGGATATTGCTTTTAAATTGACTTGGGGGTCTAACAGCTTTTAAATAGGGTTTATACAATGTCTCAATATATCTGGTCTAAACAAATTTGTTCGCGTTTTTTTTCGAATTCTAGGAATACGGCTGAATGTTGAATTTGTTTCTTGGTCACTTGGCGCAATATGCCATTTCTGAATTCGGATTACTTTTTTCATGGGTGTACTTAATGATGTTAACTATTTATTTAGAATCAATCTAATTTATAAAAATGTTTATATTAGTAAGTTAAGATAATGTAACGTTAAAGTTAATTTTTTAATATTAACAAAATATCTCTCTTTGAATTCAACGAGTTTTTTAATTTTATTCATGAGAAATCCAAAAACACTTCTTTTTCACACAACCTTCGGTACTCCTCCAGAAGTTCTTTTCAAAAGCCAAGTGAAAATTGGCAAGTTAATTAAGGACGAACTAGAAAAACAAGGTCAGGTAATCAGCTCAAAAGGGAATTCGAGCCTTCTTATTTCATTGAATAATGCCATCAATGGGAAGCGGCGAATGTCAAAAAACCTCAAAAATGGCTTTAGTCTGGTTCTTGATAGTCGTCTACAGGATTTTGAGGATGGGGATAGCATTAAAGCATCTATTCTTCACTCATTAGAGCAACAATACCAGTCTTTTGAGGATGGTAAAGTAGCACCTGATAAAAAGGCTGTAGAACTTTTTAAATTTGAACCCCATTTTAAAGAACGGTTATCCAATTTGTATAACAGGCCGATTAATGAAAATACATTTTTCAAAGTTGTATTTGAAGAATTTTTAAGACGGGGTGAAAGAGCAACTAATGTGGTTTGCACTTCTCCATGTCCCGGTGAGTTGGCGGAATGTAAAACGGCCCAAAAAATGCTTGATTTTATCTCAAATGCGATTGGCTTAACCAATGAAAAAAATGAAAAAACAAAATATACTTATTTTTTTCCTAAAAAAGATGGTGACAAAATCGCAATAGACTTTTGGAAAAAAATATATCTACACAATAAGATGTTTGGTGTGAAAGATGTCGATAAAAAGCTGGAAAATCTAAACAAAAAAGGATTTTTAAAAGTTTACTCTGTAGATGACGAAGTAACCTCACACGCTGTTACCTGTTTTAATTATAGCGACCGTTCTAATGAGTATGTGTATTACACGAACATGAACAGTGATATGCTGATGATAATGCCTTCGAATGAATGTTTATCAAATCAGTGGAGGGAAAAAATTAAGGAAGTTTATGAAAACAGGCATAGATTCGAAGTGAAATTCATTAAGGCATTGAATTCATTTAAAAACCGCTCGATTATACCATTCTAATTTCCCACAATCCTAATTTCTCTTATGGTTGGTTACGGCTAATATTCAAAACCAATTACCTGACCATTACAGAACTGATCGTTTACCAATTCAATGTGCCCCAAGCCACTTACTTCGTAAGCTTCGGCACCTTTTATTGGGTGATATTCATCATATACTGGGAAAGTGCGACTCATACCGTAGAAGATGAAGATTTTGAATGGGTATCCCCTTAGAAAGAAATAGCTTCGCTACTTTTATAGTATGTTGAAGCGAATAAGCACGCTCCTTTTTGTAGCCATAACACAATCCTGTACTTCACAAAGCAATTTGATAGAAGGTGTTGAGCACGTCCAGCTCTCCGAGAATTTGCAATATTATCTCTATTATCCAGATGATTATTTTTCCCAGGAAGACCAAGACTTTGGATTGTTACTTTTTTTGCATGGTGGGGGTGAAGCCGGTCAAGAACTTAATGAACTAAAGAAGAATGGGCCACCAAAAATGATGGCCGATGGCTATCCTTTCCCTTTTTTAGTGTTGGCCCCGCAAAATCCACACAAGAAAAAATGGTGGAACATCCAGGCCGTGAATCAATTGGTAGATGTTGTTGTTGAGAATAATCGGGTTGATAAAGACCGTATTTATCTTACGGGACTAAGTCGTGGCGGAAGCGCTGCTTGGGATATGGCCGTTCAGTATCCTGAAAAATTTGCTGCCTTGGCCGTGGTATGTGGTATGGCCCCGACACCATATGCCCATTGGCTCAATAAAGAAATGCCCATTTGGGTCTTTCATGGTACTGAGGATAATGTAATTCCTGTATCTGAATCGGATAGTATGGTTAAGAAATTGAAAGAAATGGATTTTAGTGTGCGCTACGACCGGTATGAAGGGGTAGGCCATAATTCATGGAGCCGAGCTTATGCTAATGATGAACTGTACGAGTGGTTAAACGCACAAAAGAAAAAATAGGAAACCTATGAAAGGTAAAAGATGGTGGTTTTGGGCAATGTTTTGGATGTTTTTAATGACTTCGGCCCAAGACCACATAAAGGTTGGGTTTCCATCAAATGGGAGTCTGGTTATTGCTGGTGGTGGATTACTCTCTGAGGAAATTATGAAAACCTTTATTGATTTGGCAGGAGGTAAAGACGCTCAAATTGTATTGGTGCCTACCGCAGCAGGACTATCGGAATATGATGGGAAATGGAAGCGTGTCCTCACCAATCACGGGGCTACCAATGTTATCATGTTGCATACCGATGACCCAAAAGAAGCGGATACAAAACAATTTACCAAAGCGCTTTTAAATGCAACAGGGGTTTGGTTTACTGGAGGGCGACAATGGCGGTTGGCGGATTCCTATTTAAATACAAAAGTAGAAGCAGCTTTATGGAATGTATTGGATAGGGGCGGTGTCATTGGCGGATCTTCAGCCGGGGCTACGATACAAGGATCCTATTTGGTGCGAGGGGATTCAAAAACAAATCAAATTATGATGGGCGACCATGAAAAGGGTTTTGGTTTTTTGGAGAATGTGGCCATCGACCAACACGTTCTTGCTCGAAACCGGCAATTTGACCTCTTTGAAATTTTGGAAAAAAAGCCCGAGCTTCTCGGTATCGGTATAGATGAAAGCACCGCAATAATGGTACAGAACGGACGATTTGAAGTTATAGGCGATAGTTATGTATTGCTATATGATAGTTCTTTTTGGTCCAGCGAAGGAACGGACTATAAGAAACCTCTGGAAAAGAACAGTAGGAGCTTCTATTTTTTAAAAGCAGGAGATAGGTACGATTTAAATACCCTCCGAGTAATCACCCAAAAATGATGAATCCAGTCCTATGAGAAGACCACAGTATAGTCTATCTATTTTCACACTTTGCATACTAATGTGCTGTAAGCAAAATACAAGCAAGAATGCTGCTATTGAAGTATCTGGGATTGAGGAGGACAGCATTGGTTTGCAAGAAATAGTAAAAGAGCCCCAAAAAAACGCTGTAATATTAAAATCCCTACGGGATATGGCTGATACTACATTTGTACGCCTCGCCGATTATAGCCATGACTTTGAGTATGATTTGCGCTATGCCACGGAAAACAACTTTTTAAAAGAAAAAGTATACGATTGTGCCGAATGTTATGTTCGTGCTAAGACCGCTAGGGCACTACTTGCTGTCAATAAGGTCTTTATGGAAGGAGGGCATAAAATCAAGTTTTTTGATTGTTATCGCCCTAATTCCGTGCAGCATAAGATGTGGAAAATTCTCCCCAACCCCCAGTATGTGGCCAATCCTTTTAAAGGTTCCATACATAACAAGGGTGCAGCCGTAGATGTCACCTTGGTGGATATGGAAGGGAATGAGTTGGATATGGGTACGGAGTTTGACTATTTTGGTAAGCGTGCCTATCATGACTACACGGATTTGCCGCAAGCGATTCTCAACAACCGGAAACTACTCAAGGAAACATTGGAAGCCAATGGATTTTGGGGTATCCGTACAGAGTGGTGGCACTATAATCTTTCCGCAGGCAGCAATGATAAAGTGGCGGATTTTAAATGGCCTTGTGAATGATGTATTTCCATAACAGTTGGCAGTTGGTACTTGGCATAGTAGCCGGAACTTATCTTAAAGAACCCTTGGGATGTTGATAAGGGTTACCTATTTAGAAAGGTAATTGCATAATCGTCATACCAGAACTCGGCCCTAAGAAAGATTTTTTCACCCTGTTCATTGCATCGATAGCTTTTTCTGATTTTAGGAAAGGTCAACCCCTCCGTTTTGGTAGCTGATAGATTTTCTATCAAAGCATACGTGGGTTCATGATAGACCATTGAACTTAGAAAGGCTCCCGTGTTTTTATCAAAATGATACCACCATTCATCTTGGGTAGAATGATTTTGGTGCTTTTGTGGTTCATATGTGGCATTTATCGTATGCACCGTGTCAACCCCATTTACTGATTGTAGCCCTTCATAGAGCAACGCAGTACCTTTATCCAGAAGTTTGAATGGCATTCCCAGTACATAGAGCGAACTGTTGACCGATGATTTTACCTTGTCGCCTTCTTCCATAATAATACCATTTTTGAATTTTTGTGTTACCGAATCATTGTGTACGATTAAAAAGCTGTCTTTGGCAACGCCCCAACTTATCTTGATGCTTTTATTGGGCCTGAGTTCATAGTGATGGCGTTGGGTAACTTCAGATTCAATTTCACCGTTCTCTAGGAGTAATCTTGATTTTTTTGTATAAGTTAAAGTGGCAATGTTTTGCCATTTTTCCATCGTGCCCGCCGTATGTATTGCGTTTTGGACTACTTCCGTAGCTGTTGGATTTTTAGAAGTTTCTTCATTCTTTTTCGCTTCCTTTCCAAAATTGCAAGAGCCAATAGAACACGTTATCAAACCGAGGATCAGTAGTTTTTTCATAATAAGCGTATCATAGTTCAAATAACCATCATAAATAGCTATTGAAGGTATGTCAAATATAGGTACAATGGGTTTTCTATACTTTTTTTTTGGAGGAAAGAAACCCATTATGATCATATGGGTTTACAGCAGGCAGTTTTGAATAATAGGAAGGTGCTCAAAGAGAGGATAGACAACATGGCCTTTGGGGCAATCAAAGGGAATAGGGCATTAAAGAACGGTTCAAGTTTTACCTTGAACCGTTCTTGATCTTAATTTGCAGCTGGCCTTCTCCTTTGTTATCTATAGTAAATATTCAAATTGGCATTGTCAGGAAATTCATTGGCAACAACCAATAACGTCTTACCGTTGGGGCTGTCTTCGGGGGTGATTACCAAAAGTCCTTCGGGAGAAGTATTACGCAATCTTTGTACAAACCTTGGGTTGAAAATGTCATTGATATTGTACACCAAAACATCACCACTTCTCTCCAAACCAATTATGGCAAAGGTGTCTGCGCCATCTGAATAAGTGGTGACCGCTTCCGGTTCTGTACCTTTGTCATCAGATCTATTTTCAGGGTAATTTCCAAAATCAAAAAGGGTTAGAAGCGTAAATTCGTTTCCAGAATCAAAAAGTAACTCTCCGTTAGTTGTCCAAATGGAGAAAGAGCGGGCACCATATCCGTAAATTTGATCAATATCACCATCACCATCGGTATCGCCGTTAGCTGTGGTTACCTTTAAGCGTCCTAGATTTTCTGGCAATTGTAAGATTGTAGCATCGGGATAAGCAGTTGGGTCTAAGGTCAAATCATCACCCCGCTCTTCTTCCGAGTAACCGTCATAATCCCTTGCATCGCCCTCATTTGCTGTGATAATATAACCTGCTCCCCCAATTTCAAAGTAATCAATTGCATCGGGTTGGTAGAAGCTCAAGACGGGCCAAGTCTTTAGATTACCATCTACACCATCTTCATCGCTTAAGTCAAAAGGTATTTCCGAATAATCTTTTGTTCCCAAAGGATAGATATCCGTAATTGTTTTAGAATCGATGTCCATCTTTGCAATACCATTGTTCTCCTGAAGTGCAATAAATGCGGTTTGCGAATCCGATGAAACGGCGATATACTCGGGCTCTACATCCGTGCTCAGGTCAGCCCCGGGACCAAAGACGCGAAAACCCTCGACTTCAAGTGCTGCTTCACTTGCGTTAAAGCTGTCAAAGAATACTTGGGTTGGGCTCATGGTCGCGACCTCGATAACAGTAATTGAGCCAACTGGGTCTATGGAATAGTCATCGTTGGGTTCTCCTTCATTCGCCGCTAGGATATAAGAGCCATCTGGGGTAAATGTAACCATGTCAGGTAATGCCCCGGCTGTAACTTGGGCCATTGGTGTGGTAAGATCACTTGTATCAAAAATGACAATGGAACCATTATCAGTTGCTATTGCTGCTTCCACAGCAATGGCCAATAATCCACCTTGGCAGGCCACACTGTTCACATTACCCCCATAAGCTGTAATGTCTATCGCCGTACCAATCTGTGGATTTGCAGGATTTGAAATATCGATGACATCAACTTCCATAGCTTCTGAGTTTGTTGCGAAAACGGTTTGGGTGGTTGCATCATAAGCAGAAATCTCAGGTACCCCATCACCCAGGCTTATTTGAGCTAGGGTGGAGAAAAAAGCTAGACCTGCCCCATCCACACCATTGGTACCATTCATTCCGTCCGTTCCGTCTACACCATTCATTCCGTCGGCTCCATCAGCTCCATCCATCCCGTCCATACCATCTTCGCAAGATGTCATTAACAAAAAAGCCCCAAGGAGAAGGGCCATAAAAGCATTCAATTTTTTTGCGGTTTTCATAATGTTCTATTAAGGTTAAACCTCAAATATGAAACTTGCAATCAAAATGGGTATTAAGGGAACAGAAATGTTACGTTAACAAATAAGGGCCGTTAATGGACAAGTTTAACCCGATGTAATGTTTGCGTTATAAAACCTTGATGCAACGGATCACAATGCAGTTACGGTTGTCCGTAGTAGTAAAAAAAAGATAATCTTCCCCGCCATCTAAGATTTTGTATTTCTTTCTGATTTCTGCCACGGTTTCTGGAAAGTTTCTGGTGGTTATGTTCGCTTTTGTACCGACAAGGGCTTTCATAGCTTTTTTATTGTATGGCAATACTTCTTGGACGGTAAAGGTTCTTCCTGGAAAATCAATCTGTTCTTTGCCCGTATATAAATGGGAATGGGGTGCTATTTTCTTTACCCTAAACCGACTTCCTATGCTCTTAAATGCACCCGCCTTTAAAATGGCTGAATTGGGTTCATAGAGATACTTCCCTGGGTTGCCATAGGCCACCTGCGTCATCTTTTCTTCGTCCCATACAAACGCAAAATATACTTCTTGCTTTGGGCTTAAATCAACGGTTTTAATATTAATAGGTTCCTGAACTTCCTTCCTTAGGATAAAAAGCACTTCTTTTACTTCGTTTTTAACCGCAACTATATGAATTTGAGAAACGTTTTTAAGTTCCTTTATCGCTAGGTTCAAATCGAGCAGGGGCGAGGTTTTGAGTAAAATCGAATCGGTATGTTGAAAAATCAATTCAAGGTTTTGGGGAATATTGGGTTCGCAATCCTTCAATCGAAAAACTTTACCCTTGCTATCATGGCGTCTTGAAGGGTCAACATAAATCCAATCAAATCGTGGTTTCTCGCTTTTGAGAAATGCTACACCATCTTCATTGATAAAATCACAGTTGTTTATTCCCAATTGTTTAAAATTATGGGCTGCCATTTCGGATAGATTTTTATTCAATTCGCAATGGACGATCCCATTGGTCTTTTTGGAGAAGTAAAAACTGTCCACACCAAATCCTCCGGTCATGTCCAGCAAGGATGTTCCATGCACCAATCGGGATTTGTATTCAGCGGTGATTTCCGAGCTGGTCTGCTCAATATTAAATTTGTTAGGATAATAAATATTGGTAGTGTTGAACCAGGTTGGGAGTTTGTGCCGACACTTTTTTTTTGCTTCCAGTTGTTCGGCCAGTTCCTTCTGGGAAATAGTGTCAAAAATCGGTTTTTTTAATAGGAATGACAGGATGTCAGTATTCCAATTATTTTTTATAAATTCTTGAGGACCAGTTTTTAATAGGGTTTTATTCAAACTAAAACTTATACGTTTTTGGTGAATTTCTTTACAAAGGCATTTTCCCTTAAAAACTCTTTTAAAATCACTTTTATGGCGGTATACCCTGGCACGGCAACCACCATGCCCACCACGCCAAAGAGGAGCCCCGCAATGATGATGACAAGAAAAATCTCCAAAGGATGCGAGCGAACGCTAGTCGAAAAGATGAAGGGTTGTGAAAAGAAATTATCCACCAGCTGACCCACCAGTATCCCTATTAAAACATAGCTAGCCTTGGGCAAAATAACAGCGCTGAAATCCATACCCAAATGACTGGTCATCGTCAAAGTGACCATGATTACGGCACCAATAATAGGACCTACATAAGGTATAATATTGAACAAGGCACAGAGGAACGCAATGACTATGGCATTGTCCACGCCAACAATCAACAGGGTAATCATATAAATCACAAAGAGAATACTCAGCTGCACCAAGATGCCGATAAAGTATCTTGAAAGTAATCCATTAATTTTATCTATGGACACGACCAAGCTGCCTTCCTTTTTTTGGGGAATAAAAGTAAGCAGGCCATTTTGCATGAGCTTGCTGTCCTTTAAAAAGAAAAAAGAAATGAATAGTACGGAGAACAAACCAATGCTAAAGCTGCTGAGCACATCCAAAAATGAATTTAGAATATTGGGTATAAAATTGAGATTGAGCCCTTCCAGAACACTCTTCTCCAAATCTGAGTTTTTGATAAGCTCGTTCATATCTGCTGTGGAAGCACCCATGTATTCCAAAATCTGCAAGTAAAGTGTATTCACATCAGCTTTCAAGGCTTCGATATCCAAAAGGGATAGGCTTTTTCCCTGTTCATTGATCAAGGGCACAAAAAGTGCAATAATGCCCAACAAAATGGCCACAAAAACAATCATGGTAACAATAACGGCCAACGTATTCGGGAACTTCAATTTTCTTCGTAAAAACAAAACAATGGGCCGGCCTAAAAGTGCAATGACCGCTGCTATGGCCAAATACGCTAGTACGGACCGTATTTGATAGAAAAAATAGATCATGAGCACTGTTCCGGCTATAATGCCAACAGCCCTAAGAATACCATTTGCAATACTTTTTGAGTTCTGGTTCATGAGGTAAAGGCGTATTGTATAATATTAGCACCCATCTGCAGGGCTTTCCTTCTCACCTCTTCAGGGTCGTTGTGTACTGAAGGGTCCTCCCAACCGTCCCCCAAGTCACTTTCATAGGTAAATAAAAGGAGTAATCGTCCTTCATGAAAAATCCCTAGCGCTTGGGGTCGCTCCCCATCATGCTCATGGATTTTGGGCAAGCCGTCGGGGAACTTAAATTTTTGGTCGAAAATGGGATGATCTTTCCCTAATTCCTCCAAGTCTTTTTCTGGAAATACCTTTTTTAATTCCCGTCGCAAATAGGGTTCCATACCATAGTTGTCATCCACATGTAAAAAGCCTCCTGCCATCAGATAATTTCTAAGGTTTTCAGCTTCGTCATCTGAGAAAAACACATTGCCGTGTCCCGTCATATGGACGTAGGGATAAGAAAAAATAGCCTCACTTCCCGTTTCAACAGTTTCCGGCTTAGGTGCAATTCGGGTATCAATGTTTTGGTTACAAAAATCAATAAGATTGGGCAACCCAGTGGGATTGGAGTACCAATCGCCACCACCGCCATATTTTAAAATGGCTATTTCCTGTGATTCCACATCGTGAATCACAAAAAGAGTTAAAAATACGGCTATACGTGTAAGCCCTTTGATCCTAGTGCGAATAATCATTTGAATCAAAGTTAAGGTATTCATGGTTAAAAAAATTCTTATTCTAAGTGCCGTATTTCTGGGATTAAGTTCCATGGCAATTATTGAGGCAACCAAACCAGAGGAGATTGTGTTAGTGGAAGGGCAGTTCGAACCTATCGTGGTCCTAGAGCTTTTTACTTCACAGGGATGTTCCAGTTGTCCTCCTGCCGATGTGTTGTTGGATAGGGCCAAAAAACAACATCCAAATAACGTATTTGCATTATCCTATCATGTGGATTATTGGAATTATATTGGTTGGGAAGACCCCTTTAGCAGCAAACAGTATACCACGAAACAGAGTTTTTATAATCGAAAATTGGGATATCGTGGTAACTATACCCCAGAAATGGTAATCAATGGTCGGGAACACTTTGTAGGTTCCAATGGAGCCAAAGTAAATGCCAAGATTACCCAGTACGGGAAAATTAAAGCGGAAAATGGAATAGATCTTTCTGGGACGAAACGTAATGGAAACAGCTTGACTTTTGATTTTAAGGTAGTAGGAAATCTGAAAGATAAGCTGCTACGCGCAGTTTTGGTATTGGATGAGCGTACTACGGTAGTAAAACGGGGTGAAAATCGAAATCGCACTTTAACCAATAGTAATATTGTTGTTTTGGAAAATTATTTGGAAGCTAAGGGGGGTGAGGGCAGCACAACCTTGGAAATACCGGCTTCGGTAGGTTCAGACGAAGACCTGACCCTAATGCTCTTTGTTGAGACCGACGAACTGGATATTACAGGGGCTGTAAAGCGAAAAGTATAATTAGCTGTTAATTATAGCTACCGTGGTGCAGGCAACCACTCCTGCGGTTTCGGTTCGCAAACGATTACTACCCATGGAAACTGGCAAAAATCCATGTTTTAGGGCCAAGTCCACTTCATCCTTGGAAAAATCCCCCTCTGGACCTATTAGGACCACTACATCTTTATCTGCCTGTACCCTGCGCTTTAGTTCCAATTTTTCTTCGGGATGGCAATGGGCCACCAGTTTAAGTTCACCTTGGACGGAACTTAAGAAGTCTTCAAGGGGCATTAACGGATTTAGCTTTGGCAAAAAGGTCTGCAACGACTGCTTCATGGCAGATTGCAGTACTTTTTGTAAACGTTCTGGTTTTATGACCTTTCTTTCCGAATGTTCACAAAGAATAGGGGTTATTTCATGAATCCCTATTTCCGTTGCCTTTTCCAGGAACCACTCAAAACGTTCGTTCATCTTGGTGGGTGCAATAGCAATGTGCAGGGAATGCAACCTTGGAATGGTTTTCTCTTCAGAAACGATCTGTGCTTTGCATTTTTTTGGATTGGCCTCCAAAATTTTAGCCTGAAATAGGGAACCCCTACCATTGGTAATGCTTAAGACATCTCCTTCCGCCTTTCTTAGGACCTTTATAATGTGTTTGCTTTCATCCTGTGGGAAAAAGAACTGTTTGAAACTATTGTCCAGACTTGGATTGAAGAATAATTGCATAGGCGTAAAGGTGTCAATTTTTTTTCAACTTATGTTGTAGGGACTTTTTCACCACGGGCCACTCGGAATGAAGTATGGAGTATACAACAGTATCTCGAAGTAACCCATTTTTATCAATGCGATGGTTTCTTAAAATTCCATCCTGTTTGGCTCCTAATCGTTCTATGGCCGCCCTGGATTTATGATTAAAAAAATGGGTTCGAAATTCCACGGCTACAGCATCAAGGTTTTCAAAGGCGTGCTGTAGCAAAAGAAATTTGCAGGTTGTATTTGTGCCTGTTCTTTGATAGGAAGCTGCGTACCAGGTATGGCCAATTTCCAATCTTCTATTGTTAAGGTCGATGTTCATATACCTGGTGGCGCCAATAATTTTTTTTGAACTTTTATGGATTACGACAAAGGGAAGTGATGTCTTTTTCGCTTTTTCATCGAGAGCGGTTTTAACATAGTTTTCCAATGTTTCACTATCGGGTACTGTAGTATACCAAAGCTCCCAAAGTTTACCATCCTTGGCCGCTTCCAAAAGGCCATCCCTGTGGATTGACTTTAATGGTACAATTTTGATATCACCTTGTTCTAAAATGATATCCCCAACGAGCATCGTTTTCTTATCCATTTAGTTTGCTTTTGGCATGCTCTAGACCAAGTTCGATCCAATAATGCAGTTGTTCTTCTGTTCGGAATCCATCCTTGGAAACAAAGACAAATTCCTTCATGGGTGTACCCGTAAAATCCATGGGGCGAACGGCATTTTTTTGTAACTGCTCCTGCATCTTCCCTCTGACAATCCGCACCATTACATCTTCGTTTATGGCCCCTACGGTCATTTTGCCATGATAAAGGAAAGCCACGCCGCCGAACATTTTCTTTTGTGTAAACTGTTCAGGAAAAAGCTGTAATGCAACTTCAATTCTATGTACTAGTTCTTTGTTGTAAGCCATAGTCAAAGTATATATCTTGCCTTGGCTGAAATGTCTTGTTGGACGAAATCCTTTTCAAGATATTTAAAATAGCCTACAATACCTATCATGGCAGCATTGTCCGTACAGTATTCAAATTTTGGGATATAAGTTGTCCATCCATAGTGCTGTTCAGCTTCTTTCACGCGCTTTCTAATTTCTGAATTTGCGGAAACGCCCCCACCAATGGCTATTTCTTTTATTCCCGTTTCTTCCGAGGCCATTTTAAGTTTGTCCATCAATATTTCGACAATAGTATGTTGGATGGAAGCGCATATGTCTTCCAAATGTTCTTTTACAAAGTTGGGATTATCCTTGACGTTTCTTTGAATAAAATATAGAATACTGGTTTTCAGACCACTAAAACTGAAATTGAGGCGTTTTACCTTAGGCTTTGGAAAAGTAAATGCCTTAGGGTCTCCCAATGAGGCATATGTATCGATCAAGGGCCCGCCGGGATAGGGTAAACCTAAAAGTTTGGCACTTTTATCAAAGGCTTCCCCTACCGCGTCATCAAGGCTTTCGCCTAATAGTTGCATATTGAAATGATCATTGACCCGCACAATTTGTGTGTGTCCGCCGCTGATGGTCAATGCCAGAAATGGAAAGCTGGGTATTTTATTAGTTCCATCTTTGATAAAATGGGCCAAAATATGTGCTTGCATGTGATTGACCTCAATAAGGGGAATTTTAAGACCAAGGGCTAAAGATTTTGCAAAAGAAACTCCTACCAATAGGGACCCTAACAATCCTGGACCTCTGGTAAAAGCTATGGCTGACAGCTGTTTTTTGTCGATATTTGCCTTGGCCAAGGCTTGATGTACGACCGGTACAATGTTTTGTTGGTGCGCCCTGGAGGCCAGTTCGGGAACAACACCGCCATATTGTTGATGAATTTCTTGACTGGCTACAATATTACTGAGCACAACATGGTTACAAAGTACAGCGGCAGAAGTGTCATCACAGGAGGATTCAATGGCAAGAATATATTTTTCTGAAACGTTCAATGGCTTTGGAACAAAAATTGCCCTGCAAAGATAAAAGGTAACGAGCTATCAAAAAATTAAGGAAAATAGGGATCAGATTTGTATTGATCATCATATTGATAGGTGTTCTGGCTACCCTTATCTTCTCACTTCCCATAGTGCAGACCAAACTTGCCACTTATGCTACTGATAGTCTTAATAAAGAGTTTGGCACCAATATTAATATTGAACGTGTACGATTTTCCCCATTTACCCTTGGAGCCACAATTAAGGACATCTATGTTGAAGATTACAGGAAAGACACGTTGATCCATATCAGGAAGCTCTCAACGTCCATTATCAATCTCAGAAAAATGATCGATGGCGATATGGAATTTGGAGAAATTGATGTGGATGGACTTTTGCTCAACATGAGAACTTATCTTGGGGAAAACAATACCAATCTGGACGTTTTTGTGGATAAGTTGGATGATGGAAAACCGCGAGCGCCGGGAACACCGCCTTTTTTTATGTCGGCAAGTGAAATCCATTTGGAGAATAGTAGGTACCGACTTATCGATGACAACTTTGAGAATCCGACAATACTTGACTTTAGAAACTTGGAAATCAACTCCAAGGACTTCCAAATTTTAGGACCGGAAGTATCACTTCAAATAGATGGGCTTGGTTTGCAAAGCTCAAAAGGAGTCGATGTAGAAAAGTTAACCACCCAGTTTAAATATACCAAACAACAAATGCGCTTCGATTCTCTGGAAATAGCCACACCGGAGTCGATGATTAAGGGCGCTTTGATTTTCGATTACAACAGGGAGGATTTCTCTGATTTTCTAAATAAAGTTCAGGTGACCGCCCAGTTTAATGAATCCACAGTGGCGTTTAATGAGGTAAACAAATATTTTAATGAGTTTGGGAAAGATAAGACGGCCACCTTTTCCACGGCGGTCAAGGGAGTATTGAATAATTTGGATTTCCAAGACCTGTTTCTGGTTTCAGATAATACAGGAATACGGGGGAATTTCAATTTTGAGAATATGTTCAATGAAATGGAACCATTCAAAATGGATGCGCAAATGGAGAATATTACCTCAAACTATTACCAACTTCGAGCGTTACTTCCCAATATTTTGACTAAAAATGTACTACCAACATCATTTCAAAAGTTTGGGCAATTTACTATTAGGGGAGATGCAGAAATAACAGAAACATCCATTGACGCCAAAATGAATTTGAATACCGCTATAGGGAGCAGTTATTCGGATTTGCAGATGACAAACATCAACAATATTGATGACGCCTCATATTTGGGTTTTATTTCATTGATCAATTTTGATCTGGGCGATTTTTTGAATGATCCTAAATTTGGTAAGACATCTTTGGATGTAAATGTAGAGGGCAGGGGCTTTATAGCGGAATATCTTAATACTGAAGCTATAGGTGATATCTATTCCATGGAGTTCAATGGGTACCAGTATAAGGATGTAAAAGTTTCCGGTATAGTCAAAGAGGAACTCTTTGATGGTTCCTTGATCAGTAATGATGAAAACCTAAAATTGAATTTCAAGGGGTTGGCAGATTTCAGCCAGGAAGAGAATAATTTTAATTTTATTGCTTCCGTTGATTATGCCGATTTAAAAACCTTAAATTTTATAAATGACGAGGTTTCCATTTTTAAAGGTGATGTCCGTATGGATGTTACGGGCAACTCTTTGGACAATATTGTCGGTGACGTTAAATTTTCCAAAACACAGTTTCAAAATAAGAATGACACCTATCTTTTTGACGATTTCGCGGTTTCCTCAACCTTTGAAAAGGATAGTATCCGAAATATCCAAATCATATCACCTGATATTATTACGGGATATTTAAAAGGTGATTTTAGGGTTAGGGAATTGGGCCGACTCCTTCAAAATTCCATTGGAAGTATTTATACCAACTACAAACCCTACGAGATTTCTGAAGGTCAAAACCTTGATTTTAATTTTCGCATTTACAATAAGATTGTGGATGTATTTTTTCCTGAGGTATCGTTCGGCCCGGATACTTTTATCAAGGGGAACATCAAGTCAGACGAAGGGGATTTTAAATTAACGTTTAAATCGCCCAATATAGAAGCCTTTAAAAACACCTTTAATGAGGTGGAATTGATCATAGATAATAAGAACCCACTCTTCAATACCTTTCTCACCGTCGACGATATGTCCACGGTATATTATGATGTAAAAGACTTTAATCTCATCAACACCACTTTAAAGGATACATTGTTTTTTAGAACAGAGTTCAAAGGGGGCAGCGAACTGAATGATAGTTATAATTTGAATTTCTATCACACCTTTAATGAAGAGAACAAGTCCGTAATCGGTTTAAAAACTTCAGACGTCAACTTCAAAGGCAATACATGGGTGCTTAACAAGGCAGGCGATAAAAAGAACAAAGTCATCATCAACCGGACCTTGGACAGCATCCAAATTGATGAAATTGTCATGGACAATAACAATAAGGAACAGATACGATTGCGGGGAGAGCTAGCGGACTCGACCTACAAGGACTTGGAATTACGATTTAAAATAGTTTCCCTTGACAAAATCACACCGGCCATAGACAGCTTAAAATTGGATGGGCAGGTCAATGGTTTTCTTAATATTCTTCAAAAAGATGGAAAGTATTTGCCCTCTTCCAGTATGTTGATCAATGATTTTTCCATAAATAAGATGGTTATGGGCGATATGGAGTTGGTTGTTTTTGGTAATAACGATCTTTCACAATTTGGTGTAAACTCTTGGATTAGCCAGAATGGTGTTGAAAAATTTAGCCTTAATGGAAACATTAACAATGGGGCCAAAGAAACCACACTGGATTTACTCGCTTCCTTCAATGAAATGGATTTGGAGCCCTTTGCTCCCTTAGGCGAAGACATTATTTCCAACATCAGGGGGTTTGTTAACGGAAATGCCCGGATAACCGGCAATGCAAATAATCCGGATATTGACGGTTCATTAACATTGAATGATGCCGGTTTAGGGATACCTTATTTAAATGTAGATTATGATTTTGCCCCTTTATCACGGGTACGCTTATTTGATCAAACGTTTTATTTTGAAAAAATTCAACTTTCCGATGTAGCCGAAAACACTACTGCATTTTTAGATGGTACCATTTCACATACGGAATTTGGAGATTGGACATTGGATCTGGAGGTAGACACGGATTCCAATCGGTTTTTGATTTTAAATACGGATTTTGATGAGGAAGCGCTGTATTATGGAACGGGCTTTGCCAACGGTAAGGGTTCTATTTTTGGTCCTACTACTGGTTTGCATATAGAGTTTGAAGGTGCAACGGCGAAGGGCACCTCCCTTAAGATTCCCTTGAGTGATGTTACCAGTGTTGGCGACTATTCCTTCATTAACTTCATTGAAAAAAACCAGGGGGGTAGCATTGCTTCGGAACGGATCTTGGAAGACTACGAAGGGCTGGAAATGACTTTTGACTTGGCCGTTACTCCCGATGCCGAAGTTGAGATTGTAGTCGATCAAGAGAACAAAAGTTCTTTAAAGGGCACGGGCGAGGGCCTATTGTTAATGGAAATCAACACCAATGGTAAATTTAATATGTACGGTGAATTTGTTGTGGTCACAGGAGAATACCGGTTCCGTAGGGCGGGACTCATTGATAAGACCTTTACCGTAAGACCTGGAGGAACCATACTCTGGGAACGTGATCCACTTGCTGCGCAACTCAATATGGAAGCTATTTATTCGCTCAGCGCAAACCCTGCTCCCCTGTTGGATAATCCCGGTAATACTAGAAGAATACCAACAGATGTTGTAGTGCTATTGGCTGGAGAACTGGAAAGTCCCACCATCGATTTTAATATTGAATTTCCTGGCGTTAACTCTGTGGTTAGATCAGAGTTGGAATACCAATTGCAAGATCCCACCACCGAAAGTAATAATGCATTCTTTCTGCTTGCCCAAGGCACCTTTTGGAACGATCAGACTGGAATTAACCAACAGGCAGTCACTGGAAACCTAATTCAGACCGCTTCGGGGCTTTTAAACTCGGTACTGGCAGGAGATAATGATAAACTGAATTTTGGACTTTCATATGAACAAGGGTTTGATGATGTCAATGCAGGTATTGACACCGAGGATCGAATAGGAGTAACCGTATCTACTCAAATTTCCGATAGGGTATTGGTCAATGGTCGGGTTGGTGTACCGGTCGGTGGGGTCTCGGAAACCGTCGTTGCCGGTGATGTGGAAGTCCAGGTACTATTAAATGAAGAAGGGACATTGAGTGCGAAAATATTCAACAGGGAGAATGTCATAGAGCAATTCTTGGCAGAGAGACAAGGATATACCCAGGGAGTGGGACTTTCGTACCAAGTGGATTTTAATAACTTTAAAGAGCTCATGGCTCAAATCTTTAAACCTAGAAAGAAAAGGGAAGAAGAGAAAATTCCAGAATCCCAACCCGGTTCCGTAATGGGAAAGGATAGTTTAATCATTTTCCGATCTAAAGCCACAACAACGCAAAACAAGAAATAGGATTTTGTCTTTTTTTTATTCAATTTTTTCACGAAAACGTTTGAAAAATAAAAGCTACCCTAAAGTAGGACAATGCTCATTTTTTTATTAGTGGAAGTTTGCTAGTTTTGCCGTTCAATTGCTAAAATGCCGGATAAGATCAATAAAATAGCAGTTTTAACGTCAGGTGGTGATTCCCCTGGGATGAATGCCGCCATACGATCTGTGGTAAGGTCCTGTGCCTATATGAAGTTGCAGTGTGTGGCTATTTACAGAGGCTATCAGGGAATGATTGATGGTGATTTTAAAGAAATGAACGCGCGTAGCGTTAATAATATCATCAATAAAGGCGGCACCATTTTAAAATCTGCACGTTGTTTGGAATTCCGGACCCCAGAAGGAAGGAAGAAAGGATTTAAGCAACTAAAGAAGCATAGTGTAGACGCATTAGTGGTTATTGGGGGCAATGGTAGCTTCGCAGGAGCCCTCAAACTGAATGAGGAGTTTAACTTTCCCGTTATGGGAATTCCAGGGACCATTGACAACGATATCTTAGGAACTTCGTATACCATTGGTTTTGATACCGCCATCAATACCGTTGTTGAGGTCATTGATAAAATTAGGGATACGGCGAGCTCACATAACCGATTGTTCTTTATTGAAGTAATGGGAAGGGATGTTGGACATATTGCGCTGAACGCTGGTGTTGGTGCTGGAGCGGAGGAAATACTTATTCCTGAGCAGAACCTTGGTCTTGACCGTTTACTGGATTCCCTTAAAAGAAGCAAAAAGTCAGGAAAATCCTCCAGTATTGTAATTGTGGCGGAAGGGGATAAAACAGGTAAGAATGTTTTTGAACTTAAAGAATATGTAGAAGAACATTTACCCATCTATGATGTGAGGGTTTCGGTATTAGGGCATATGCAACGTGGTGGAAATCCAACATGTTTTGATAGGGTTTTAGCTAGTAGAATGGGAGTCAGGGCCGTTGAGGCCATCCTGGAAGGAAAAACAAATTATATGGTAGGAATCCGTGATAACAAGTTGATTTTAACACCAATAAGTGAAGCGATTAAAGCACATACAGAGGTTGATGAAGAACTTATTCGAGTTTCTGACATCATGACCACATAAACAACTAAAATTAGAACACATGGCAAATGTAAAAATTGGAATCAACGGATTTGGTAGAATCGGTAGATTGGTATTTAGGGCATCGGTGAAAAGGGACAATGTAGAAGTTGTGGCCATCAACGATTTATTGGATGTAGAGCATCTGGCATATTTATTGGAGTACGATTCCGTTCATGGAAGATTTGATGGAACCGTTGAGGTAAAAGATGGGCACCTGGTTGTAAATGGAAAAACGGTTCGGATTACGGCAGAACGCGACCCAAAAAATTTAAAGTGGGATGAAGTTGGGGCTGACATTGTAGCAGAGTGCACTGGAATCTTTACCACCTTGGATATGGCACAATCCCATATAGATGGGGGTGCTAAAAAAGTGGTCATCTCGGCACCATCCAAAGATGCCCCCATGTTTGTTATGGGAGTAAACCATACTGATGTCAAAGCATCGGACACCATTGTCTCCAATGCCTCATGTACAACAAATTGCTTGGCCCCATTGGCCAAAGTGTTGGACGATAATTTCGGAATTGTTGAGGGATTGATGACTACGGTGCATGCCACAACAGCAACCCAAATGACCGTTGATGGCCCTTCAAAAAAGGACTATAGAGGTGGGCGGAGTGCTATGTTAAATATTATTCCAGCTTCAACTGGTGCCGCCAAAGCGGTGACCAAAGTAATTCCCTCCTTGCAAGGAAAGCTGACCGGTATGGCGTTCCGCGTACCTACAGCAGATGTATCCGTTGTGGATTTGACCGTACGGTTGGAGAAAGATACTTCTTATGACGAAGTCAAAAAGGTTTTTAAGGAAGCTTCTGAAAATTCGTTGAAAGGAATTTTAGGATATACTGAAGAAGCTGTGGTTTCCCAAGATTTTGTTTCCGACGCTAGAACAAGCATTTTTGATGCTGGTGCTGGAATAGAATTGAACTCCAACTTCTTCAAGGTAATTTCCTGGTACGATAACGAAGCCGGATACTCGAATAAATTGGTGGATCTTGCCGAGCATGTAGCTGCTCTTTAATAAATTGAAATTCAATATTCCTGAAAGTTTGGTGTAAAAGCCCTATTTTCAGGAATATTATTTGTTAAATAGATGATTTTAATTGTCGATAGTGGCGCCACGAAGGCGGATTGGATTGCCCTTGACCACAACGGAGAGCAATTGTTCAATACGCAGACCTTGGGCCTTAGCCCTGAAGTTCTGACAAGGGAAGTTATTGAAGATAGATTAGCCAACAATTTTGATATTTCAAAAAGTAGGGAAGCCCTGACCAACCTCTATTTTTATGGTGCAGGTTGTGGTACCGACCGAATGAAAAAATTCTTGGGTGAAATTTTTGAGGACTTTTTCCCTAACGCCAAGGTAGAAGTACGGGAAGATACCTACGCAGCCATCTATTCGACTACAACGATAGGCAACCAGGGTATTGTATGTATTTTGGGAACAGGAAGTAACTGCAGCTATTATGACGGAAATCAACTTTTTCAAAAAGTTACCTCGCTGGGTTATATCTTAATGGATGATGGTAGTGGAAATTTCTTTGGTAGAAAACTCTTACGTGATTACTATTTCCATAAAATGCCTCAGGACCTGGGCATTAAATTCGCAAAGGAATACGAGCTTGGAGCTGACAGTATTAAGGAATATCTATACAAACAACCCAACCCAAACACTTATCTAGCTACTTTTGCCCGATTTATGATCGAGAACAAAGACCATCCTTATTGCAAGGGGGTGATAGATAAGGGCTTTCAACAGTTTGTGAACAATTACATTATGCAATTTGAACTGGCTACTAAGGTCCCTATTCATTTTGTAGGGAGTATTGCCCATTTTTTAAGGGAAGAACTTACCTGCGTTATCGAACGGAACGACCTTATTTTAGGTGTAATAAGACAACGCCCCATTGATGGGCTCGTAGAATTTCACAAAGCTACCATTTAACGGCAATCATTGAAATCTCTACGTTTACAAAAAGGGGCAAGTTGGCTACTTCAACCGTTTCCCTGGCAGGGGCCGTATCCCCATTAAAATACGTTCCGTATACCTCATTCACTTTTGAGAACAGCTGCATGTCTTTTAAAAAGATGGAGGTCTTTACCACATTTTCAAACGTCATGTTCGCTTCTTCAAGAATCGCTTTCAAGTTGAGCATACACTGTTCTGCTTGCCCTTTTATATTACCTTCCACTAATTTTCCTGTGGCAGGATCTATTGGGATTTGACCTGAAATGTACAGGGTGTCCTTAACCAAAATGGCTTGATTGTAAGGCCCTATTGGTGCCGGGGCGTTGCTGGTATTAACGACTTTTTTCATACGAATTTTTTTATAAAGTTGATGGGACTTACCGTCTAATTGTTGCCTGACTTCGCTGTTCCCATTTTAAGTCACTTAGAATGGAACTGCTGATACCTATAAAGAAATCCCACCGTTCGTTTCTACCAAAGGGTACCCAATTAAATCGCAGGTCAAAACTTTTTAAGTTCCTACGGAACCTCAATTGGGTTTGTGCAAAACCTTTTTGTACAAAGTCATATCCTGAAGAGACACCAACCTCCCACCGAGGGGACAGCTGCACATCACCTCCAAACATAAGGGACGCATTGTTAATTTCATTTTGACGATTGGAATTAAGATAACCCAACGCAAACTGTACGTTTAGGTTCCAGGGAATGGTGGTACCGTAAATGGGATTCTCGATATCAGCATCATCTTTTCCTTCATAACCCGCCCTCTCATCAAAACCAGCCCCAAAAAGATTGTCCGTACGTCCACCACTTTGCGCCCGATATTGATCACTTGCCTCCCGTGCTTCATCATCTGAGGCCCCATTTCTTTTAAGGGCTTCACTATTCAGGGAGTACCTTAGGTTCATGGATGCTCGTGTTAAACGGAACAGACTTCCCCCGTTTTTTATGTTTAAGGTGTTGATCCTTCTTCCATTGTTATCTATGGCAAAGGCGTCCAAACTTCCAGTGAAGTTAACCGTCATCTTATTGTCAAATAGCGTGGTTCCGCCATTGAACCCAATGGGAGCCAGCTTTAGTGAGTCGGCCTCAAAATTGTAAGCTGTTGAAAAATTAAGGTTGCTAAGGATAGGTATTTTTTTTGGTTCTGTTGCTGTAGAATCCTTATCCCTAACTTTGGCTTCAATGGTGTTCTGCAAAGAAAAGGTAAGGGAGTTTGATTTATTTAGACTTGGAGCTCCGTTCAGCGTGCCCTCAAACCTACTGAACAATACTTCCTCTCCATCATTATCAAGGTAGGTGTCATAGAATTGCTCAAATGATGGAACAAAGGCCCAGCCAATTTGTGGCCGCATTACATGACGAATAGCTTGTATTTTTTTATCCTCCCCAAAATTAAAAGTGCCATAAAGGGTGGTACCGATGCTGGCATTTAAACCGTAACGGTTAAATCGGTCAAAACCGCTGATAGTATCCAAAACTACTTCTCGGTTGCTTTCTGGATCATCAGGATCTAAACCCCTTTCAAAAGTCTCAAGGGTCCAAACGTCCTCATAGTTTCCCCCGACTGAAATACTGAAGTATTTGGCTACCTTGAAATTTGTATTGAAGGGCAGGGTATGTCTCGCTCCCGCTCTGGAATTTTCAAACATCCGTGAACTAAGAAAATCCTCGTCATTGGTGGTAATTCTATTTTCAGCCCGCATATTGTACTGAAAATTGAAGTTCTTGATCAATCCTTTTTTGATACCGTCCCTTTTGGCAAAAGGAAAAATGCGCTCCATACTGGCTTGGAGGGTAGGTAGGGTCAGGGAAATATTGTCAACATCCGGATCTCGGTTGGAACTTGTATTTTGGTTATGGGAAGCTGTCAAATTGATGTTTACAGATGGGTATTCTGGAAATGTCTTAGAATACGTAATCGATGATGAAAGGTTATTGTTTTGGGTATTCTGCACATTGACCTGATTAAAGGAGTTGGTGAAAAACTGACTACTACCTAAGTTAACACTTGCGGAAAACCTTGAATTTGGATTAGCTTTGGGGTCTTGCGAATGGGATATCTGAATATTGTAGACTGTGGTTCTACTAAAATCATCGAACCCTTTTTGGCTAAATATTTGATTTTCAAACCTAAAATTCACATTGCCCCTAAATCGATATCTTTTTGCGTAAATGGACTGCGTTCTAAAACCATAGCTACCATTGGTAAAAAAATCGCCCATTACGCTGAGATCTACATATTCACTAATAGGTAAATAATATCCGCCATTCTGAATAGCAAAACCTCGCCTGGGATCCTGTGTAAAAGTGGGAAATATAAGACCCGGTGCCCTACCGGTGGTTAGGGGAAAATAAGCAAAGGGCAGTGCGATTGGTGTGGGGACATCTACCAAATACATATTGCTGTAACCCGCAATAATTTTTTTTCCGGGCACAAACTTCGCTTTCCGTATCCGTATATAATAATCTGGATCTAAGGTATCTTTTGAAGTGGTCAATTTCCCATCCTTCATAAAATACACCGAGTCGTTTTCCTTTTTGGTAACTTCCGCCAACACTTTCATGGCATCTGAACCAAAGGACCCCGCTCCCGCGTTTTGTTCGGTTCTGGAATTCCAGATCAAGGCTTTCTGTGTATCGAAGTTGAATCGTATGGAATCCGGAATTACAATTTGATCTCCTTGCTTAAAATAGGGCAACTGACTGTAAGTACCTGTTGAATCCTTTATTCTCCCTGCATAGACCTCATTTTTTACGTAATCCATTACAATGATACCTGCTTTTAACTCCGTATCCTGATAATAGATTTCGGCCTCATCGTACAAATAGATTTTTTGGTCCTTTTGGCTCAGCTTTACGTAATCTTTAGCCTTATATTCTATTTTTCCCAGCAATAAATTTTTTTTTGTGCTAGCGGAATCCGTGGCTATTGAATCTACCAATATGGAATCGCGCGATATCGTGGGTGGGGGCAAAGGGGCACTAATGGTATCTTTAATTCGCTTTATGGGCAAGGGCACAATCTGATCTTCCTGCGCTAAACCTAATTGACCCGCAAACACCAAAAACAATGGAATGAGGAAATGAAGTTTGTTTGTTTGCAAAGCGATAAATCCTATTTTTGTAGAGGTTTGGCTTAGTTTTTGGTGGTCAAACTTACATATATTTTTTCTTCCCCCTGTGTGGTGTTACCATAAATTTAACCCATTGGGAAGACCAGAAATGAACAGTTCCTATGAATCGAAATCGGTTAGTTTTTGCCATAATTTCCGGATTTATTTTTTTTCTTCTTCTTTCTTTTATCAAAAATGATACCGAACCAGAGATTAAGGATAAGTTTATAGTGGTATTGGATGCAGGCCATGGAGGCCATGATCCCGGAAATCTCGGAAATGGGTATTTGGAAAAAAATATTGCACTGGCCATAGTCTTAAAAGCAGGTAAAATATTGGAAAAACAAAGCGATGTTAAAGTAATCTACACCCGGGAGGATGATACGTTTGTAAATTTATATGTTAGGGGAGAAGTTGCAAACAAAGCTAATGCGGACTTATTCGTATCCGTTCATTGTGACTCCCACAATACCAATGCCTATGGGGCAGGTACTTTTGTTATGGGATTACATACCAATAAACAAAATTTTGAGGTAGCCAAGAAAGAGAATTCCGTAATCTATTTGGAAGATAACTATGAACAGCAATATTCCGAATATGATATCAATTCTCCAGAGTCTGCCATAGGTTTGACCATAATGCAGGAAGAATTTTTGGATCAAAGTATTTCTCTGGCTAAACTTTTACAGGACAGTTTTACCAAAAAGCTTAAAAGAAAGGATCGAAAAGTAAAACAGGCAGGGTTTATTGTATTGCACCAAACGTTTATGCCAAGCGTTTTAGTTGAAGCAGGTTTTTTAACCAACAAGGAAGAAGGGGCATATCTAAATTCAGAAAAAGGACAGAATGAGATGGCAAGCGCCATTGCCAATGCCATTTTGGACTACAAAAGTGGTGTTGATGCCAATTTAATTGGAGTTGAGACCATTGAAGATAACCCTTTGGAAAAAGCCGAAAAAGAAATAGTGGAGCAAACTAAGGTAGAACCAAAGACAACACCTAAAACAGAAACAAAGAAAGTTGCCCAAAAGGAGCCACCCCAAAAGGAAGTTGCGAGTGAAAAATCTACAGAAAGTCCAGCTAACATTATTTTCAAAGTGCAACTTTTGGCGAGTTCAAAGGTCATCCCCTTGCAGTCGGAGAATTTTAAAGGTTTAAGGGGACTTTCTTCAGAACCTTACAAGAATATGTACCGCTATTTATTTGGTGAGACCGACAGCTACAAAGTGGCAAGGCAATTGAAGTCGGAAGCGAATACGAAAGGGTACACCACTTCCTATATCGTTGCCTACAGAAATGGAAAAAGGATTGATTTGCAAGAAGCCCTAAATTCATCTTCCACACAATAAGGCTCGGAAAATAATTCCTAATTTTGTTACTAACTGAAAATATTAACTTTTGAAACTATCTAGGGAAGTAAAGACGGGAATTTTAGTGTTGTTGGGGATTCTTGCAGTAATAATGGGCTTCAGTTACCTAAAGTCTTCTCCGCTTTTTGATAACTCCCGTACTTTTTATGCCGTTTACGATCACGTTAGGGGATTGCAGACAGGCACTCAGGTTTCCCTTAACGGTTTGGTAGTAGGCAATGTCAGTAGTATTCGGTTTAAGGATAGTTCTGGAAAACTGATCGTGACCTTTATGGTGAATAATAATTTCGAGTTTTCAAAGAATAGCAAGGTGGAACTTTATGATACAGGTATCATTGGTGGAAAAGGATTACAACTGATTCCTGCTTTCGATGGAGCGCCAAATGCAAAATCGGGAGACACGCTACAAACCACCACAAAACCGGGCCTTACGGAATTGGTTCAGCAAAATCTAACCCCCCTTCAAATGAGTTTGGAAAGTACAGTGTCTGATGCCGATACGCTATTGACAAATATTAATTCCATTCTGGATACTAGAACCAAAAGGGAACTACAACAAAGTATTGCTGGCCTTAACCAATTGGTGCGTACTTTTCAAGGAAGTGCTTCAAAATTAAATACGTTGTTGGAAGCAAATGGGGAACAATTGGATAGCACATTAAAAAATGTCAATACCATTACCAGTAATTTTTCAAAGATTTCAGATTCTTTGGCCAATGCCGGACTTGGAAAGACCCTGACCGATTTACAAACCACCGTTACCAGCCTGAATATGGTCTTGGGTAAAATTGAAAGGGGAGAGGGCACGCTCGGAAAAATGGCAAATAATGAAGAACTCTACAACAATTTGGCAGAGGTGTCCAGGGAATTAGATCTGTTACTTCAAGATTTTCGTTTAAATCCCAAACGCTATGTTAATGTGTCCGTCTTTGGAAAAAAACAAAAAGAGTACGAGCTGCCAGAAAATGACCCCGCCAATAAGTAATGGTAATCGAAATAGCCATTAAATTTATTATGCATGCATAATAAATTTTGTAATTTTGCAGTTAATTATTTTCGATGATCGCATATCTACCAAATATTCTATTTGCAGTTTTCCTTGCATTAGGTATTGGTTATTTCACTAAAAATGTGAAAAAACTAATCCGAAATATCAATTTGGGAAGGGATGCCCATATTGTTGGGAATAAAAAACTGCGATGGAAGAACATGGCCCTAATCGCTTTGGGGCAAACCAAGATGGTTGTGCGCCCAATAGCAGGAATCTTACATGTTATTGTTTATTTAGGATTTATTATTATCAATATAGAGGTTCTCGAAATCATTATCGATGGCCTATTCGGCACCCATCGTATTTTTTCATTTTTGGGCGGTTTTTATGATTTCCTAATCGGATCTTTTGAAATCCTTGCATTTTTGGTATTGGTATCCGTTGGGATTTTTTGGATGAGAAGGAATATCATAAAAATAAAGCGGTTTATTAAGCCTGAAATGGAAGGTTGGCCCAAAAACGACGGCAATCTTATACTCTATATTGAAGTGGTATTGATGTGTTTATTTCTTACCATGAACGCAGCGGATTATCAACTGCAGAAACTAGGAGAGGAGCATTATGTTGAAGCAGGTGCTTTCCCCATTAGCCAATTTATTGCCTTTTTATTCGAAGGCTTTTCGGCCACCACGCTTATTATTGTGGAGCGGGCCGCATGGTGGTTACATATTTTGGGAATTCTCTTTTTTCTGAACTATTTGTATTTCTCAAAACACCTTCACATTTTACTGGCTTTTCCAAATACGTTTTATGGCAAATTGAATCCCCAAGGACAATTTAATAATTTGGAAGCTGTAACCAAAGAGGTCAAATTGATGATGGATTCCTCAGCAGATCCTTTTGCAGCACCTACTGAAGATGATATGGAAGAACCAGAGAAGTTTGGGGCTTCGGACGTTATGGATTTGAACTGGGTGCAATTAATGAATGCCTATACTTGCACGGAATGCGGTAGATGTACCTCTGAGTGTCCTGCCAATCAAACCGGTAAAAAATTGTCACCTAGAAAAATCATGATGGATACGAGGGATAGACTGGAAGAGGTAGGTAAAAACATGGATAAAAATGGTGGGGCATTTATCGCTGATGGGAGACAATTATTGGACGACTATATTAGCCGTGAGGAACTATGGGCATGTACTACGTGCAATGCTTGCGTACAAGCTTGCCCCGTGAGCATTGACCCTCTTTCCATTATTATGGAAATGCGCCGCTTTTTGGTTATGGAACAATCTGCGGCCCCCATGGAATTAAATAATATGATGTCCAATATTGAAAATAATGGAGCTCCGTGGCCTTATAATCAAATGGATCGATTGAACTGGGTAAATGAATAAATGGACTAGATGAGTATGGGATTAGTCGTAAAAACCATGGAAGGGTTCATGGCAGAAGGCAAACAACCTGAAATTCTTTTTTGGGTAGGTTCTGCTGGAAGTTATGATGATCGGGCCAAAAGGATTTCCAGGGCCTTTGTTAAAATTCTTAATAAGGCCAATGTTGATTTTGCAGTTTTGGGTCCTGAGGAAAGCAGCACAGGAGATGTTGCCAAACGATCAGGTAACGAGTTTTTGTTTCAAATGCAGGCCATGATGAATATCGAAGTATTGAATGGTTATGAAATAAAACGTATCGTTACTTGCGACCCCCATTCATTCAACACTTTAAAAAACGAATATCCAGGCTTGGGAGGAAATTATGAAGTCCTTCACCATACCCAGTATATCAAAGAGCTAATTGATAGTGGTCGCTTATCTATTGAGGGAAAAACCTACAAGGACAAACGAATTACGTTCCATGACCCCTGTTATTTAGGCAGGGCCAATTCGGTTTACGAAGCTCCAAGGGACGTATTGATGAAGACCAATGCCAATTTGGTGGAGATGAAGCGTCATAAAAAAAGTGCTCTATGCTGTGGGGCAGGTGGTGCACAAATGTTCAAAGAACCTGAAAAAGGGAATATGGACATTAATGTAATGCGTACCAAAGATGCTCTGGAAACTAGTCCAAATATCATAGCAACGGCTTGTCCTTATTGCAATACTATGATGACAGACGGTATCAAAGCACACGAAAAAGAAGAAAGTGTTGTTGTTTTGGATGTAGCCGAACTAATCGCTAATTCCCTAGAAGATGTTAGTTGAGTTCAATACCCTCCCAGATACCTCCAGAATTTGGATCTATCAATGCAACCGATCTTTTTCGGAGACTGAATTAATGGATTTACATGGGCTTATAAAAGAATTTCTGACGCAGTGGACGGCACATGGAGCGGATTTAAAAGCGGGCTATGAAATTCGCTACAACCGTTTTTTGGTTTTTGGGCTTGACCAATCCATGAATGGCGCTTCAGGCTGTTCCATCGACGCTTCCGTACATTTCGTCCAAAGTTTAGAACAAAAGTTTCAGGTAGATCTTTTGGATAAAATGAATGTTTCTTACAAACAGGGCCAGTATGTGGCCTACAAGCCCTTGAAGGACTTTAAAAAAATGGCCAAAGAGCGTGCGGTTTCGAAAAACACCATTGTTTTTAACAATTTAGTGGCTACTAAACAAGAGTATATAGAGCATTGGGAAGTACCCGCATCTGAAAGTTGGCATGCACGTTTTATGTGAGTTCATCTCATAAAATTGCCCATACACCACATTTTTAGGGCATTTCTCGATGAAATGCATATTTTTGGTACGTAAATTGAACCCAACAATTTATGATTAAAAAATACTATTGCTTAACCCTACTGAGTTTTGCAGCATTTCTTTGCTTTGGTCAGAAAAACCCATTAGTAGCCAAGGATAGCGTTGCCCAATCCCATTGGGTAAATCAAATGTATACATCTATGGGTTTGGAGGAACGTGTAGGTCAACTGTTCATGGTGAGCGTTGCTTCCAACCAAAATAAGGATGCGACTTCCGCAATACAAACATTGGTACAAGAGCAACATTTGGGTGGGATTATCTTTTCAAAAGGAGGCCCGGTGCGGCAGGCCAGACTAAGCAATCAGTTTCAGGCTGTCTCAAAGATACCTTTGTTAATTGGAATGGATGCCGAATGGGGTCTGGCCATGCGATTGGATTCCACCTACGCCTTTCCGTGGAATATGACTTTGGGAGCCATTCAGAATGATTCCATCGTTGAAGAGGTGGGTCATCGTGTGGGCTTGCATTCCAAAAGACTGGGAGTACATATCAATTTTGCGCCAGACATCGATGTAAACATTAATCCCAAAAATCCAATTATTGGCAATCGTTCTTTTGGTGAGGATGTTGAAAATGTTGGTAGAAAAGGAATAGCATTTGCAAAGGGAATGCATAGGGCAGGGATTTTATCATCGGGAAAACACTTCCCAGGACATGGCGATACGGCAACAGATTCCCATCATTCCTTACCTTATCTAGATTTTACGAAAGAACGTTTGGATAGTGTTGAACTAAGGCCCTTCATTAAGTTGATTGATGAAGGTATTTCAAGTGTTATGGTTGCCCACTTAAATATCCCTAGTCTTGAACAAAAACCTGGACACCCTTCCTCCTTGTCGGAAAATATCATCACCAAGCTGTTGAAGAAAGAAATGGGCTTTAAAGGTTTGGTATTTACCGATGCCCTTAATATGAAAGCAGTTGCCGAGTTTGCACCTGAAGGGGAGGTAGCACTTTCCGCATTTCTTGCAGGAAACGATATGCTTTTAATGCCAAAAGATGTTATTGGGGCAAAACAACGAATAATTGATGCCATTAAAACTGGAAAGATAAGTGAAAGTAGGCTGGAACAATCTGTAAAAAAAATCCTTCAGGCTAAATACAAAGTTGGGTTGCACCAATACCAACCCATAAAAATTGAAGGCCTAGTGACTGACTTGAATTCGGTGGAGGATGATCTTCTTTATGAAAAGGCCATTGAGAATGCGATTACAGTGGTCAAAAACCGTTTTTCATTGATTCCTATTAGAAAGCTGGACAATAAGAAAATTGCCTATGTAAAATTCGGAGAGGCGGATGCCACTCCTTTTTCAAAGGCCTTGACCAAGTTTGGTGAAGTCACTGAAATCAAGGCCAAGGATATGGCGGGATATCGCGATAAACTAAAGGAATTTAATCTAGTGATTATTGGTTTGCACAAAAGCAATGCCAGTCCATGGAAAGGACATCGATTTAGCGAGAATGAACTTTTCTGGTTGCAAGAAATATCACGAATGCGAACCCATAACACGCTCTTGGCCGTATTTACAAAGCCCTATGCCCTTTTGGATGTTATTAATTTTGATACTTTGGATGGCGTAGTGATTTCCTATCAAAATAGCCAGATCGCCCAAGAAAAAACGGCAGAAGTACTCTTTGGGGCCATAGGCACACAGGGCAAGTTACCTGTGACAGCCAATTCTATTTTTCCGGTAAATACAGGTATTCAGACCAAGTCCATTTCAAGATTGGGATATAGCATCCCTGAAAGGGTAGGACTTAATGCCAAGAAATTGGCTTATGTGGATAGCTTAGTGCAACAAGGATTGGATTCCTTAATGTTTCCGGGAGCACAGATTTTAGTAGCCAAAAAAGGGAAAATAGTTTATAACAAAAGCTTTGGTAGGCCTACTTATGATACTTCTGATAGTATAACTGAAAATCATATTTACGATTTGGCTTCGGTCACCAAGATATTGGGAACACTTCCTTTGGTAATGAAAATGGAGGAGGAAGGAAGATTGGAATTAAACGATACATTTCAAGACTTGGTCCCCGAATATCAAGAGTCCGAATTAAAGAATGTCACTGTTTTAAAGGCCTTGTCCCATTATGGTCGACTTCCGGCATGGATTGCCTTTTATCTGAGCACTTTGGATGAAAATAGAAAACCTTCAGAACTCTTTTACAAACGCTTTCCTACCCAGGATTATTCCATAAAGGTGATTGACGGAATGTATTTGGCCAATTTTTACCAAGATTCCATTTATAACCGGATAGGGAGGCAAGAGTTAAAATCGAATAGGTATCGCTATAGCGATGTTTCTTATTATGTTCTAAAGAAATACATAGAGGACTCCTATGGAAAATCTTTAGATACGCTATTGCACAATTTTCTTTTAAAACCCATGGGAACCACCCGATTACTCTACAACCCGACCAAAAAATTTGACAAGAAGGAGATTGTTCCCAGCGAAGAGGACAATTACTATAGGTACCAGACCATACAAGGATATGTCCACGATATGGGAGCCGCCATGCAAGGTGGGGTGGGAGGACATGCAGGTCTTTTCGGGAATGCGAATGATGTTGCCAAAATCATGCAAATGTACTTACAAGGAGGCTATTATGGGGGAGAGCGTTATTTGGATGCCAGGACGGTTAAAAAATTCAACACCTGTTATTTTTGCGATAAAAATGTAAGAAGGGGGGTGGGTTTTGATAAGCCACAATTAGAAGAAAAAGGCCCAACATGCGGATGTGTATCCCGTGAAAGTTTTGGGCATAGCGGGTTTACTGGTACCTATACCTGGGCAGATCCAGAAGAAGAATTGGTGTACGTATTCCTTTCTAACCGAACCTACCCAACAATGCGCAATAATTTGCTGGTAAAGTCAGGATTGCGTACCAGAATTCAACGAGTTATTTATGATGCTATTATAAACTAAACTTCTAATTCCGGTTATATGAGTTTAGGAAAAAGAATGTTCAAAGGCCTAGTATGGACCGGAGTAGAACATATTTCTGAAGATATAATATCCTTTATAATCGGCATTATTTTAGCTCGAATTCTTACTCCTGAGGAATACGGAATAGTTGGGATATTAGTCGTTTTTTTATCGTTCTTTAGTGTTTTTATCGATAGTGGATTTGACGATGCCCTGGTTCAAAAAATAGATAGAAACGAAGATGACAAATCTACCGTCTTCTTGTTCAATATAGCCATTGCAATAGTATCGTACACCATACTGTTTTTTGTAGCTCCATTTATAGCCGACTTTTATGAGATAACAGAATTAAAAGAATTACTTAGGGTTCTTGCCTTGATTCTGGTAATAAATTCATTTGCAGCCGTGCATGAAGTGCTTCTTTCCATAGACCTGGATTTTAAGACCCTTAGTAAAATAAATTTAACCAGTAGAATAATTGCAGGTGCAATTGCCATCTGGATGGCGTATGACGGCTATGGGGTATGGGCACTGGCGGCACTGCAGATCGTAGATGCTATAATAGGTACCATTTTAACATGGATATATAGTCATTGGTTGCCTAATCTTCATTTTTCAATTGTTTCACTCAGAAAAATGTTCAAGTATGGTTCCAATCTTTTAATTTCCGAATTATTGGATCAACTGGTCCATCAGGTTTCGACTCTTTTTATTGCAAAATATATGAGTCCCAAAGATTTAGGACATTATAGTCGGGGAACGCAGATGGCAAGTACCGCTTCCGGTTCTTTAGGCTCTATGCTAGGAACTGTAATCTTTCCGGGCCTGGTGGAAGTTCAAGAAAATCATGACCTTTTAGTAAAGTAT
>JBCBZA010000006.1:0-45354 GCA_039815575.1 Bacteroidota bacterium | reverse complement strand
TGATTAATTAAAAAAAAATATAATGGATAATAATTTAAATGAATTGACGCTGGGCGAACTACAAGTTTTAAATGGAGGGGGTTGGCTTTATGACCTTTATAGAATTGTTGTTTCGGAAAGGGACGATTTCGTGAATGGATTCAACGATGGGTTGAAAAATGGAATTTTTTAGAGCTGTCGACTTCTGAAAAATAAGTAAAAAGGGTGCCTGGGCGCCCTTTTTTGTTGAAATGATTCAATTATGTTTGTAATTATATGGAAGATAAATTAAGCAGTAAAGGCTGGGAACATCTCATTTTATTCATTTTTCCATACTTTTTTATCGTTGGGTTATTCCAGTACATTGCTTCTTTTTTCTTGGGAATCGAGAAGAGTTTGACAACCTCACTTTCTCTATCGCAATCCACCGTTTTCGCTTTTTTTGGTGCGATTGCTTCTTTCTCCGTGATATATATTTTTATTCGATTTGTAGATAGAAGACCATTGACTGATTTGGGATTTCGAAATCAAAAGATTTATTGTTCAGTATTAATTGGACTTTTTACGGGATTTTTTGCTCTGGCGTTTGGGTTTTTAATCACCTTGGGACTTGGTCAGGTAAAAATTAATACAGTAAACTTTTCAAGTTCAAAAATTCTCCTTTCGATAATTTTGTTTGCGATTATTGCTTTTACGGAAGAGACTTTGTTTCGAGGTTATGTTCTTAGGAATTTAATGTTGTCATTTCGTCCATACATAGGATTACTTATTTCTGCGCTCTTCTTTGCGATAATGCATGGTTTTAACCCCAATATCAATCTAATTGGACTTGTAAATCTTTTTTTGGCAGGAATACTTTTAGGAATACCCTACATTTTCAACAAAAATCTATGGTTTCCCATTTCCCTGCACTTTAGCTGGAATTTTTTTCAATCTCTATTTGGCTATAATGTTAGCGGTCAGGATTCTTATTCTATGATTGAATTTCAAAAAATTGAAAAGAACTTTATCAATGGAGGAGACTTCGGTTTTGAAGGCTCAATTTTTTCTATAATAATCCAAATGGTCTTAATCGTTTGTCTATTTAAATATTTCCAAAGACAAGGAAAGACTTCTCAAATTTGAAGTGAATTTTAGGACGGTTGTATTAGCTGGAACCTTTTTAGGTGTTACAGCTACCAAATCACGATGATAATCCATTATCCCAAGATAAACTACTTCGCCTCCAACACCACAAACGGTATGATCATTTCTTCCAGTGAAATGCCACCGTGCTGATAGGTATTTCGATAATAGCTTACATAGTGGTTGTAATTATTGGGGTAGGCAAAAAACAAATCGTTTTTGGCAAAGATGTAGGAGCTGCTCATCGTAATGCTGGGTAAGTGCACCTTGCTCGGTTCCGTAGCGGCCAATACCTCCTTATCACTGTAGGAAAGACTACGGCCCGTCTTATATCTTAGATTTAAACTGGTATCCCGATCCCCAATAACTTTGGATGGTTGCTTTACATTAATGGTGCCATGGTCCGTGGTAATGATCAACTTCATCCCGAGGGCCTGTGCCTTTTGGATGATTTCCAAGAGGGGAGAGTTTTTAAACCAACTCAGGGTCAAGGAGCGGTAGGCCTTATCATTACTGGCCAGCTCTCTTATCACCTCCATCTCCGTTTTGGAGTGGGAAAGCATATCTACAAAGTTGTAGACAATGGCCGTCAAATCATTATCCTTTTGGGAATTGAAATTCTGTACCAGCTGTTTTCCTTGTTTTAAGCTGCTTATTTTATGGTATTCCCAATTCAGATTTTGTCCAAGGCGCTTTAATTGTGCTCCTAAAAATTCGGCTTCAAAAAGGTTTTTGCCCCCTTCATCGGTATCATTCTTCCACCAATCGCGGTGCCGCTTTTCCATATCCAAGGGGGTTAATCCGGAAAAAATCGCATTTCGCGCATACTGGGTGGCCGTAGGAAGGATACTAAAATAGGCCTCTTCTGATTTTTTGCGATAAAAATTGGAAATCACATCCTCAAAGGCCAACCATTGGTCGTACCGCAGATTATCAATGACCACCAAGAGCGTTTTCGAATCCTTTAACTCAGGCAGGACCATTTTTTTAAACAGGGTATGGGACAATACGGGCCCCGTGTCTTCTTCAAACCAAGCCCGGTACCTTTTGTCCACGAACTTGCTGAACTGGGAATTGGCCTCCACCTTCTGTGATTCGAGTATTTCGAACATGCTTTGGTCCTCAATTTGTTCCAATTGAAGCTCCCAATAGATCAATTTTTTATAAAGCTCTGCCCATTCCTCATGACTGTTGACCATGGAAAGGTCCATGGCAATCTTTCGGAACTCTTGTTGGTAATTGGCCGTGGTACGCTCAGAGACCAATCTGGAGGTATCCAGGTTCTTTTTTAAGGAGAGCAATATTTGATTGGGATTCACCGGTTTTATCAAATAATCGGCAATCTTACTGCCAATGGCCTCTTCCATAATATATTCTTCCTCACTTTTGGTAATCATCACCACAGGTAGGGAAGCATCTCGCTGCTTGATCTCTGATAAGGTTTCCAGTCCAGAGAGCCCGGGCATATTTTCGTCCAAAAAAACGATATCAAAACGACGTTGTTCCACTTCATCCAAAGCTTCTTGACCGCCTTGCGCCGTTGTGAGCTGGTAGCCCTTGTTTTCCAAAAAAAGGATATGTGGCTTTAAAAGGTCAATTTCATCATCGACCCAAAGGATGGAAATCTTTCTCATACAGTGTTTATCTTTGCGTTCTCAAAATAGGCCTCTTGTCGCAGACCAACAAACTCAAAATATTTAACGATCCTATTTATGGATTTATTGGCACACCCAATGAATTGATTTTTAATCTTATCGCCCATCCCTATTTTCAGCGGTTGCGTCGAATTTCTCAAATGGGGCTATCCTACCTAGTATTTCCAGGGGCACACCACACCCGTTTTCACCACGCCTTGGGAAGTATGCACCTGATGAAAAGGGCCATACAGATTTTAAAATATAAAAATGTGAAAATTTCCAAAGAAGAGGAGAACGGGCTACTCTGTGCCATTTTACTTCATGACATTGGACATGGACCCTTTTCACATGCTCTGGAACATTCGTTGATTCCGGACCTGAGCCACGAACAGATTTCCTTATTATTCATTGAACAGTTAAATACGGAGTTTGAGGGACAATTGGAAATGGCCCTGCAAATTTTCATGGGGGAGCACCCTAAAAAGTTTTTGAATCAATTGGTGTCGAGCCAGTTGGATATGGACCGATTGGATTATTTAAAGCGGGACAGTTTCTATACCGGCGTAGCAGAGGGCAACATCAGCTCAGAACGCCTTCTTACCATGTTGAACATTATGGATAATGAGCTGGTCGTCGAAGAGAAGGGCCTATATCCCGTGGAAAAGTTTTTAATGGCCAGGCGATTTATGTACTGGCAGGTATACCTCCATAAAACCAGTCTTGTGGCTGAAGTCCTTTTGATAAAACTGATCCAAAGGGCGAGACATTTGATTGGGCAAGGACAAGATTTGAAAGGATCCAACGCATTGATGCTATTTCTAAAGAATGAATATGGCAATTTTAGTAGCGCCCACCTGGAAAGATTTGCTGCCTTAGATGATATAGATATTATGGCCGCACTTAAAGAATGGCAAAATCAGGATGATTTTATCCTTTCGGACCTTTCCAAACGACTCTTGAACCGGGAACTTTTAAAAATTAAACTAAAAAATAAGCCCATACATCCTGATAAATTGGAAAAGAAAAAAAAATGGGTTATGGCCAACTATCCTATTAAGGAATCCGAGTTAGGTTACTATATATTTGAGGGGGAGATAAGCAACCAGGCGTACAATAATGCCCATCAGAACATTCATATTCTAACAAAAAATGGCAAATTGGTGGATGTTGCTAAAGCCTCGGATCATTTCAGTTTAAAAGCGCTTTCCAATACTGTGGTAAAATACTATGTCTGCTACCCTAAGGCAAGCGTTTGACAAATTTTCTTACTTTTGCCGAAATGAAATTTACTGCCACCCAAATTGCCGGAATTTTAGAGGGAGAAATTGAAGGAAATCCTGAAATTACGGTACACAAACTATCTAAAATTGAAGAGGGGGAAAGTGGCAGTTTAACGTTTTTGGCCAATCCAAAATACACCTCCTATATCTACACCACCAAGGCCTCCATTACCATTGTGAACCAAGATTTTGTTCCTGAGCAGCCATTGACTACCACTTTAATAAAGGTAGATGATGCCTATAAGTCATTTTCAAAGTTGCTGGAATACTACAATCAGGTAAAAAATAACAAAATTGGTATTGAGAACCCCTCCTTTATTTCCGAAACCGCAGCCTACGGTGAAGCCTTCTACTTTGGTGCTTTTTCCTATTTGGGCGAAAATGTGAGCATCGGTGATAATGTTAAGGTATATCCCAACGTGTATATTGGCGATAATGTAACCATTGGAAATGACTGTACCATTTTCGCAGGCGCAAAGATTTATTCAGAATCCATCATAGGGAATAGCTGTGTTGTGCATAGCGGGGCTATAATTGGGGCCGATGGTTTTGGCTTTACCCCAAATGAAAGGGGAGAATACAGTAAAGTTCCACAAACCGGGAATGTCATCTTGGAGGACTACGTGGATGTGGGGGCCGGAACTACCATAGATAGGGCCACCTTAGGGTCCACCATTTTAAGAAAGGGCGTCAAACTAGATAACCAAATACAGATTGCCCACAATGTTGAAATAGGGGAACACACGGCTATTGCAGCTCAGACGGGTATAGCGGGTTCTACAAAAATAGGAAGGCATTGTTTGATTGGGGGTCAAGTTGGAATAGTAGGCCATATTACCATCGGTGACCGGGTACGGATTCAAGCCCAATCAGGTATAGGAAGAAATATTAAAGATGATGAAGTCCTGCAGGGAAGTCCTGCGTTGAACTATGGGGATTACAATAAGTCCTATGTCCATTTTAAGAACTTACCAAAATTAATCAATCAAGTTAACGAACTGGAAAAGAAATTAGACCATGAAAGCCAACAGCACTAAGCAAAAAACCATTGCTAAGTCAGTTACCTTAAAAGGTGTGGGTCTTCATACGGGTGAAGACGTGACCATGACCTTTGTTCCAGCAAAAGAGAATTACGGTTTTGCTTTTAAAAGGGTTGATTTGGAAGGGGAACCGGTTATAGAAGCCAACGCTTCCTATGTGGTCAATACGCAAAGGGGAACCAATCTGGAGAAAAATGGCGTAAAAATCCAAACTTCGGAGCATGTTCTTGCTGCCTTAATTGGAATGGATTTGGACAATGTCCTTGTAGAACTCAACGCCCCAGAGCCACCTATAATGGATGGGTCCTCAAAGTTTTTTGTGGAATCTTTGGAAGAGGCCGGTTTTGTGGAACAGAAGATGGATAGGGAAGAATACATTGTTAAGGATGTCATTTCCTACAAGGATGAGGCGACCGGAAGTGAGATTACCATTATTCCTTCCCAAGAATATCAAGTGACCACTATGGTGGATTTTGGCACCAAAGTGCTGGGTACCCAAAATGCCACATTGGAGCGTATGGGCGATTTCAAATCGGAAATTGCCAATGCACGAACATTTAGTTTTCTACACGAACTGGAAATGCTCTTGGAACATGGTCTCATTAAAGGAGGTGATTTAAACAATGCCATAGTCTATGTGGATAAGGAGATTTCCGAATCCACCATGAAAAGACTGGAAAAGGCCTTCAATAAGAAAAAGCTTTCCGTAAAACCTAATGGAATATTGGATAACCTTACCCTGCACCAACCAAACGAAGCTGCACGACACAAATTGTTGGATGTGATAGGGGACTTGGCCTTGACAGGGACAAGAATTAGAGGAAAGGTAATTGCCAATAAACCAGGGCACTTTGTGAACACACAGTTTGCTAAGAAGCTTCAGAAAATCATCAAGCAGGAACGAAGAAATTACGTTCCAGATGTTGATTTGCACGCACCTCCTGTGAAAGATATCAATCAAATTATGGAGATGCTTCCCCATAGGCCTCCATTTTTGTTGGTCGATCGTATTTTGGAACTCTCGGAAGAACACGTTATTGGAATCAAGAACGTGACCATGAACGAACCTTTCTTTGTAGGCCATTTTCCAGGAGCCCCTGTAATGCCAGGTGTACTACAGATTGAAGCTATGGCCCAGACAGGAGGTATTTTGGTGTTGAGTACCGTACCTGACCCGGAAAACTACTTAACGTACCTCTTGAAGATTGACAATGTTAGGTATAAACATCAAGTAGTACCAGGAGACACTTTGATTTTCAAGTTGGATTTAATGTCTCCAATTAGAAGGGGTATATGTCAAATGCAAGCTAGGGCCTATGCCAATGGAAGGCTGGTTTCTGAAGCTGAAATTATGGCGCAAATAACCAAAGTAAAAGGGAATTAGTATGAATCAACCTTTGGCCTATGTCCATCCAGGAGCTAAAATCGCTAAGAATGTGGTGATTGAACCTTTCACCACCATACACAATAACGTTACCATTGGCCAGGGCACATGGATTGGATCTAATGTGACGATTATGGAGGGTGCCAGAATTGGTAAAAATTGCAACATATATCCCGGAGCCGTAATTTCTGCCATTCCCCAGGATTTAAAATATAAGGGGGAGGAAACTACGGTCCATATTGGAAACAATACCACAATTCGCGAATGTGCCACCATCAACAAGGGTACCGAGGACCGTATGAAAACGGTAATTGGGGATAACTGCCTTATTATGGCCTATTGCCACGTTGCCCACGACTGTTTTATTGGAGATGGTTGTATTTTCAGCAACAACTCAACTTTGGCAGGCCATGTGACCGTAGGGGAAAATGTGGTTTTGGCGGGTATGGTAGCGGTCCATCAATTTGTGTCGGTAGGAAGACACGCTTTTGTAACCGGAGGTTCTCTGGTACGAAAGGATGTGCCTCCCTTTGTAAAAGCTGCAAGGGAACCCCTTTCGTATGTTGGAATCAATTCGGTGGGATTGCGACGTAGGGGGTTTATTTCGGAGAAAATACGCGAGATTCAAAATATTTATCGAATATTATATCAAAAGCAGTATAATAATTCCCAAGCCGCAGAGATCATAGAAGCAGAGATGGAAGCCACTCCCGAGCGCGATGAAATCCTTCAGTTTATTAGGGATTCCCAACGTGGTATTATGAAAGGATATTTTAGCAATAATTAATTATGGCAAATACTTCAGATATTAGAAAAGGATTGTGTATCAAGTACAATAACGACATTTATAAAATCGTAGAATTCCTACATGTAAAACCAGGTAAAGGCCCGGCATTTGTGCGCACTAAGCTAAAAAGTGTCACCACGGGCAAGGTGATTGACAATACATTTTCATCAGGGCATAAAATAGAAGACGTCCGTGTGGAGACCCGATCGTACCAATATTTGTATCCTGAAGGCGATACCTTTCATTTTATGAATACCGACGATTACAATCAAATTGCACTTCAAAAGGATGCGTTGGATACTCCCGATCTGCTCAAAGAAGGCGAAGTCGTGACCATCATTTTCAACACGGAAGATCAAATGCCCTTATCGGTTGAAATGCCGGCGAGCGTTATTCTCGAGGTCACCCATGCCGAACCTGGAGTCAAGGGCAATACTGCTACAAATGCCACCAAGCCTGCTACCGTAGAAACTGGGGCCAGAATAAATGTTCCCCTATTTATTAATGAAGGTGACAAAATTAAGATTGACACCGCCACTTCCTCCTATCAAGAGCGTGCCAAAGAATAAGGGTAGATGAAATTTCCAAGGGTATATCAACTTGAAGAAATAGCTAAAATGCTTCAAGTGGAGTATGTTGGGCCAGCTGATTTTCCGATATCGGGAATGAACGAGATTCATGTGGTGGAAGATGGGGATATCGTTTTTGTAGATCATCCCAAATATTATTCCAAAGCCTTGGATTCTGCAGCGACCATTGTACTTATCAATAAAAAGGTGGACTGTCCGGAAGGTAAGGCCCTGTTGATTTCAGATGACCCATTTCGTGATTTCAACAAACTAACGCAACATTTTAAACCCTTTGAGACCACTGATCAGAGCATTTCCAGCACAGCAGAAATTGGTCCAGGTACAGTGGTACAACCCAATGTTTTTATAGGAAACCACGTAAAGATTGGGAAGCATTGTGTAATACACGCCAATGTCGCCATCTATGACAATTGTATCATTGGGGATTATGTGACCATCCATTCAGGTTCCATTTTGGGTGGGGAAGCGTTTTATTACAAGAAGCGTTCTGAGGGCTATGATAAACTACTATCCGGAGGTAGGGTGGTAATCCAGGACCATGTTGATATAGGATCCAGCTGTACCATTGATCGTGGGGTAACAGGAGATACCACCATTAAAAAAGGGACCAAGTTGGATAATCAGATACAAATAGGACACGATACCGTTATCGGACGTGACTGTCTTATTGCTTCCCATACCGGTATTGCGGGATGCGTGGTTGTCGAAGATGAAGTGACCTTATGGGGCCAAGTGGGCGTAATCAGCGGAATAACCATTGGAAAGGGTGCTGTGGTATATGCACAATCAGGTGTTGGTAGATCGTTGCCGGGCGGAAAAACTTATTTTGGTAGCCCCGCGGAAGAAGCAAGGAAAAAAATGAAAGAATTGGCTATCATTAAAAACATGCCCGATACGCTAAAAAAATTAAATTCCAAATAGCATTTTAGAAAGTAGCAATACGCTATTTTTGTGCACGCTAACAAACAAAATAGAATGAGTGTTTTAGTAAACAAAGATTCCAAGATAATAGTACAGGGTTTTACCGGTAGTGAAGGTACTTTTCACGCTGAACAAATGATTGACTATGGGACCAATATAGTGGGTGGTGTCACCCCCGGAAAGGGAGGACAGGAGCATTTGGGAAAACCAGTATTCAATACCGTTGCGGAAGCCGTTGAAAAAGTAGGTGCGGATACTACAATTATTTTTGTGCCTCCTGCTTTTGCAGCTGATGCCATTATGGAAGCGGCCAATGCGGGAATCAAAGTTATTATAACCATAACCGAAGGGATTCCGGTCGCAGATATGGTAAAGGCAAATGATTACATTAAGGATTTGGACTGTACATTAATTGGTCCAAACTGTCCTGGGGTGATAACACCTGGTGAGGCCAAAGTGGGAATCATGCCTGGCTTTGTTTTCAAAGCGGGCCATGTAGGTATCGTCTCTAAATCAGGAACACTAACGTATGAAGCTGCTGACCAGGTCGTACGTCAAGGATTAGGAATTACAACGGCCATAGGAATTGGCGGAGACCCTATTATTGGTACAACAACAAAAGAGGCAGTTGAACTCCTAATAAATGACCCAGATACGCAATGTGTGGTGATGATTGGGGAGATTGGAGGACAATTGGAAGCAGATGCGGCCAAATGGTACAAGGAAAGTGGTAGCAATAAGCCTATTGTCGGATTTATTGCCGGTGAAACTGCTCCAGCGGGTCGCACCATGGGACACGCAGGGGCTATCGTTGGTGGAAGCGATGATACGGCGCAGGCCAAAAAACGAATTATGAAGGAATGTGGCATCCATGTTGTTGACTCTCCTGCCGAAATTGGAAGTAAGGTGAAGGAAGTAATGGCATAACAGAATCCGTTAAAACAATACTAAATCCCGGCTTAGCTGGGATTTTTTTATGCAGTGATCGTTCCACAAATCCTATATTTGAAGTCTACCAACCTAAAGAATAATATATGAAGCTTTTAGAAAATAAGAACGTCATCATTACAGGGGCAAGTCGCGGAATAGGAAAGGGAATAGCCCAAGTATTCGCCAATAACGGTGCCAATGTTGCTTTTACCTTTAGCTCCAGCGAGGGACCGGCCCTGGAACTGGAAAAAGAATTAAGCGCACTTGGGGTAAAGGCAAAGGCATATAAAAGCAATGCAGCGAGTTTTAAAGAAGCAGAACAACTGGTTGCTTCAATTTTAGAAGATTTTGATGGAATTGATGTATTGATCAATAACGCAGGAATCACCAAAGACAACCTATTGATGCGCATGGGCGAAGAAGACTTTGATAAAGTGATAGAGGTCAACTTAAAATCCGTTTTTAATATGACTAAGGCGGTGCAGCGTACCTTACTTAGGCAACGGTCCGGCTCGATCATTAATATGAGCAGTGTTGTTGGGGTAAAAGGTAATGCAGGTCAAGCCAATTATGCAGCATCAAAAGCTGGGATGATTGGGTTTACCAAATCCGTGGCTTTGGAATTGGGTTCCCGAAATATTCGATGTAATGCTATAGCTCCAGGCTTTATTGAAACCGAAATGACCGATAAACTGGACGAAAAAATGGTACAGAGTTGGCGAGATGCCATCCCGTTAAAACGGGGGGGTGTTCCGGAAGATGTGGCAAATGCCTGCCTGTTTTTGGCCTCTGACCTTTCTGCTTACGTTACTGGACAAGTTTTAAATGTTGACGGTGGTATGTTGACTTAAAGAGTTGCTTTTAGATGCAAATTCAGACTGTTTTACTTATTCTTGCAGCTTTTTTACTAGCGTTGGGGGCTGCGGTTTTTTATTATTACCGCTCTAAAATAGGTCTGAAACTTCGAATAACATTGACCTTGTTACGTTTTGTATCCTTCTTTTCAGGATTGGTGCTTCTCATTAATCCCGAATTTTCAAAAAACACCTATCACATAGAGAGAGCAAACCTCATCCTAATGGTGGACGAATCCTCCTCCATTGTCAATCTTGGAGATGAAGCGGAAATAGCCGATATCATCGATGGATTTACCCAAGAAACTGACCTTCAAGATAAATTTTCAATACATCCTTACACTTTTTCGAATGAAGTTCAACCTTTGGATAGCATCTCATTTCAAGGGAATTCGACCGATATATTTAAAGGCCTACAGACCATAAAGTCGACCTTTTCCAATACTAATAATGCAGTAGTTTTGATTACCGACGGAAATCAAACCTACGGTCGCGATTACGAATATTTCGATTTAGACGATCAATCGATATTAAATACTGTGGTCGTGGGAGATACCACTACCTATCAAGATGTGGCCGTTGGTATCGTTAACAGTAATAGATATGCCTTTTTAGACAACCAATTTCCTTTAGAAGTACAGGCGATATACGCCGGAAAGTCAGAAGTAAATGTGGCCGCAAAGGTATTTCTTGATGGAAGGGTGGTCCATCAAGAGTCTTTGGAATTTTCGGCTATCAGGCGTGCCCATACCATAAGTACTCGGATTAAGGCCCAATCTACAGGTATTAAAACGATTAAAATTGTTCTAGGGGAATTGGAAAATGAGAAAAATACCCAAAACAATAACAAGGAAATTGCCATTGAAATTATAGATGAAAGAACAGTAGTGGGTATCATTTCATCTTTTAAACATCCTGATATCGGAGCCTTAAAAAAGGCGATAGAATCCAATGAACAAAGACAGGTGGTTCTTCTCCCACCACAAGCAACTTTCAAACAGTTGGAAGAGATAGACATTTTTGTTTTTTATCAGCCAGATGATCAATTTGAGAACGTCTATAATTTTTTGAAGCAACGAGGCGGTGGAAGTTTTACTGTCACCGGCACTCACACAGATTGGGGCTTTTTGAATGAAAAGGTCCAAAATGTTGCCTTTGATGGTTTTGGTCAGGACGAAGAAATTCTTCCCATCAAGAATGAAGCTTTCGGAATTTTTGATAGTTCAAGTATTGGTATGGATGATTTTCCGCCTCTTCTAGGGGAATTGGGTGAACTGGACATTAGTGGAAATCCCAAGGTATTGGCACATCAAAAAATCCGTGGCGTCAATCTTCAAGAACCGTTGTTTTTTGTTTTCGATCAAGATGAGAATAATAAACAAGCGTTTCTTCTAGGAGAGAATATTTGGAAATGGAGATTGAGTAACTTCAGGAACAATCAAGATTTTTCCAGTTTTGATGAACTTATTGGAAAACTCGTTTTTTTTCTTTCCAGTTCTGGAAAAAAAGAACGCCTACGATTGGAATACGAGAATGTCTATGAAAATGCCACGGAGGCACTGATACGGGCTTCATTTTTTAATAGGGCCTATAATTTTGAAAAAGATGCTCGTCTAAACCTTCATCTTACGGGTGAAAATGGGTGGGTGAGGGATATACCCATGCTTTTAGCTGGGGATACCTACCAAGTAGATTTAAGTGATTTGGAGGAAGGGGAATATGCCTTTACCATTACGGAGACCACAGAAAGAATTTCAAAGTCCGGTCAGTTTAGAATCCTTGATTTCGATTTGGAGAAGCAGTTTATGAGCGCAAATCATGTAAAACTTGAACGTTTGTCGAAAAGGAACTCAGGAAATATATATTATCCCAACCAGACGGCTCAATTGATACGGGAATTAGTGAACGACAGTGACTTCATTCCCATTCAAAAAAGCACTAGGAATGTAGTATCTTTAATAGATTTTAGGATAGTGTTGGGCATTATGGTACTGGCACTTACATTGGAATGGTTTATTAGAAAATACAACGGTTTAATTTAAAAGAGGAGCACTTATGGATCGATTACCCAAAATAGGTTTACCTATTGTAGTTGCAGTTATTATTTTATTCATTTTGGTTTCCAAGTCAGCTGTGAATATTAGCGCAGGTGAGGCAGGGGTACTTTGGAAACGTTTTGGTGGAGGGGTTGTCACGGACCAGCCGCCTTTAGGCGAGGGATTTCACTTTGTTTTACCATGGAATAAAGTTTATGTTTATGAAGTACGGCGACAGGAAGTTTTTGAAAAAATGAAGGTACTTTCTTCCAATGGTTTGGACATTCAGCTGGACGCGTCGGCTTGGTACATGCCACAATACGACGAATTGGGACAACTGCACCAAGAAATTGGCGAAGGTTATCTTGATCGGATTTTATTGCCTACCATACGTTCGGCAGCACGTTCCGTGGTAGGACGATACACTCCGGAACAGTTGTATTCCAGCAAGCGGGACGCCATTCAAGCGGAGATTTTTGAGGAGACCAAAAAAATTGTTGAGGACCAACACATTGTTCTGAATGAAATTTTGGTGCGTGATGTTACACTGCCCCCAACCATTAAAGAGGCTATAGAACGGAAACTGAAGCAAGAGCAAGAGTCCTTGGAATATGAATTTCGGTTGGTGACCGCCGAAAAGGAAGCGGAACGTCAGCGGATAGAAGCCCAAGGGAAAGCAGATGCAAATAGAATTTTGAGTGCATCGCTTACCGATAAAATTCTGCAGGATAAGGGAATAGAGGCAACGTTAAAACTATCACAGTCGCCCAATGCCAAGGTTGTTGTGGTTGGTTCTGGGGATGATGGACTTCCCTTAATTTTGGGAAATAACTAAATTTCTTTTTTTCATATAGAAATTTAGTTTTAACTTCGAACCGAAATGAAGAACTATAATACACATCATCATACTGCACGTATCGCTCAGGCGAGGTAGCTGTATTTTGTGTATTTCAAAATAATAAGACCCGTTTGAGCAATCAAACGGGTTTTTTAATTCAGTACATCTATACATGACCAAAATTCGAATTGCAATACAAAAGAGTGGCCGTCTTAATGAAGATTCCCTTAAAATTCTAAAGGAATGTGGCATTTCCATTGATAATGGCAAGGACCAATTAAAAGCAAGTTCCAGAAATTTTCCGATGGAGGTGTTTTATTTGCGTAACGGTGATATACCCCAATACCTAAAGGATGGAGTGGTCGATATCGCTATTATTGGAGAAAATGTCCTCTTTGAAAAAGGTGAAGGCATTGAGGTGGCAGAAAAATTGGGGTTTTCTAAGTGTAAAGTGTCCATGGCCATCCCAAAGTCAAAGGATTATGCTTCGCAGACTGATTTTGAGGGACAAAGAATTGCCACATCCTATCCAAAAACGGTTCAAAAGTTTTTGGATAAGTGGGGAATTGAAGCTAATATCCATCTTATCAATGGTTCCGTGGAAATTGCTCCCAATATCGGTTTGGCCGATGCGATTTGCGATATCGTTTCCAGTGGCAGTACTTTATTTAAAAACAATTTAAAAGAGGTAGAAGTGCTGTTAAGGAGCGAGGCGGTACTAGCAATTTCCCCCAAAATCAATGGGGAGCGAAGGCAAATTCTCCAAAAACTGCAATTTCGCATTCAATCGGTGTTACAGGCAAGGAAGAATCGCTATGTGTTAATGAACGTACCCAATGACAAGCTGGAAAAAGTGATTCAGATCTTACCGGGAATGCGCAGTCCTACGGTACTTCCTTTGGTAGAAGAAGGTTGGAGTTCCGTCCATACGGTAATCAATAAGGATACGTTTTGGGAAGTCATTGATACGTTAAAGTTGGCTGGGGCAGAAGGTATTCTGGTTTGTCCAATAGAAAAGATGGTGTTGTAATGAAAACGTATTCGAATCCAGACCCATCAAGATGGCCCGAAATCCTGTCAAGGCCAACCCAATCTTTCGAGGCCCTAGAGCCTGCTGTAAAAGAAGTTTTTGATGCAGTAAGGAATAATGGTGATGAAGCGATAAAAGACTATACGCTAAAATTTGACAGTGTTCAACTCACGGATTTAAGGGTGTTCAATACTGAAATTTCAGAGGCAATACAGAGCATCTCAAAAGATTTAAGGGAAGCCATCCAATTGGCCAAATCGAATATTGAAAAGTTCCACCTTGCCCAAAAAACCGAAAGGGTCGTTGTGGAAACTATGCCAGGAGTGGGATGTTGGCAAGAAAAACGCGCAATTCAAAAGGTTGGTCTGTATATCCCAGGGGGAACAGCACCTTTATTTTCAACTATTTTAATGTTGGCAATACCAGCAAAATTGGCTGGATGTGAAGAGATTGTGCTTTGCAGCCCTCCAAATGAACAGGGTAAATTAAACCCAGCCATTTTATACACGGCCCAATTGTGCGGGGTCACCAAAATTTTTAAAGTAGGGGGGATACAGGCAATCGCTGGAATGACTTATGGTACGAAAATGATTCCAAAGGTCTATAAGATTTTTGGACCTGGAAACCAATACGTTACCGTAGCCAAACAATGGGCCACAAAATCTGGGGTCGCCATTGATATGCCAGCCGGTCCTAGCGAATTACTTGTTGTTGCGGATGATAGTGCCAATGCGGCCTTTGTAGCCTCTGATTTATTGAGTCAGGCCGAACATGGGGTAGATAGTCAGGTAGTCTTGGTTACTACTTCCAAAGATTTGATTTCAAAAGTAGTAATAGAAATAGAAAAGCAACTTGTAGACCTACCACGAAAGGAAATAGCCTTCAAAGCCATAAAGAACAGTCGTTTCATTTATGTGAAAGATGATCAAACAGCACTGGAAATCATCAATGAATATGGTCCTGAACATTATATTGTCTGTGTCAAAAATGAGGATTACTACCTGGAGAACACCGTCAATGCAGGTTCTGTATTTATAGGGAACTACACGCCTGAAAGCGCAGGTGATTATGCCTCCGGTACCAATCATACGCTCCCAACCAATGGCTATGCCAAGCAATATAGTGGTGTAAACCTCGACAGCTTTATGAAGAGCATGACCTTCCAAAAACTGTCAAAACAAGGAATTAAAAACATTGGCCATGCCATTGAACGTATGGCTGAAGCCGAGGGATTGCAAGCTCATAAAAACGCCGTAACCCTAAGACTGAAGTCATTAGAAAACTAACATCAATTTGAATGCAGTAGCGAAGTTCAGCGATGAAGAAATTTGATTTAAATAGTTTGGTCCGAGAAAACGTAAAATCCTTAGAACCCTATTCCTCAGCGCGGGACGAATTCAAGGATTTTGAATCGGATATGATTTTTTTGGATGCTAATGAGAATCCATTCGAGAATGGTGTGAACCGTTATCCAGACCCTCAACAGCAAAATCTTAAGACCTTATTGGCGCAACAAAAAAAGTTGAAAAAAAACCAGATTTTGTTGGGTAATGGTAGTGACGAAGTGTTGGATTTAATTTTTCGGACATTTTGTGAACCACATATTGATGGCGTTATCACACTACCACCCACCTATGGGATGTATAAAGTATTGGCCGGAACCAATGCGGTAGAAAATACCGAGATACCATTGACTTCTGATTTTGAACCTGATGTTGATGCGATTTTGGAAAAGGCAAATACACGGACCAAACTCATTTTTATTTGTTCCCCAAATAACCCAACGGGGAACAGTTTTAATACCACTACGGTTGAACGGCTTTTGCAGCAATTCAAAGGTATCGTGGTGATTGATGAAGCTTATATCGATTTTTCCAAAGGAGATTCTTGGGTTGACCGACTTGAGGAGTATTCCAATCTTATTGTTACCCAAACCCTGTCCAAGGCCTTCGGTTTAGCTGGGATACGCTTGGGAATTTGTTATGCCTCTAAAGAAATTATACACGTTCTCAATAAAATAAAACCGCCCTATAACGTGAATGAACTGACCCAGCAAAAAGCTATGGAACGACTTACAGATGTGGCTTCGGTGAAGGAAGAGGTGAATAAAATCCTATTGGGAAAGGAGCAACTCATGAAATCACTTTTATTGGTAGATTGTATAGAAAGAATATTTCCTAGCGATGCCAATTTCATTTTGGTGCGCGTTGATGATGCCCATCTTCGATATCAGCAACTGATTTCCAAGGGAATTGTAATTCGGAACCGTAGCACACAACCTTTGTGTGAGAACACACTTCGGTTGACCATTGGAACCGTAGAAGAAAATAACAAATTGATAACAGCACTAACCAAATTAAATAATGGCTAAACGAGTACTTTTTATTGATAGGGACGGCACTTTGGCCAAAGAACCTGGTGATGAACAACTGGATGCCTTCAACAAATTGGTGTTCTACCCAAAGGTCTTCACCTATTTGGGGAAAATTGCAAAAGAGCTGGATTTCGAATTGATTATGATTACCAACCAAGATGGTTTGGGTACCGAAGCTTTTCCCGAGGAAACTTTTTGGTCCGTACACAACTTTTTGATTCAATCCTTTGAAAATGAGGGAGTCGTTTTTGATGAAGTATTAATAGATCGGACATTTGCCAAGGAGAACGCGCCAACTCGCAAACCAAATACTGGCTTGCTACAACGCTTTCTGACAGAGGAATACGATCTTGAACATTCCTTTGTCATCGGAGACCGCCTTACCGATATGGAACTGGCGAAGAATTTGGGCGCAAAAGGTATTTTTATAAACGATGAAACACATTTAGGGACTGACGAAATAACTATTGGAAAGACCGACCTTTCTGTCCATATTTTATTGGAAACCAATAATTGGGAAGAGATTTACCGCTTCCTAAAGCTTTCAAATCGCGTCGGAAAAATCCATAGAGAAACAAAAGAAACGGATATCCACATAGCATTGAATTTGGACGGCACTGGCAAAGCTGATATCGATACGGGACTCAAGTTTTTTGACCATATGTTGGACCAATTGGCCCGCCATGGCCAAATGGATTTGTTTATTAAGGTTGATGGCGATCTAGAAGTGGATGAGCACCATACCATAGAGGACACGGGTATAGCGTTAGGCGAAGTTTTTTATGAGGCCTTAGGTAACAAATTAGGTATTGAACGTTACGGATTTTGTTTGCCAATGGATGATTGTTTATCCCAGGTTGCCATTGATTTTGGTGGGCGTAATTGGCTGGTCTGGGAGGCTGGGTTCAAAAGGGAGATGGTCGGTGATATGCCTACTGAAATGTTTCATCATTTCTTTAAATCCTTTAGTGATGGAGCCAAGGCAAATTTGAATATCAAGGCCGAAGGAACCAATGAACACCATAAGATTGAATCAATTTTTAAGGCCTTTGCCAAAGCTATAAAAATGGCAGTGAAAAGAGATGTTGAAAAGATGATACTACCAAGTACCAAAGGGGTATTATAGAAATCAGGCCATTTCGAAGGGACTTGTTACCGAGAAGTCTAGATTTCTCACGTTCATTCGAAATGACAAAACGAATGAAATGAAATTAGTCATAATAGATTACGGGGCAGGCAATATTCAAAGTATCAAATTTGCCTTTCAACGATTGGGTATTGAAGCCATTTTGACCAATCATGCCCATACTATTGAAAATGCCGATAAGGTTATCTTTCCGGGGGTAGGGGAGGCAAGTAGTGCCATGGCAAAGCTCTGGGAAAGCGGATTGCACGATGTTATTGCCAAATTAAAGCAACCCGTGCTCGGTATTTGTTTGGGAATGCAATTAATGTGTAGGTCAAGCGAAGAGGGAAACACGGAAGGATTGGGCATTTTTGATACCGAAGTCGTCAAATTTAACTCAGGTGTTAAAGTACCGCAGATTGGGTGGAATAAAATTGAAAACCTTAAAGGTGAGCTGTTTAAGGGTTTAGAAGACGATTTTATCTATCTGGTTCATAGTTATTATGCACCAAAAACCAAAGAGGCTATTGCTACCAGTACTTACGGATTGACCTATAGCGCTGCGTTACAAAAGCGCAATTTTTATGGCGTTCAATTTCATCCAGAAAAGTCGGGGGTCTATGGAGCTCAAATTTTACAGAACTTCTTGAAACTATGATGGCTACTACGATTTCAATTTCTACGAATAAGGCTAAGATCAATCTGGATTTTGTCCATGACTATTTGTCCAACTCTGCCTATTGGTCCAAAGGTAGAAGTAAAGACGATGTTAGGACTTCCATTGAAAATTCCCTCTGTTTTAGTCTATTTTTTAATGAAAGTAATCAACAAATAGGGTTTGCTAGGGTAGCCACTGATTATGTGGTTTTCGCTTGGATAATGGATGTTTTTATTAAAGACGAATATCAAGGTAAAGGACTGGGCAAATTGCTTATTCAAGAAATTTTGAACCATCCCAAACTTAAAAACGTAAATGGTTTTGGATTACGCACTTTTGATGCCCAAGGGTTTTATGGGCAATTTGGGTTTGAAAGCATTCCTGAACCCCAAACCTGGATGTTTAAAAAGAATAAAAAATGAGAATAATTCCTGCGATAGATATTATTGAAGGCAAATGTGTGCGACTTTCCAAGGGCGATTATGATACCAAAAAGGTGTATAATGAAAATCCGTTGGAAGTTGCCAAACAGTTCCAGGACCATGGCATTAAGCATCTTCATTTGGTGGATTTGGAAGGTGCCAAATCAAAATGTATCGTCAATTATAAGGTTCTGGAACAAATAGCTACTGGAACCAATTTAAAAATAGATTTTGGAGGCGGTTTAAAATCGGATGAAGATTTACATATCGCTTTTGAGAGTGGGGCGCAGCAAATCACGGGTGGAAGTATCGCAGTCAAAGACACGACCACTTTTTTAAGTTGGCTTAAGGTATATGGCAAGGATAAAATAATTCTTGGCGCAGATGCCAAGGCGGAAAAGATAGCAATTTCGGGATGGCAGGAAGCGTCCGGGATAAAATTGGTTCCCTTTGTAAAGAAGTATCAAAAAGCAGGAATTCAATATGTCATTTGTACAGACATTTCCAAGGATGGTATGTTGGAAGGCCCTTCATTTTCCCTTTACAGGAAACTTTTAAGGGAAACACGGGTAGTTCGCACCGAAATTGGGGGCAGTGGAGTAATTGATATCGAAGAAAATGGGATTAAATTAATCGCCAGTGGTGGAATTTCAGCGTTTGCAGAATTACCAAAACTTCAAGAATTGGGCTGTGAAGGGGTGATTATCGGCAAAGCCATCTATGAAAATCGAATCAGTTTAAAACAGCTGGAAAATTTTATTTTGGAGAACACGTGAGTTTAAAATATTGAGTCATGGCAGAATATGAAACATTTCGTGAGGAATTTTTAGAAAACCTGTGCTTTAGGATGGATGAAAGTCTTCGCATGGTAAAAATTGCAACAGAGGCTATTACGGAAGAGCAACTATGGCAAAAGCCAAACCCATCCTTAAATAGTATTGCCAACCTCATTTTGCATCTATGTGGGAATATGAAACAATACGGAATTGACTCGTTGCAGGGAATTGAAGATGACCGCGATCGAGATTGGGAATTTTCCGTTGTCGGGGGATTTAGCAAGCAAGAACTATTGCAAAAACTAAGCGATACAGTGGCCCATGTAAAGGAATCATTTTACTTGGTTTCGAGTCAACGCCTTGTGGAAAAAAAATGGGTTCAGGGATTTGAGTTTTCTGGTATTGGAAATGCCATCCATGTAGTTGAGCATTTTTCCTATCACACAGGTCAAATTGCTTATTGGGTAAAGTTTTTATTTGACAAACAACTTGGGTTTTATAAAGGGCACGACCTTAATATCAAAAACGAATAAGCTTGCCCTAGCTGGTTTTAGGGTAAAGAAGTATTGAAACAAGACTCTGAAACAAGTTCATGATAACGAAAACTATGCTTACAAAACGAATCATACCGTGCTTGGACATCAAAGATGGCCGAACAGTGAAAGGCATCAATTTTGTCAATTTACGTGATGCCGGAGATCCGGTTGAACTGGCACAACGCTATGCTGGGGAAGGAGCCGATGAACTGGTGTTTCTAGATATTTCTGCGACAGAGCAAAAACGAAAAACCTTGGCGGACTTGGTATATCGGGTTGCAGAAAAGCTAAATATACCCTTTACCGTTGGTGGTGGAATCTCTTCAGTTGAAGATGTAGGTGTTTTATTGAAAAATGGAGCCGATAAAGTTTCCATAAATTCCTCAGCAGTCAAAAGACCAGCTTTGATCAATGAACTGGTTGCCAAGTTTGGTTCCCAATGCATAGTAGTTGCCATTGATGCGAAATTCATCAATAATGTATGGAAAGTTCATTTGGTGGGAGGTAAGGTTGCCACGGATATTAATCTTTTTGAATGGGTAAAAGAAGTAGAGGAACGAGGAGCGGGGGAGATTCTGTTCACCAGCATGGACCATGACGGCACCAAAAATGGATTTGCCAATGAAGCCTTGGCCAAAATTTCTGATTTGGTCAATATTCCAATAATTGCTTCTGGGGGCGCAGGGAAAGTACGTCATTTTACCGATACGTTTAAAGAAGGAAAAGCAGATGCAGCCTTGGCCGCCAGTGTTTTCCATTTTAAGGAGATTGTAATAGAGGATTTAAAAAAAGAATTAAAATCGGAAGGAATTCCAGTTCGTTTATGAAAGTAGATTTTACCAAGAATTCAGATGGTCTGGTACCGGCCATTATACAGGATGCCAAAACGAAAAACATTTTGATGTTGGGCTATATGAATGAAGAGGCCTTTCAAAAAACCCAAGAAACCAAAAGGGTGACTTTTTTTAGTAGAAGTAAGCAAAGGCTATGGACCAAGGGCGAACAGAGCGGTAATTTTCTGGAGTTGGTGGATTTGAAGGTGGACTGTGACTATGATACTGTGCTAATCAAAGCTAATCCGGCCGGGCCTACTTGCCATACCGGGGCAGATACCTGTTGGTTTGAAACGAATACCCAAGAATTTGGATTTCTTACAACATTGGAAACTATCATTACATCTCGCCAAACAGAAAAGGAAAGTGAAAAGAGTTATGTAGCATCCCTATTTCGTAAGGGAATCAATAAAATAGCCCAAAAGGTAGGTGAAGAGGCCGTAGAAACCGTTATTGAAGCAAAAGATAACAATGACGAACTCTTCCTAAATGAAAGCGCTGATTTATTATTCCATTATTTGATTTTGTTGAAAGCTAAAGGGTTTGGATTGCATGATGTGGTGCAGGTGCTGGAATCCCGTCACCCCGACCCGTTACCATAAAATATAGCGAATAGCAAAAGCAGGGACAATAGGGTTAAACCATGTTCTGAAACTATCGGTTTATAAAACCGGTTGGAAGAGCTGTTCTAAAACTGCTCTTCCAACTGATCTTACATCTCACCTTACCTTTCTAACAAGTACAGGTAAGTTCGTTGGAATTACATTGACCTACTAATGATTGGTTCTTTGTAGGAACATTTGATGATGATCCTCCTCTCACCGTATTCATTGCAAAGTTTGAAATTGTCCTTTTTTTCAACGCTAAACTAACTTTCTTACTTTTTTTCATTTTGATAGTAAAATTAAGGGTTATTAAAAAATTTTTAAAAGGCTTGGGTACCCAAACCAATCCTATGCAAATTATTGAATCCACTATTCAATAGTTCGTAAAAAACTTCATAAATCATACAGTCTTTTGTCTTAATTTTAGGTAGGAAGCTTAGTGGAGTATCGAAATTTTAAGGGGCCATGGTTAGACCAAAACTTAGGGAATCATAGTATATATGGGCGTAGGTGAAATGTATGCCATTTGTTTATGGATTCTTAAATTACAGGTTCAAACACACCAGAACTGAAAAAAAACTGACTATTTTTTAAAAAGGGATCGATCGAGAACCTTCTTATAGACGGTATCCTTATAATTACGACTTAACGGAATTTCGTCATGGGCCAGTCTTATTTTAGTCTTCTGCACAGCACGTATTTTGTCCAAAGCGACCAAATATGATTTATGAACACGGATGTAGCGATCGGACCCAAGAAGCTCTTCCATTCGCCTCATGGACAATAAGGTCATATATTTTTGCTCAGCTGTATAAATGACCACATAATTTTGAAGGGCCTGAACATATTCTACCTCATCATAAAATATCTTTTCGAATACAGCGTCACATTTCACAAAGAAATAGTCAGGTCCTAAATTGGCGCCAGGCGCACTGTCTTCTGTTCTACCTAAAGAGAAATAATCCCGTGCTTTGTTTGCGCCTTTGTAAAATCGATTAAAGGTTATGGGCTTTACCATATAATCCAAAACATCCAATTCAAACCCTTCCAGTGCATAACTTGGATATGCCGTGGTCATGATTACCATAGGGCGATTTTTAGTGGACTTTAAATATTCAATACCGGTCATAATTGGCATTTGGATATCCATAAATATCAAATCAAGAGGTTGATTTTTCTCGAGGGCAAATAGGTCCGTAGGGTTGCTGCCTTCGCCAATGAAACGCAAAAAATCGATTTTCCCAATATAGGTTATCAAACCTTCACGTGCTAAAGGTTCATCATCAATAACTACACAGTTGATGGGTTGCATTAGGCGATTTGATTTTTTTTAATAGAAACCTCTTTCAATTCCAGCCTTAACGAAATTTGGTATTGTTTGTTGTCTTGCACAATCTCCAGGGTATGGGCATTGGGATACAATAATTCCAGTCGTCGTTTCACGTTATTCAGGCCAATACCACTGGTATCGTTTTCTCGGGCCACACCCAAAATGTTTCTACTATTTACTACCTGGAATTGAAGCTCTTTTTCTGTAATGTCCAAATTGATATCAATCCAATTCTTTGATGATTTATGGTGCGAAACATGCTTAAAGGCATTTTCAACAAAGGGCATTAACAAAAATGGGGCAATTTCCAAATTGAAATTGGTGGTTTTGTTCAGTGTTACTCGGAGTTCGAAATTGGTTCGGTCTTGCCTGAGTTTTTGGAGTTCGATAAAATTCTCCAAATAGTTCAATTCGCGATTCAGTGCAATGAAAGGGACATTGCATTCATACAGCTGGTAGCGCAACAATTCCGAGAATTTGGCCAGGGCGTTTGAAGCTTTGTCCTGATCTTTATGGATTAATACGAAAATGGAATTGATCGTGTTGAACAAAAAGTGGGGATTGAATTGTGAACGCAGAAATTTTAATTCGGTCTGAAGTTTTTCCTTTTCTATGGTATTTCTACGTTTTTCAGAAGCAATCCAATTTTTGGTCAGCTTAATACTCATCGCTAAGGTCATGCTCGCCAATGTGGAGGGAAGGGCATTGGTTTTGAACAATTCAAAGAAACGGGATGGGGGAATATAGAAGAGCTCTTCAAATGGAATATTTACAATAGAAGCGTTGACAAAATAACCACCGATAATTCCGGCCGAAGTGAGTAAAACCGTCAGCAACAATGCAGGAATGTATGTCCAGTAATTTCCCTTTTGAAGAAATTTTGGAATGAGATAATAGAGGTTAAAATACACTCCTAAGGCCTGCATAATCACGTAAAATAGAAATTTTGTGGTGTAGTTCGAATACAAGATATTTTGAGCAGCCTCTACCATGCTACCACTGGTCAATGACCACCAGAAATAGTGGTAGAAGAACCAAAATAACAAGTGGTGCAACTTGAATTTTGTGATAAGCGTAACTAAGGATTTTCCCATCAGTAAGACCCTAAACTTTAAAAATAGTTAAAAAGGAAATGGGCGGTAGTACTGGTTCCATGCAAATTGATAAGAGGTCCATAATAAATGACGAAAGGGTTACATTTTCACTAACCTACCATTCGGAACCCCTTGTATATCCATAGCAACCTTTTGTCAAGTAAACCGATACTCTTGACATTATCACTTTTATGGTGTTTTGTGTTAGCGTTCTTTTGATGGGCCAAAAAAATGAACAAATGACAGTAACTCAGAAAATTGGATTATCGTGGATGGCATTCATGTTGCTCGTTAGTAGTCACTGCAAAGCGCAACAAAAGGAATCCAGGGAAGAGGTGGAGAAACAAATTGCAGCAACAGGATTGGCTGTTAGAGAGGCTTTTAAAAGGGGAGATGTGGAAACCATAAAATTGTACCACCACCCAGATGTGGTCAAAGCTTTAGGGTACAACAATCTAAGAACGGGTCGCGAAGCCGTATTGGATGGCCTCCGAGAAACAATGGCCAGCTTTGATCTTGAGTTTATAGGCGAAAGGGAAGAGGAGTTATTTCTTCATAAAGGGGACTTGGTGATAAAGCAGATGCTTTTTGGCCTCCGACTTATTCCTAAAAACGGCGATGCACCCTTTGTTTTCAGAGGTAGAACGGTGGTAACCTTACAGCGCTATGATAAAAGTCCCACAGGTTGGGCGACTATCCATGAAATTATTCAACCCTATGAAAATCCATAACATATGAAAGTGATTTTGGTAATTTTTTTGCTGTTGTCCCATAGTGTTTTTTCATTTCAAAACAATGGTGACCCTGCCAGGATGGTAGAAGCGCAAAGTGAGAAGTTCGGAAAGGCCATAGCATTGGAATCTATTGAGCCCTTGACCGAGCTGTTTACTGTTGATGCTACCATTCTTCCCGAATATCATCAAATGCTGCTGGGGACACCTGTACTAATTCGTTATTTCAGTGACTTCTTTGAAAAAACAGAAACACTTTTTTATCAAAAACATGCCTTCGAGATTCAGGATTTTGGAGACGGTCTTTTGGAGCTGGGCACCTTTAAACATCGTTACAAAACCCCTAAGGGTGCATCCTTCGATTACAACGGAAAATATATGACGTTTTGGGAGCTTCAGAATGGTGTTCCCAAAATCAAGGCACATATTTGGGGAGCTTCGAGCTATTTTGAAGCTGAAAATCTGGCCTTTGTTTCAGTGGATGCCCCAGAAATCACCATAGACATTCCCCAAAGCGTTTGGAAGGATGCCATTGAAGAAATACGCACCTACGTTTACAGTGCTGTGTTGGAAGGGGATGCGAAAACTACATTGCGTTCCTACGCAGAAGATGCTATTTATATGACGTACTACGACCCACCATTTTTGGGTAAAACCCAAATTGCCAATTATTTCTATCCGCACTATCAACCGGGTAGCGTGAAACGAGATTCCTTAATGACCAGAGCGGTGAAGATTTTGGATTTAGGGCAATATGCCTTGAAATTTGGGGAATACCACGTGGAATGGACCCATGAAAACCGTCCTTATTTTATTAAGGGTAAGGGCCTTACCCTATACCGTAGAAAAGAAGACGGCAATGTGGAAATCTACCGACAGATGATCAATCATAGTATGCCACCAACAGTCAAAATATTCAGTGAATGAAAGCAATAGTAGCACTTCTAGTGGGGTTCTTGTCTTTGTATGGAAATGCCCAAACCAGCTCCATAACCTATAAAACAAATGGCTTGGATAGCCTAGTACACCTTAACCCCTTTAGAAACTTTATCGGGGAATGGACCCTAAAAGACAATACATGGACCCATAATTGGGGCAGTGGAACAGAAACCATTGAAATTTTAAATCACCACACTGTCTCCACGGCAATAAATACGAGGAACAGTCTTTTGCAGATCATAGATGGCCCACAACCCAATGGACATGTCTTGTGGACATATAATCCAAATACGGAGACCATAGATCATTTATCTTATTTTGGAGAAATTCGTGTGGGAAAAGGCAATGGTAGCTTTGATAAAAATGGCAATTTGACCCTTAGGGTAGTTTTTACTGATGAAGCAAAGGACACCTATCGTATTTATAAATATCATTGGTTGACCAAAGATGAGTATCGTTTACATTCGGTGCAGTATGACTCCAATGACAAACCAACAGCTTTGTTTTATGAAGGTAATTTTATTCGTCTACCAAGCAACGAAGTATCGTTAAAAAATCAAATTGAAACCATTCTTTCCATTATTGATAACAATGAAATCCCAGTCGAAGAACAACTCAAAGTGTATACTGATGATGTTGTACATATGGCCCCAGGTAATCAGGTAAACATTGGAATAGGGGCTTTGGGAAAATACCTTCGGGAACAACGCCAGTACGGAAAATCTAAGATGCGCCATCAAATTGTTGAAATAGAAACCTTCAACAATGTGGTATTAATGCGCGGTGAAGTGACAGGGACGTTCTATCCAAAAAATGGGACTCCTTCCGTTGCATTTCGAACGAAAAACCTATTTGTGTTTAGCACAGAAGGAGCTTTGAAAATCAAGAAGGTGATTTACAATAGTTCACCTTTGGAATAAGGAGGTTAGTTCCGTTGATTTAATTCTGAACCCCCGGACAAGTTCTGTCTAAGAATATCTGCATTGCCACGATAGGTAAGACTACTAGATCCGGAGGCATCTATTTCGATGGATTCATTCACTGAAAGGAAGGCGTCACTAGACCCGGAAAGGTCAATATCCAATCGTTGAACCTGTAAATCAAGATCCTTTAAATCACTGCTTCCGGATAAATTGGCATAAAATTCCTCCACGGTACCAAATAAATCCACATCGGACGATCCGCTGGCTTGTACTTCAAGTCGAGTCGCCATAACCGGCCCGCTGAGATCCGAAGCCCCGGACATACGAAGGCTTCCTTCATTAACTATCCATTCATTTTCGAGGGAAAGTGTTGTGGCGCCAGAAAGATTGATGTCCATAAGGTTATTGGTTGTAATAAAAGCCCTTAGGGTGGCATTGCCCTTTATGTTCAAGTTGTCTTCGGGTTTTATCTTTAAGGTATTTCCATCCATTCTTACCACAAGCCGATCCTGTAAGTTCTCATTGGCTTCAATGCGTATTGATTGCTCCGTATCCGAAAATCGTATAAAGACGTCGAAAGCTCCTCCAACTTCCAATGCGCGATACCCAGATAAAGTGAATTCCCTTGCGGTCACTTCCCCTGAAGCGCGTATGCTATCATTTTCACATGATGCAAAAGATAGTGTTATGGCCAGTAGGCCAAGGATAAATCTTGATTTCATTTTGATTGTTATTTAAAAGGTTAGGTATACATTCTTCATTTGGAAGTCCCTTGGGAACCCTACTATGCTAAAGTTGGCATGCCCTAGAATTCTGCTTTTTGCCAAATGTCAATAGGGCCAGAATAATTCCCTATTTGGGAATGTGAACGGGAATCCAACGTAGGGGAACATGAGAACGATGGTATTTTCCTTTTTTGGTATACACTTGATTGTCTTCGGTAAACACGTGAACGGTGTTGATGGTCTGTTTTTTGATTAATGATTCCATAATGTTGTTCTTTTGATTGATAAAATAATTGATGAATGTTATTGCTTTAATTGTTTCTTGTATCGGTTGCGGCCCATATTGAAAATACCCAGTTTAATTCCTATACCTCCGGAGAACCCATTGATACGATCAATGGGGCTATCCGTGAGTTCAATTTTACTGGAGAAGCGATAGCGTATTCCAGCTTCCAATTGCACATAACGTGAAATATTAAAAAGTGCACTTACCCCAGGTTCCAAGACAAAAACGGCATCCAAGTCGTCGTCTTCAAAGTCCAGATCCTCGTCATTTTCAATGGTATCACGATCAACATATCCTACTGCACCCCCTCCAATAAATACGGGAAAGGACAAGCTCACCAAGGATTTTCCAAAAAGGATGGGTTCCAAATGAAATCCTGCATAACCGGCAAATAGGTCATCATTCTGTCCGGAACGTGGATTAAAAATATCTTGCCGGGAATAGAGACCGCGCGCTAAAAAACCGACCTCAAATTGTTGGTTGGCCACATAGGCCACCTTAAACGTGCCGATATAGGTGTCCTCTCCTTCAATTTCCCCATAGCCCAAGCCAATTCCCACATATACACCATGCACTACATTGCGGCGATCATTAAAAGTGATATATCCGTCATTGTCCTCTTGCCCAAAAGTGAAAAGGCAACACATCAGGGTAATGATGAGTACTACTGTTTTTTGATTGTTCATTTTCTTAGGTTGATTTGATTGACTTGCCTCACCAAAAGACAGGTTTTTTATAAAGACAACAGCATTCTTAGAAGGTTGCATCGTTTTGACTTTTTTAATCATTTAATGTTACAATTCCTTTAATCCCTTTGATGGATATTAGTCCCTTTTGGGGATTCCCATAACTAGCACGTATTTCCCGTAGCCTCCTACCTTTGTCCAAGAGTTTGGAGTCCACATTTTCAAAGGATTTGGGTAGACGTACAACGCCCTGCTCCAAGGTGGCCTCAAAACGATGTGAAAAATGGGTCACTGTTAGATTGATATCAGACGATTCTTGCTCAATAGTAATTTCGGTAACTGGGTTCATAATTTGTCGCACTTGGAGGTCGGCAATTTTCAGGGTCAGATCCACATCTTGTGAAAGTTGTTCCAGCTGCAGTGTGGTGAACTTCAGGTTTCCGTAGATGGTTCCTGCCTCTTGTATGGCGATACCGTCCTTATTGGAATATACTTCCAAGGAAGTTACTTTGCCAAGGGTCATCTCGGTTCCACTGCTGTTAAGGCGAAGGCTCTTGGCATCAGCCATATCCAGCTCCCCATTTTTAAGATTAATACTCGCATAATTCAGGTTACGGGCTTTTACTTTTCCAAATTTCAGGATAATATCCGCCTTTCCTAAATCCTCATTGATCCATAGGTCGCCATGCTCAATTAAAGTGTTTAACTCACCAGTCCAATTCTCCAATATAAGATCACCAAATCTGTTGGTCACTTTGAGCGTCGCCTTTTTGGGCAGGAACACCTCATAATCTATCTGCACTCGACTTCGGTCAACATCAATGGGATTGGTACGGTTAAAGAAATCGGCAAACCAGCCTGTGTTCTTGTTTGATATTTCAGAAATGACCGAAACGTACCCACTGCTGGACTTAATTTCCGGATTGATTCGTCCCAATAACTCCTTGGCCGTATCGTATTTACGGTGTTTGACCTTGATATCGATTCGGACCGAAACTTCGTCTTTATCCCAACCTGTTACGGTAATGTTGCCATATTTATTCTCCAGCATCAGTTCTCCACTATTGCTTAGTGGAAAGCTGCGTTCCACAGTTTTTGATACGCGTTCCTGAGCGATACTTGCATGTACCGGTAATAACAGCAATGCCGTCCACAGGAATGTTCTATAAAGTGTAGCCATAATCTTCGTCGGATTTTTTAGCATCGTTAATTTGTTGTAGTAAATTCTCAATGAGCTCAATACGCTTTTTATAGTTGGCTACGATGGCCTCTAGCACCCGCTCATTGTCCAGATTGTTTTGCATCTCTTTGCGCAGGGTTTCATATTCGGCATCAAGTTCATCCATAAAGGATAGAAACTCTTCTTTGTCAGTTTCTGAGAGGTTGGGACTATTTTGAACCAATTGCACTTGGTAGGATACCAGACCCTTATAGTGCATATCGATCTCCAACAACTCTTTAGAGACATATTGGGTTTCTGAAGCACCTTCTCCATACATGGACAAGCCAATAAAACCGGCAACGCCCAAAAGCAAGATTACGCTGGCAGCAACTCGAATCAGTGGCTGCTTCCAAAGCGGAATGACCTTTGGTTTCGGTTCTTGCAGCGCTGCTGAGATGTTTGCCCATAGTTTGTCGCGGTCCGCTTTTTGCCTATCAAACTGTGAAGCATTTTCCCGAATATGTTTTTCAAAATTGTCCATTACAATTCGCTTATGATTTCCAATAATTTCCTTTTGGCCCGGTGGTACTGGGATTTAGAGGTACTGGTAGAAATGTCCAATATCTCCCCAATCTCCACATGGTCATAGCCCTCAATCAGATATAGATTGATGATCTGTCGGTAGCCATCAGGCAGTTTTGTGAGGCCCAATTGCACCTTTTTAATGTCCACTACATCAGCTTCCATCGGGGCTTCATCCGCAAGATGAAATTCGTGGTTATCCATGGGCACCATAGAAACCCGTTTTGCTTTGAGGTGGTTAATGCTCTTGTTGATAACAATACGTTTGAGCCATGCCCCAAAGCTGCTTTCGTACTTAAAGCTGTGCAGTTTTTTAAAGGCGTCCACAAAACTGTCTTGTACCACGTCTTCAGCATCTTCCTTATTACCCAGAAACCGAAGCCCTATATTGAACATGGCGTCTACATACAGGCCATACAACTCATACTGCGAGCTGGTATTGCCGGTCTTGCATTGCTCAACCAGGGTTTGATGTGTAAATCGAATGTCGGTTTTCAACGGCTAAAGGTTGATGTACTATGATTAAAGACAACCGCAAAAGTAAAGGGTTGCACTGCTACAGAAAAAAGTGAAGGCATTGATTGTCGTACATTTGTAATAAACGATTCTGGTATGCGCATACGTGCAGAAATCTCTAGCGAGTACATCAATCAAACGGATTGTGATATAGCCCAAATTGCTAATGCCCTTGGGCATCCAGTACGTGTGGCTTTGGTACGCTACCTATCCGAGAAAAACAATGGTCGAGGGGTGGACAACGTAACTTGCAACAAGGATTTGGTGCAAATGTTCGATTATTCCCAATCTACTATCTCACAGCATGTAAAGATTTTAAAGGAAGCGGGACTTTTCCTTACTGAACAACACGACAAATTCACACACTACGAATTGAACTACGAACTGTTACAAAAGTTCGCTACTTCGGTAGGAAAATGGGGTGATTATTAATGATTTCCCAAAAGGCTTTATGAGAATGAATGTTTTTATTAAATTCGTATATCGCTAATAAGCGATTTGTAAATTATAAAAAACTTCCACCATGAAAAATACACTTTCCCTGATGGCTCTTCTTACTGCCATATCTGGCTATAGCCAAGAGCTTCACCCTTTGGAGAGGGTTAAAAATCACTATACCGAACTGCAAAAAATAAATGACCAGCCCAACCCTGAACGTAGCTCATTGGATGCCCTTTCCTTTCCTCCGGACCAATACAATTCCGTGGCTTTGGCCTATACCTTAATGGCCCCGGCCTATTTGACCCAAGACCAAATCGTAGTTTTAAAAAATAGCTTAGATTTTCCTGCCAACAGCTCCGATCAGACGAGGGCGGAACTGGACTTTTTGCTGGAATGGCAAGAAAAGCGAAGCCCGGAACAAATACATCGTACCTCAAAGGTATTGGCCCCTATTGGATATTGGCCTCATGTTAACGTTAACAAAGACCATAGTCGATACCAGAAAAATATTAGGGACCTTATGTTCGAAGGAAGGACAGTACTAGGTGAGCAATGCACCGCAGCGAATTATCCGGCCACCTTTAAACTTTTACAAGGAGTGACCAAGGACATGCGGATAATGGAGTTTACCGTAAAATACTATCTTCTCCGTGCCCGTCCCTATGTGCTGGAACCTAAATTACAGCCCTTGGCTATTATGGGTTCGCCATCCTTCGCAAGTGGGCATACCCTATGGGCCTATATCCAAGCCTTTACCTGGAGCGAGTTACTTCCAAAAAAGCGCCAACAATTTCTAGACTTGGCCTATGAAATAGGAGAGTCTAGAGAAGTGATGGGCATCCATTATCCCAGTGACGAAGAAGCGGCCCGAGTACTGGCCCACGGCATGCTTGCAACCATGTGGTCCAACCCTAAGTTTCAGCAGGATTTAAAAGCCGCTAAATTAGAGTGGGAGTAGGGCAGTGGCTATAGGAATCTTCTTAGGCATGTTCCAAGCGATGGATGATTTCCTTTAACCGCAACCAGTTTTGGTAGAACAAGGGTAAGTTGATTACATTTTCGATATACTGAAAAACGTACATCAGTAAGGCGAACAAGGCGCCATAACCAACAATGTCATCCCATACCGCACTTGCAATCGCTAGGACTAAAAACGTCATCAGGAACATCCAGGAAATGGAAAAATTGATGGCTTCCAGGTCAGACAATTTGATGTTCCATTTCATCATTTGTTTTAAGTGAATTTTTAAGGCTTTCCCATCATTTTTAGAAATAATGGCTACCTGTCTTTCGAATTCATCGTTCGACAACTTGTTGAATTGGATGGTTTTTGAACGGGTCAACCAGTAAATAACAAATACGAGTAGGCCCACTAGCAAACCCCCATAGAACACTTTAAGATTTAGCGTTGCGATAATTCCAATCACCCCTATCAATCCGATAATGTTGCCGATTAATTCTGGCATTGTATTTTCCAAGAATTCAATCAGTTCCCTAATCATGCTCAAACTAGCTGATTTTTTGGAGGAAGTGCTGTTGTCCATTTTTGAAAGGGTCATTGAACCCATATCTTGGAATACTTTAGCATAAAAACGGGAATCTGACCATCTTCTCCAAACGCCCACGATAAGGGTCGTTATACCCAGCCCTCCCAATTGAAGGGCACCTAGGAAACTCCCATTAATTGCACTATCGATTGCTTTGCCAATACATAAAGGAAACATAAGGGCGAGTGCTGTTTCCAGCAGAATCATCAAAAGCGTAATACCGAACTGAAAATAGTATTTTCGCAACATAGCTTTGACTTTCACTCTTTCCGAGTAGGATTCTTGTTAACAGCATGTTCAGGGCTCCAATCCGGTCCTTTGATTAAATAATTCCATGCTTCCTTCCATGTACGTGCGCGCTTCAAATCCTTGCAGATATTAATATATTCATGCGCATGGATCTTTACCGGATTGATTGTATTGATCTGCTGGGTCAAACCATATCTTGGGGTTTGTTTTTCTTCTTGAAATGTACCGAACATCCGATCCCAAATACAGAACAGTGCTCCATAATTTTTATCCAGATAGATGTTGTTTGCGCCATGGTGCACACGATGCTGTGAAGGGGTCATGAATATTTTTTCAAACCAGCCCAACTTACCGATAATCTCAGTATGCAACCAAAATTGGTAGGTGAGGATCAGAAAAAAGGTCAGTACTATAATGTAGGGATTGAAACCAACTAATACGGCAGGCACATAAAATATCCAACCAAAAAAGTTGTCAATAAATGAAACGCGCAATGCCGTAGTGTAGTTGTAAATTGGGGAACTGTGGTGAATACTATGGTAGGCCCAGAAAAAACGAACCCTATGTTCCACAACGTGCTCCCAGTAGTATAAAAAATCAACGACAAGGATACAAAGCAGGGTAGTCCAAATGTTCACGGGGATTTGCCAAGGAATAAATTGGGCAATGAAAATAAATGAGCCTGCAAATACCACTGTGCCTATCTTTTCCGTTAGTTGCGCTACAAGAAAGACGGAAAAGCTTGCCCACATTTCCCCGAGACGCCATTTGGTAATCTTCTTTTTATAAAGCTCATAAAAAAACTCTACGACGGCCAAGGCAAGGGAGAAGATGAACAATCCAAAGAGCACGAGCCCAATGTGGTTCTCCATTTTTAAAACGATTTCTTCCATATCAATACTATTTTGCTATGGACAAAACTCAAAAATGGATGTTGGATTTTTTTTGACCTAAATCAAAAAATTAAAACTGTCGTCTTACCCGACTTAAAGTTTCTTGGCTAATATCCAATAGCGAGGCCAGCATTCCAAGTTTTAGCTGTTGCACCATCTCAGGATTTTTTTCCAATACATAGCGGTATTTATCTTTGGCCGATAAGTGGACAAAGGTCTTGGTCAAGTAGTCCATTTCGGCTATCAGATGTTGGTAGTAGGTATTGATAAATGTATTAAAGGCGGCGTTTTTTTTATACAGCAGTTGGTAATTACTTTGTGATATGCTGTAAATATGACTTTGATCAATAGCTTCTAGGGCCTCAAAACTGGGCTTTCCGGTAAAAAAGCTATACCAAGCGGTGAAAAAATCGTGTTTCCCATAAATCCAATGCGTTTTTTCGTTGCCGTTGTCCTTGAGGTAAAAAGATCGTACAAAGCCTTGTTCCAGAAAATACAAGCTCTTTTCGTACCCGCCTTCACGAAGTAGGATTTCCCCTTTGGAGAAAACCTTTCTCTCTAGACAAGCTGCAATTTGTTGCCTGTCCTTTTCATTAAGGGGAATGTGCTTCGAGATATAATCTACTACCATTGGATTTTGCTATAAACGGTTTGTTAAAAATAATCAATGCTTGGACCCTCTAAATTTGAGTTTTAGTATTTTTTAGGAGTCACAAACTAACTCCATGGTGTATGGCATTGGGACATTGAAAATTCTCGACACCTGCCTCATCATATGTATGTTTAAATGGAAGCCCGATTTACTGTATAGCGACCAGGAGTGAATTGGAACGTCCGCATCAATCGGGTCCAGGTGTTGATCTGGGCAATGGCCAAGGTTAAAAAGGAAATTTCCTTTTTGTCAAAATGCTGGGATACCGCCTCAAAGAGTACATCGGAAATGCCTTCTTCATTAAGCTTTGTCAGTTTTTCGGTGAATTCCAATACGACCTTTTCCTTTTCGGAATAGTAATCGGTTTCTTTCCAAACCCCCAGGGAATACAAACGCAAATCCGATTCCCCTAGATATTGCAGTTCTTTATGGTGCATATCCACACAGTAAGCACATCCATTGAGTTGGGCCACCCGTAGCCTTATAATTTCCAACAACTTCATTTCCAAGCCGCTATCGTTCGCCAAAGATTCCAAAGCCAATAATTTTTCAAAGATTCCCGAAGGAATATCTTGATAACCAATTCGTTCCATGATTAAAAATAATTTTATGTTATGGGAACAAAGGTGGTTGAAGCCTTGGGCATTCTTCTTAAGATATCTTAAGAAAGCAAGTTGATCAGGGTAATTTTCGAATTTCGCTTAGATATTCAGGAGAGATATCCAAATAGGAGGCAATCATATATTGGGGGACCCGCTGTACAAAGTTTGGAATGGAGGTCACCAACTTTTGGTAGCGTTCCTTGCTATTGGCCTTCATAAAAAAATGACTGTTGCGTTGTTGGGCAATCAGCCAATTTTCAGCTACCCTGCGAAATAAGCGTTCCATTTTAGGGATCTTTTTATATACCTCTTCAAGTTGTTCTTTGTTTATGCTAAGTGCCCTTACATCCTCTATGGCCTGAATGGTTATTAGGGAAGGTACTTCATTGATAAAGCTGTCCATAGTGGTAACCCACCAAAATTCTTTTCCAAACTGAGTGATTTGTTCATTTCCGTTGGCATCCAAATAGAAGCAGCGGACCAGTCCTTGAAGCAAAAAGTAGTTATAGCGACAAACTTGACCTGATTCCAAGAGGAGTGCTTTTTTCTTAAAGCGCTTTTCCTCAAAATATCCAACCAGAACCTCATATTCAGCAGGTTCAAGATACACATAACGTTCAATATAGGCTTTTAGATGTGGGTTCATCAAAGGAAGATTTTAGCACAAATTCGTTCATCAAGACACATTGGATTGGTCCATAGCCAGACCAAACTGCGACTAAAAAAGTAATTGGAAAATGGCATCACAATAATTTTTCTTTAGAGAGCAATACGCCGTCCTCATCAGAATATATATAGGTTGCATGAATGATCTCTGTTCCTTCGATGACCAAAGTCTCGCCTTTTGCGCCTACATTTTGCTTTCTACTCCTTACGGGACAGGTTCCTATTGCTTTGACCCCTACCCGCATTGCCTTGAGTACCTTGGAGTCCCGAATACATCCATAGATAATGATGCCTTCCCAGCCATTTTTATTGGCCAGGGTAGCCATGTTGTCCCCCAATAACGCACATCTTTTGGAACCGCCACCATCAACAACGAGCACTTTGCCCTTTCCGTTTTCCTCCAGTGTTTGCCTTACATACGAATTGTCTTCATACACTTTAAGGGTAACAATTTTTCCACAAAAAGCCATTTTCCCACCATAATTTTTCAAATCCAGCGGCAACACTTTTAGCTTTTCAGCATGCGCATCCCACAAATCTGCCGTAATGATTTTCATTGTATGTTCATTAAGTAAACCTCTTTTTTTATTGTACCTACCCTGCGCATTAAAGATAACTAACCTCAGTTGAGAATTGAAATTTGGAATTTGAAGTTTCGGGCTCTATCGCAAGTGCACCATATTCCCTTGTGTGGGGTCAATGTTCCCCTTTAACATAGTCAAATAGAGTTTTTCCAATTCCTGTACCCCCTCATGTTCTGTGATTGAAATTGCAGATTGAATGGGAACTATAAAGCGTTGCCATGCCCATCCCACTTGTTGTTGGAATCCTGATATACCCCATACTTTTTGCCATTTTTCTGCATGGCTAGGGGCAAAAAACAATTCTCCTTTGGTGGGTAGCGGTTGTTCTCCTTTAAGATGTTGCCAATCGGCAAGACCCACTAGGCAATTGTAGACTAGGTTTTCACCTAATGTGGTTTGCAACGCATATTGGGTGTTATGGTTTCCGGTAAAGTCAACGACCACAAATTTTTCTTTAGGCTTCAATTGGTTCAGCCCATTATAGGGCAAAGTTTCGTCATACCATCCGAGTTGCCGCACAAATTCCAAGTTTTTGTTTGAAGTCAGTCCAACAAGACTAAAATTCGAACCTTGTTCTTTTTTGCGATTTGCCAGTGAAAAGGCCAGTGCTTGAGCAGTTTTGCTGGAGGCACTTGTAATTAGGATTTGATCCGCATTATAGAAATTCTGAACGGCCAAATGATGATCAATTAAAAATGAGGTAACGAACAAGGGGCGAAACAGTGCCACAAAAGCCTCCGTCTGAGGACTCATTGTAGGGTCTTGGGCCGTATTTGCATAAAAATTATAGACAACGGGGAGCTCCCTTCGATGCCCCATGCTATCCATAAAACCATGAGGACCCACCTTGTTAGGAGCTACCAACAGATGGGAACCCATAGGGTAGTAGCCATAAAATCGTTGACCTACCTTTATATCGGGATGGCTGGAAACCACCACATCAGCAAAACCCCAGGCAGGAATAATCCCATAACTTTGTTCGGTGGGAAAAAATCGCCAATAGTGCATTTGCTCCCCCATAACGGCATAGGTAATGTTGTTGGAGGTCAAGGAAAAGGTGTCAACTTCTAAAAGCACCTGATTTGGGGCGAGCGAATTGGAATAGCTTTTTTCTATGAGCTTGGTCTTATGGAGTGCATCCTTTTTAACAGCAAAGTCGAAAGCTTGAATGGTGGCCATTTCGGTATCGATTTGTTCGTTATTGCAAATTCAATTGCCAGGACACCCCGAATTGGTCCGTGACAAAACCAAATTTTTGGCTAAAGCCGTAATTGTTTAAGGGCATGAGCACCTTTCCATTCTCAGCAAGTTTCCCGAACAAAAATTCAAGTTCGGTGTCATCGGAACAATCCACAAAATTGGAAACCCCAGGGGTAAAGTCCCATTCATGTATGGGCGGACTATCACTACACATGTAGAGGCTGCCATTTAATTGAAAGGTGGCATGCATAATAGTACCTTCTTTCGAGGGCATTCCAGCCCCCCAACGTTTTACCTCAAGTACTTTTGAGTTATCGAACAGACTAACATAAAAATTCATGGCCTGTTCGGCATCTTCTTTTTGAAAGGTCAAAAAAGTAGCCAATTGTCCTTTGGACATCATTTTAGTGGATTCGCCGTTTTCCTGGGAGTGGGAAGCACTACCGAGTAGCACGATTAAAATCAGGATTGAAAAGCTTTTTTTCATGGTTGGTGTTTTTATGGATTAGGATGTTATTGAATTTAGGATTACAACAGTATTCTCTAATTTAAGATTATTCGGAAAGCAAAAATTGCCAATTGATTCCATAGGCGTCTTGACACCAGCCGAATTTTTTTCCGAAGCCATAATCGCCGGTTTCATAGCTATCAAAAGGGATCATGACCATTCCTCCATTAACGGAGAGTTTTTCAAAATAACCTTGCAGCTCATTTTCACTACTTGATTCTATATAAATAGAAACAGCCGGAGAGAAAGACCAGGCATGGTCATAATTGCTCTCAGAGACCATATATTCCGTTCCGTTCAAGGTAAAAATGCCAAATTTGATAAGTTCTGGACTACCCCCTGCTTCTCCCTCCGCATAGAGGATGGTTTTTTTTATTTCCGAGTTCGGAAAGACCGATAGGTAAAAGTCAATGGCTTCTTGGGCCTTTCCACACTGATCACCTACAAAAGTGAGAAATGTTGTTGTTTTCATTAGGCTTCGTATAGGTTTGGATGTTGCTTAAAGATAGCAAATGAAGCCTATGATTTGGAATTTGTTCTAGCTATTTACTTAGTTTTCCAATTCTAATTGATCTTCTAGACGGTTAACGGTAGGTGTTTCGCTCAGTAAACGCCATCACTTCCCCATCTTCGGGAATATGGGTTTTATCCTCAAAACCCTCTTTGGCAACCCGTTTAGCCAATTCCGTTCGTGTGGTTGGGCAATGGTTGACTGCTTCCATATGATTCGCAATTACTTTTCCAGGCGCGTCTTTTATAAATTGTAAGATATCTTCCACGGTCATCAATAAGGGTTTAAAGAAATCAAAGCGTGCACTTCCGGCAGGCACCACACTGATATCCGGTTGGTATTCCCGCAACACTTTTGCTACATTTTTAGTGTAAATGGTATCCGAGCTTAGATAAACAGAAGGTGCATCAGGCCATTCCAAATAGAATCCCATAACATTTCCCGCGGGCTTGGCTACAAAGCCGTAACCATGCCTGGCAGGAATACCCTCAATGTGCCCTCCTAGAAAGTGAGCTCGCTGCCAATACTTGACGGTTTGAACAACATCCAATCCTTTTTTTTCAAAAAATTTCTTGTCCAGTACACTGCAGATAACCGAAATGTTCTTTGCGGCCAAATACTGTATGGCAGCTTGGTCAATATGGTCTGGGTGCTTATGTGTAATGAGGCAATGGGTAACACGATTTAGCACATCCCAGCTATTTTCGGGGAGGGGAACGATTGGATTTCTTTTGGGTTTGGACTTAAAAAAGGCAAAAGGGGGGAGGGTACCCTTTTGGCCCAACATGGGATCCACCAGAAGGACGATATCGTTTACCTCAATGATCATGGTGGCATTTCTTAGATGCTGTATTTTCATAATCTTAAACTTACAACCCCAAAATTCAGAAAGTAGACTGGCCTTTCTATTGATTTAAATCAAGAAATTCGCTTCCGTATGCGGCTTAGGGTTTCTGGTGTAATTTCCAAATAAGAGGCGATATGATACTGTGGCACTTTTTCCAACCAATGGGGTTTGTAGATAAGCAATTCCTGATAGAGTTCCTCAGCCGATTTGGTACTGCGATTGTATTCCAGCAATTCCTTTTGTTTTAAGATTTTTTGAAACGAGAGGTCGATAAACGATTTTCCACATTGGTATTTTTCCAAGAGCTGATGAAAGGCCTCTTTATCAATGACCAGGAGTTCGATGACTGTTAAGGTCTCCTGGTGTTTTTTGGTAGGCGTCCCATAAGTAAACGATGATAAATCGTTAATAAACTGGGGTTGGGTGTAAAAATTAATATTGATTTCCTTCTCTGGAACGGCATAGTATTCCCGTACCACCCCATCGTTTAAAAACCGCAATTGGTGTTCCACACGCCCTTCAGTTAAAAGCTGTATACCCTTCGGAAAGGTTATTACTTTAAACAAAGAGAGCAACTCCTGTAACCCTTCCTTGTGCAACGGATAGGTGGAATCAAAAAAATGGGTAATTGCTGTTAGTTCGGCATGCATCCTTGTACAATAAAAGTGCTACTAAAGATACCCAATTCATTATGTAAATGAGATTACTTGTTGGCTCCTCATGCAACCCTTCGTTTTTTGATCTGTCTCTGGTGGTATAAAATCTTTTTCAACCATCAAAAATCAAGAAATGAACAAAAAGAAAGCCGTGAGCCCGGCAGTTAAAACAACGATTTGGTTGCTATGGGCTTATTTTTTTGGAGCGGTTTTGGCCTATGGCCAGACTTCCCATACCATTAGCGGTACCATTACCGATAAAAGCAACGGGGAAACCCTTTTTGGCGCGTCCGTCTTCCTTACCGGCACCACCATTGGGGGGGTGACCAATGAGTATGGATTTTATTCCATCACAGCCCCAGCTGGGGAGTATGTGCTGAACATCTCCTATATGGGGTATACGGATGTCAACATCAAGATCACTTTAAATCAAGATGTCGGACGCGATGTGGAAATTGCCGAATTCTCCACAGAACTTCAAGAGGTGGTGGTTACGGCGGAGGAACCGGAACGGGCCATTTTGCGAAAACCTGAGATGAGCGTAGTAAAAATGAGCGTGGGGACCATCAAAAAAACCCCTGTGGTTTTGGGAGAAGTGGATGTGCTCAAAAGCCTACAGCTCTTGCCTGGGGTCACCAACAATGGTGAGGGAACTGGCGGTTTTCATGTCCGTGGAGGTGCGCAGGACCAAAACTTGGTTTTACTCGATGAGGCCATTATCTACAATACCTCCCATATGTTCGGTTTCTTTTCCGTCTTTAATGCGGATGCCATCAAAGATGTAAAATTATATAAAGGAGGTATCCCCGCACGCTTTGGAGGACGGGTGTCCTCTGTCTTAGATATTCGCCAAAAGGATGGGAACCGGAAAAACTATGCCCTTACCGGGGGGATTGGGATCATTTCCAGCCGCTTAACGGCAGAAGGCCCTGTATTTGGAGACAAGGGTTCCTTTTTGATTGCCGGGCGCCGTTCTTATGTAGATTTGATTTTGGCTGCGGCCAATGAGGACAATCGGGTGTCATTTTACGATCTCAATCTTAAGACCAATTACAGCATCAACCGCAACAACAAGCTCTTTTTAAGTGGTTATTTTGGTCGCGATGCCTTTAATTTTGCAGGTATTTTTGAAAACAGCTATGGGAACGGTTCAGGCAACCTACGATGGAACCATATTTTTAATGACCGTTTGTTTTCCAACCTATCGGCCATTTTTAGTCGCTATGATTACGACCTAAATTTTGATCAGGATGATTTTGAATGGGTGTCTTCCATTACCAATTACAACCTGAAGTACGACTTTAAATATTATCTCAATGACAAGTTTTCTTTGGATTTTGGGGGGAACGGTATTTATTATGATTTTGATCCCGGGCAGATACGTCCTACCTCGGATAGCTCGCCCATCAATCCCTTGCCCTTGGATCAAAAACGGGCCTTGGAAGGCGGATTGTATATTAATGCAGAACATAAGCTTACAGACAAGTTGACCGCCCAATACGGTCTTCGATACAGTACCTTTTCCCGCTTGGGAGGGCAGCCCATTACGCAATATGAAAATGGCTTGCCCGTGGTATACAATGCCGCTTTGGGTATTTACCAACGTGGCGAAGCCATTGGGGAAACGGATTTTGCCCGCAGTAATGCCATTGAAACCTACGGCAATTTTGAACCCCGGATTTCGTTGGCTTATCTTTTAAATGAAGATTCTTCTATAAAGGCAGGGTTCTCACGTGCAGCGCAGTACATCCATTTGCTGAGCAACACCTCTGCCGTAACCCCCTTGGACGTATGGGCGCCCAGTGGGCCTTTTATTGAGCCCCAGTTATCCAATCAGTATGCCCTGGGGTACTTTCGCAACTTCTTGAACAAGGAATACTCCTTGGAAGTGGAGGCCTATTATAAAACGGTGGACAACCGCATTGACTATATCGACGGTTCGGAGCTCATTGGCCAAAACACCATCGAGACCGAAATCCTGAATGGCGAGATGCGTGCCTATGGTTTGGAATTCTTATTGCGCAAGAACGAAGGGGACTTGACAGGTTGGATTGCTTACACACTCTCAAAATCGGAACAACGTACCCCGGGAGGTGCCGCAGGCGGCCCCGGCATCAACAATGGGGATTGGTACAATGCTAACTTTGACCGCACCCATGATGTGTCCATTTCAGGAAGCTATCGATTGAATGATCAGTGGAGCTTTGGAAGCAACCTAATTTTTCAAACAGGTCGCCCAGTCACGTATCCCAACGGGCAGTACCTTTATGAGGATTTATCCATTGCCAGTTATGCGCCCCGTAACTCCGATCGCTTGCCCGCCTACCATCGGGTGGATGCGTCCATCACCTTTACCCCTAAAAAATATAAGGACAAACGCTTTAAGGGCGAGTGGGTATTGAGTGTGTATAACCTCTATAATAGAAGGAACGCAGCCTCCATTTCCTTTGGCCAAAACATCGAAACCGGGGCCAACGAGGCCACGAGAACTGCCATTTTTGGCGTAGTGCCCTCCTTGACCTATAACTTTAAATTTTAAGACATGAAAACGATAATAAAACATATTCCATTATTGATTTTAGCAGTACTTACTTCCTGTACCGATGTAGTGGATGTAGAAGTACAGACCGGTCCGGAACGGTTGGTAGTGGAAGCCTCTATCGATTGGGAAAAAGGCACGAATGGCCGGGTGCAGACCATTCGTTTACGAAAGTCAACACCTTTCTTTGATGAAGACACCATCCTAGATGTAACGGGTGCCTCGGTGGTGGTGATCAATGAAGCAACTGGCACCAACTTTGTTTTTACAGATCAAAATGATGGTACGTACCGGACCAGCAGTTTTCAACCGGTTTTAGGGCAAACCTATACCCTTAGGATTGAATACAATGGCGAAGTCTATACCGCTCAGGAGATGATGACTCCGGTAACGGAGATAACAAATGTTTTTCAATCGCGGGAAGAAGGGTTTGAAGATGATATTTTGGAGGTCAATGTGGTGTTTACCGATCCCGATACCGAAGGGAATAACTATTTGTTTCGATTTCAACGCCAAGGCGATCTTTTACCTTCCTTGGAATATGCCGAAGATGAATTCGTCAACGGCAATGAAATTGAGTGGTGGTTTGAACCGGAAGATGAGGATAATATACGGCCCTTTGCACCAGGTGATGTGGTTGATATAGCAATGTATGGCATTTCGCGTGCGTATTACGATTATATCAAAATCTTGATTGACCAAATGGGAGGGGTAGCCATTTTTGATACCACACCAGTAGCGGTAAAAGGCAACGTCATCAATGCAACCCGCCCAGAGAATTATGCCTTTGGTTATTTCCGGTTAACGGAGGTAGAAAGGACCAGCTATACTTTTGTGGAGGATGAATTCAACACAAATGAATGAACTTCGATGTCATTCGCAATGCGAAATGGTGAGGGATCGCATAAAAAGAGATTTCCCGTCGCCCATAGATTCCCTCGCTCGAAATGACAATACCGTAAGAATTCCGTTTAGGTTGGTTTGATGTGTGAAGGTGTCGGGTTGCTAGCGCTCGGCACTTTTCAGTTTAAACCATGTTATGACCAAGGTCTATTTATTCAAGGTGTACACCAAACCAAAATAGAGCAACCGCAGTTGATAAGGGTCAAAACTGCGTTGTGAGTAGTCGAGGTTGTAACGGTCTACGCGTGGATTGGCACGATTCAGGATGTTATTGATCGAAGCGAATAGCACCAATTCCTTCTTATTCCAACTAAAATATTTGCTGACACTTGCGTCCAATCGATAATAATTGCGGTAGCGACTATCTAGTAGTTCCATACTGAAATTGGGTTCAAAGAATCCGGTATTGGCATCGAAGGTGCCATCAAGGATCGGCGTGAAGCGTCGTCCTGGTCGTGCTAACCAATTCAACGAAAACGAAGGCCAGCTTTTCGGGGTATACTCCAAGGAAGATTTAATAAAATAGTTGTAGTCCCGAAGTCCGGGAAAGGTTTGGTCTCCTAGGGTGGTCCTTTGATTGATGTAGGAGTAGGCTATGGAAAATTTAAGTCGGTCATTCAACTGTTGTTGAAAAAACAATTCCACTCCTGAAGTGTTCAAGTTGTCAGAAAATAGAAATTGGTTGACCGCCTGTAGCCCTTTTTCTTTTTTATGGTAAATCGCTGCTGTAAGGTTTGTTCTTTCGGAGGTATAGGTATAATCCAAGGCAATTTGCTGGCTGTTCAAAAGGCTAAATTGTTGAATAAAAAAGGAAGGTGTGGTGTAGTTATGATATTTTCCACCACTTAGCAACAGGGAATTTTTGCCGTTGATGTTGTATCGTAAACCGAGCTGATAACTCCAATAGTCCACTTGACCATTATTGGGGATATTGGTGCGCCAACCCACAGTCACCAATAGGTTATCCAAGGCATCCCAACTGGTATACGAACCGATTTCCAATAGGGAGTTGGTTTCATTAAAAGTGGAAGGTACACCGGGGGAGGCCGGGGATAAGGCATAAAAAAATTCCGGAACGCTATCGTCAAAATCACTGGAAAAATAGTCCCAAGAAATCGTAGTTTGATGGGATATATCTTGCCCCAATTTGGTCTTATGGTTTATTGAGGCAAACCACTGGTTAGTGTTTTGGATGGAGTTGGTATTGCCAAATAGAAAGTTCTGGGATTCCAGATTAAAACCAAAGTTCACATTAAAAAAGCCTTTTGTAGAGGCATAGTTCAAATTGTTGATGGAAAAACCACGTGTTCTGGCAGAACTAAAATCCCCGCGGTAGGTAAACTGCTGTCGCGAACCTGAAAAATCTTCATCGATGAAATAGGAAAAACTATTAAGGGATAGTTTTTTGTTCCATTGAAAACGGGTATTCAACCCAATATCAAAAGTGTTGAAATTATTAAGGTCAGGAAGTTTTTGTTCTTGGATGCCCACAAAAGCTTCTGAGAACTGATAGTTGCTATATAGTTGAATAAAATTCTCCTCCTTTTTTAATCGTTTCGAAACAAAGAAACCGGCACTGGCAAGGGAGCTCGACAGTTTTAGTTGATCATTTTTCAAGGTTTTGATGGTCTGTATTTCAACAAGTCCAGCACTGGTGTTACCAAAGGTGAGGGGAGGATTACTGGCATAGACGTATTGCTTGTCAATAAGTTCGGTATTGAACAGGCTAAAGAAGCCTTGGTTGTTCAATTGAGTTAATCCTGTTGCATTGAAGGATATCCTTGAGTTGGTACCTAAGTCTACAGGCGCTATTCCTCTCGA
>JBCBZA010000052.1:0-23894 GCA_039815575.1 Bacteroidota bacterium | reverse complement strand
CGTTTGCGGGCGATGGCCTGAGCCGTTTCGAGAACCGTCCAGGTGTTGATCAGGCGGAACATACTATCGGGATCTGATCCATCCTGGTCTGTTTAACTTTTGTGCTTGTCAAATTACGCAAGCATCAGGTGCGTGTAGAGCATATTTTTTCCAATATTGAGGAAAAAAACTTACGCTGGATCAGTTTTTTGAGCTGGGGAATCTTAATTATATGGGGCATCGCTACAAGCAGTTTACTTCTGGATAGATTGACTGATGTGCATATTCCCCACTATGGTGGCGTAATCGCACATGTTGCAATTTGTATTTTTATTTTTTTCATGGGGTATTTTGGTCTCAACCAGCCCTCTGTTTTCAATAAACATCGAAATCTTAGATTTGATTCCCCCGCTGTCAAAAACATAAAGAATCATGAAGATAAAGACGATTCCATCAAATACAAAAATTCTGGTTTGGACGCAAAGGGCTCAAAACGAATACAGGGGGATCTTTTGGAATTAATGAAAACGACCAAGCCTTTTTTGGAAAAAGAACTTACCTTATATAGTCTGGCAGAAAAACTACAGGTACAGCCCAACCATCTTTCTCAAGTAATAAACAGTCTAGAAGGAAAGAATTTTTTTGACTTTGTAAATATGTATCGTGTTCAGGAAGCAAAAGAAAGAATCGTGGAGGGGAACAACAAAAACCTTACACTTTTGGGCATCGCCTTTGAAAGCGGTTTTAATTCCAAAGCTTCCTTTAATAGGGCCTTTAAGAAAATAACGGGGCAAACCCCTTCGGAATTTAGTAAGATGAATGTACTATCCCATTCTTGAAAGGCGGGTATGTACTTTGTCAAGGGGTATTCCTATGCTCTGGGTGAATTATTGGATATGATTCCTAAAAACCTTAGAAATTTTGCTTTAAACAAAAAGGCTTCCTAAAACCGGAAGCCTTTATAACAATTAGTGGTCCCACCTGGGCTCGAACCAGGGACCAACTGATTATGAGTCAGCTACTCTAACCAACTGAGCTATAGGACCGCGCTGTAAAACAGCAAATTTCAAAACTCAAAAGAGAATTCTAAAAAGCTTCGAAAGGGCAGCAAAATTAGCTTTTATTTTTTGATGTGGCAATACTTCAAATCCTATTCCATATCCTGGCAGAGCTCTACCAAAACCCCATTAGTACCTTTGGGGTGCAAAAAGGCAACACGTTTATTGTCTGCTCCGCTCTTTGGAAAACCTGATAGAATAACAAACCCCTCCCCTTCTAGTCGTTTTATCTCCGCCTCCAAATCATCAATGGCGAATGCGACATGATGGATGCCCTCTCCTTGTTTCTCTATAAACTTGGCTATGGCGCTTTTCGGATGGGTGGCTTCAAGCAATTCAATCTTATTGGGTCCAGATTTGAAAAAAGAAGTCTTTACCCCTTCGGACTCCACTTCTTCCATCTTGTAGGGCGCAACCCCCAGCAACTTCTCAAAAAGTTGGTTAGAAACCTTCAAATCCTTGACCGCTATCCCCAAGTGCTCTATCTTATTCATGATATTACTGCTTTGTGACCGACAATTTACAGGAACTAAAAATAGGAAATGCTTAGATTGGTCATTAATTGAATAATTTTGCCGAATGGAACAAACACAACGACAGAAGAAAATCGGCGGCATCATACAACAAGATATTGCGGAGGTTTTGCAACGAGCGGCCACTGATGGTGGATTGAAAGGCATTTTGATTTCAGTGACCAAAGTTTCCATAACCACCGACCTTTCCATTGCCAAAGTCTATGTGTCCATTTTTCCCCCTAAAGAGGCCTCTCCATTGTTGAAGGGCATCAAATCCAATAAAGCTTTGATAAAGCATGAATTGGCCCAACGCACAAAAAACCAACTGCGCCGCGTTCCTGAATTGAACTTTTATTTGGATGATTCGTTGGATTATATAGAAAGGATTGAAAAATCCCTGGAAGGTGAAGAAAACCCCATTGAGAATAGGGAATTATTGGACAAGCGCAAGAAATCCTGATTTTGAACTTTCCTACCTATATCGCAAAAAGATACCTGCGCTCCAAAAGCACTCAAAACGCAGTCAATATTATTAATTTCTTTACTTTTTTGGTGATTATCATAGGCTCTGCTTCTTTGTTCATTGTATTATCTGCGTTTGCTGGGCTAAAGACCTTCAGCCTCCAATTCACCAACACCTTTGATCCAGATGTAAAAGCTGTTCCCGCAATGGGAAAGTTTTTTATACTGACCGATAAGGAAAAAAATGAATTGCAAAAAATTGAAGGTGTAACTTCCTATTCCGCTGAAATTGTGGAGCGTGTGTCCTTGGGTTTTAAGGAAAAAAACTGCATTGCTTATATCAAAGGGGTTGATGAAGACTATAGAACAGTAACCGGAGTTGATAGTACATTATACTTTGGCAATTGGGGGGTAGATGAAGATCAGGGGGTTATTGGAATAGGAATCTTCAATCTATTGGGCGGCCCAATGGGCAATCGTTCCCCCTTGAATGTAATAACCCTAAAACCCGGTGAGCGCACTATCTCTGGTGATGCCCTACGTTCGAACTCGGTCCTTAATTCAATGGACCTAGTCGTCAGCGGGGTGTATGCCGTGGAAGATGGATTGGATAAAAAATATGTCTTTGCCCCCTTGCCCAAGGTTCAAGCTTTTCTTGAAAAAGACGCCACACAATTTTCAGGAGTGAATTTTAAATTGGACACAGAAGCAGACCTAGACCTGGTAAAAAAGAAAATCGCTGCAGTCCTTGGGAATAAAACCCTTGTTCTTTCAAGACAAGAACTCAACGGCACGCTGCACCGAATGCTAAAAACAGAAAATACGGCGACCTATCTCATATTTACCCTTGTCTTAATTATTGCCCTCTTTAACGTGGTAGGCGCTATTATCATGCTGATTTTAGATAAGCGCGAAAATTCAAAAACCCTCTATGCGCTCGGTACAACCCTGCCACAGCTTCGCAAAATATACTTCATACAAGGTGTTTTGGTTACCCTTTTGGGTGGCTTTGTCGGCGCCATTTTAGGATGTTTAATCGTACTGTCGCAATTGGTTTTAGAATGGTGGAAAATTACCCCAACTCTCGCTTATCCGGTCGAGTTTCAATTTGTAAATATTGGTATTGTTTTGGGGACCATTATTGTCTTGGGCCTAATATCTTCAAAAATCGCCAGTAGTAGAATTTCAAAAAAGCTATTAGCCTAAACTAAGCAAACTGATAATCCCCAAACTTTTCCAAAACCTCTTCAAATGCGGCAAATACACCCGCAGCATCATCATTCGTCACCATTTTAAGGCGGTGTTCCTTAAAATGGGGTATGCCTTTAAAGTAGTTGGTATAATGCCTTCTGGTCTCAAAAACCGCTAATTTTTCACCTTTCCAATCAATGGCCATCTGTAGATGCCTTCTAGCGGCCTCTACCCTTTCTTCCATAGTAGGTGGTGGTAGGTGTTCTCCCGTTTTAAAATAGTGTTTTACCCTGTTGAAAAACCACGGGTTTCCTATGCATGCCCTTCCTATCATGGCGCCATCAAGTCCAAAATCATCCCGCATACGCACCGCGGCCTCTGGGGAGTCCACGTCACCGTTGCCAAAAACGGGAATATGCATTCTAGGGTTGTTCTTTACTGCAGCAATGGGCTTCCAATCGGCTTCGCCTTTGTACATCTGTACCCTGGTCCTTCCATGAATGGAAATGGCCTGGATTCCGACATCTTGAAGGCGTTCGGCCACTTCAACAATCTTTATGGATTCGCTGTCCCATCCTAACCTTGTTTTTACGGTTACAGGAAGGTTGGTTCGCTTAACCATGGCCTCGGTCAATTTAACCATCAAAGGAATATCACGAAGAATGCCCGCCCCTGCTTTTTTGCAGACCACTTTTTTAACAGGACACCCAAAGTTAATATCAATAATATCAGGGTTGGATTGCTCAACAATATCAATGGCCTGAAGCATGGAGTCCATCTCGGCCCCAAAAATTTGAATGCCCACGGGTCGCTCCTTCTCGTAAATGTCAAGCTTAATAACGCTTTTGGCAGCATCCCGAATCAACCCTTCCGAAGAAATAAATTCGGTATACACCACATCAGCACCATTTTCTTTGCACAAGGCACGAAAAGGGGGATCACTGACATCTTCCATAGGAGCAAGAAGCAATGGAAATTCTGGAAGTTCTATATTTCCTATTCTGGGCAAAGCAATTTTGTTTTGGATGGCAAAAATACATCAAAAATATATTTGTCTCAAAATGAGTGGTTTATCAAAAAGTAGAACGCGACAATTTGCCCCCAACCAAAAACCATCGGGATCGTTTGGATATCCACTTGGCGCTATTGAGTTGTTTGATTGGCAGAGCGACCTAGGCGGTTTCGTTCATCTTTCTCAATATCACGCTGATTCTGTTCTAGTCTAAAGTTTCCAAAATTATAGGTGAAGCCTACCCTTACGAACTGCGTCTCTGGGACATAAAGAAAGGAGTTATCCTGATTGAGATACCTTGACGTATTCCTTGGGTTGGCAAGTCCTAAAAGGTCTTCTGCGGCAACAGATATTGATGCCCTATTGTCCCAAAAGTTTTTCCTTAGGCCCACTGTTAAGCTTGTGCTTGGGGCCTGCACGTAAGAACCAAAAAGATATCGTGAAAAATGGCTAAATGCCAACTCGCCCGTCCAAGAACCATCGGCAGAAAGGGTTAGATAGTTTGCCAAGTAAATATAAAACCCATCGATGGCATTCGTAAACTCCTGATTGCCGCTTTCCAAGGCTAAAAAAGTTTCTTCTTCGTAAAAAATAGAGGTATAGGCATAGAGAAACCAGGGGTCCAAAATGCTCTTGCTTACGGTAAAATCCAGTCCGTACGATATGCTCCCCAAAACGTTTTGTTTTTGGCGCCGGAGTACTTGTTGGGCGTTGTCTTGAAAAACCAAGGGGCTTATGTAGTTGCCATTGTCCCGATAATAAAAATCAAAAAAATACTCGCTATTAAAGCTGTAGTTCAAATTAAAGTTGTTCGAAAAATTAGGTTGAAGGGTTTGGTTGCCTTCCAAAAAATCGTTCTCATTGTTAAAGAAGCGGAACGGATTCAAATCATCATACCTGGGGCGCTCTACCTTTCTTCCATAATCAAATGAAAAGCTGTGCTTTTCATTTGGTGAATACAAAACATATACCGAAGGAAAGGGTTCAAAAAAGTCCTGGGTGTTGGTCTGGTTAAGGGTAAGTGACACTCCTTTCGCGTCAGTTAATTCCCCACGGATACCTAATTTCACTGACCATTTTTCCCAATTTTTGACGTAGCTCAAATACGCAGCATACACTTTTTCGTCATACGTGAAATCATCAGGCAACGACTCGTTAACGGTTTCATCCGTTCCAAAAAAGTTGGTAAACCCAATCGAACTTTCAGAGTCAACAACGGATATCTTGGCTCCCGTTTCAAAAGACGCGTTGCCAATTGGCGTTGCATAATCCAACTGTCCGGTGAGGATTTCAATGGTTTGTTCTCCATTGGTTTGAAATCCAAAATCCCTTAAGAACGAACCAGAGGCATCAAAATAATTGGATTCGATTTGCTGAACAAAATCATTGTTGTACCAAGTGTAATGTCCATTGACGGAAACTTGAGCCCCTGGTTTTTTGAACTTGTGAACGTACATGGCATCAAAAGCCAGGTTGGTCTCGTCCGTCAGCTCCCTATTAAAGGTTGTAAAGGTAGAATCCAGAGCGCCTTGGGCATTTTCTATCTCTGCATTGAGGTTTCTTAACCGTTCTTGGTCTGGGGTAAACAATAAATTGGAGGTGAGGCTCAAACGGTTTTTATCGTCAAAGTCATAATCCAAATTGAAATTTGCAGCGTGAGAGATAATCGCGCCTACTTGATTTTCGTTTGTGCGCCATCTTGAAAAGATGGTGTTGGTATCATCAATATAATTAATTCCCTTGTCCAAATCGCCATTATTCTTCTTATCACTGAAATTATAATTGGCAAAAAGATTCAGCTTTTCCGACTTGAAATAGTGCGAAGTCCCTATACCATACTTTGGAAAGATGGCTTGGGTATAATTGCCATTGACACTCCCTTTATAGCCTGGCGCCACCCCCTTATTCGTTATAATGTTGATGACAGCACCATCTTGGGCGTCAAAGTTTGCGGGTGGATTGGCATAAAGTTCAACGGCTTCTATCACCGTCCCAGAAAGGCTTTCAAAAAAATCTTTGGTTTCACCGGAAGACAATTGAATCCGTCTCCCATTAAGATAAACATTTGCTGATTTGCCCCTAATATTTAGCTCATTTTGGTTAACGATCAATCCCGGAGTATTTCGTAGTATGTCCCAAGTAGTCCCTTGGGAAACAACTGTGTTTTCCACCTGAAAAACGAGCCTATCCGCCAAACGTTGTACCGTGGGCCTTTTGGCCGTAACCACGACTTCATCCAAACTTTGGGTTTCCAAAGGAATTATCAATGCCCCTAATTTTACATCTCCTTTTATATCCAATGCCAAAGGTTTAGAGCCCCGGCCAACATAGCTAGCTTGAAGCAAATACAACTCCGGTTTTACTTCTTTGAGTGAAAAAAGTCCGTTTTCATCTGCCGAAGTGCCCTGGACAAATGTAGAATCAGCTGAATTCAGCAACAAAATGTTGGCAAATGGAATAACTTCATTAGAGGTATTAATGACCTTGCCGGAAATCTCAAAGCTTTGCGAGAAAGAAGTGCCAACGACGCAGAACACTGCCAAAAGGGTAAGCCATAAGTTATTCATCTAGCGTTTGGGTTGTCTGCCAAAGCTAAGAAATAATCCAAAAGTGGAAAGTGAAGGATTCCTTACCTCAATTAAAGGTCTTTAAATAAACTATCTTTGCGGCAAAATTGCTCCCTGAATGAAGCATATTCGAAATTTCTGTATCATTGCCCATATCGATCATGGCAAAAGTACTTTGGCCGATCGATTGCTCGACTTTACGGGTTCCGTAACCGAACGCGAAAAACAGGACCAACTATTGGACAATATGGATCTTGAGCGGGAGCGGGGCATCACCATAAAAAGCCATGCCATTCAAATGGAATATGAATATCAGGGTGAGGCTTATGTACTTAATTTAATCGACACCCCAGGACATGTTGATTTCTCCTACGAAGTCTCGCGTTCCATCGCCGCCTGTGAGGGTGCGCTTTTGGTAGTCGATGCCGCACAGAGTATCCAAGCACAAACCATTTCCAATTTGTACTTGGCGCTGGAAAACGATTTGGAAATTATTCCAGTACTGAACAAGGTGGATTTACCCAGCGCAAACCCGGAGGAGGTTACCGATGACATCGTTGATCTCTTGGGATGTGACCCCCAAGAAGTTATTCCCGCAAGTGCAAAAACAGGAATTGGCATTGAGGCTATCCTCAAGGCCATTATTGAACGGGTGCCTGCCCCAGAAGGGAACCCAAACACCTCCCTACAGGCATTGGTGTTCGATTCTGTTTATAATCCTTTCCGGGGCGTGGAAACCTATTTTAGAATTCTAAACGGGGAATTAAAAAAGGGGCAAAAAATACGATTTATGGCTACGGGCAAAGACTATTTTGCAGATGAAATAGGCACCCTAAAACTTACTCAACTTCCAAAACCTATAATTTCAACTGGGGATGTTGGTTATCTGATTACTGGAATAAAAGACGCCAGGGAGGTTAAGGTTGGGGATACGATTACCTTAGCCGAGAAGCCATCACAAGAGGCAATTGCCGGTTTTGAAGATGTAAAACCCATGGTTTTTGCTGGCATATATCCCGTGGACACTGAAGATTTTGAAGAACTACGTTCCTCCATGGAAAAATTACAGCTAAACGACGCTTCCTTGGTATTCACTCCTGAAAGTAGCGCTGCCCTAGGCTTTGGTTTCCGTTGTGGCTTCCTCGGTATGCTCCATATGGAAATCATCCAGGAGCGGTTAGAGCGTGAATTTAACATGACCGTCATCACCACTGTTCCCAACGTAAGTTATCACGCATTTACCACAAAAAACCCAGAGGATATTGTTATTGTAAACAACCCCTCTGATTTGCCCGAACCCTCCACATTAAGCAGAGTGGAAGAACCTTACATAAAAGCCACCATTATTACCAAGTCCGATTTTGTGGGAAATGTTATGTCCCTTTGCATTGACAAGCGGGGCCAGATTACCAATCAGACCTATTTGACCACAGAGCGCGTAGAATTGACCTTTGATATGCCCTTAGCAGAAATCGTTTTTGACTTTTACGATCGCCTTAAAACCGTTTCCAAGGGCTACGCCTCTTTTGATTACACTCCTATTGGAATGCGTGTTTCCAAATTGGTTCGCGTTGATATTTTGTTAAATGCACAGCCTGTAGATGCGCTTTCCGCTTTGGTACATTTTGACAATGCACAGACCATTGGTAAAAAAATGTGTGAAAAGCTCAAAGAGCTGATACCACGGCAACAGTTTGATATTCCCATTCAAGCAGCTATTGGCTCTAAAATTATTTCAAGAGAGACTATTAAGGCCCTTAGAAAAGATGTGACCGCTAAATGTTACGGAGGTGATATTTCCCGTAAAAGAAAATTGCTTGAAAAACAGAAAAAGGGGAAAAAACGTATGCGGCAAGTAGGAAATGTGGAAATTCCACAACAAGCCTTTATGGCTGTTTTAAAATTAAATGATTAGTCAATATTCAGTCCAACTGTTCAAAATCAAACGGTTTCCCCATATAAACAAGGGTACTTCCTTCTTGTATTTCTTGTATTTCCTGACTGAAGGAAGGGATAATTTCCAGACTTCCTTTGGGCATTTTCAAAAAAATGGGGATGATGTCCGGATCTTTTTGGGTGATTTCTATAAGCGTATTGTAATGTCCAATATCCTTGAGTCCAATTTCGTTTACCGAAGGGTATTTTCTAGCCGTTTCCATAAGCTTTATAAAGTCATCCGTGTGAGAAAATAGCCCCTCTTTTGGATTATTTTCTGGATCATTCATCTCTTCGGCATCCACCAATCTAAAGGATCCATTTTCACCAAATTGGTGTTTAAACTTATTAATGGCAAATCGATTAATATCAGCATTACCCGTTAATGCCATAAGGTACCCCACATCATTCAATTCAATATTATTGGTCAGCGTATCCGAATAAATATTGGCAGCAAAAGCTTCGAGCCCTAGTTTTTTGGATTTGGTAATATTGGTCTCATTGTTATCAATCAAAACTACATGTCTGTTGTTGTTTTTTAGATAATTCCCTATTAGTCTTGAAACTTTGGAGGCCCCAATAATCAAGATTCCTTCGGATTTGGTCAAAAATACACCTATGATCTTGGCAAAGAATCGTGCTGTTGTTGCGTTGAAAAGTACGGTTCCCAAAACAATCATAAAAACCAATGGCGTAATGTATTCTGCACCCGGCTCCCCCTTTGCCAACAATTTGGAACCAAATAGGGAAGCGATACCTGCAGCAACGATACCCCTTGGACCTACCCAGCCAATAAATATTTTTTCATTCAACTTCAATCCAGAACCTTGTGTGCTCAACAATACCCCTATAGGGCGAATCAAAAAAACGACCACTAAAAACAGCCATGCCGTATTCCAAGTGCGCAATAACTCCAGGTCATTAACATCAATATTTGCGGCCAAAAGAATAAAAAGAATGGAAATAAGGAGCACACTCAGCGATTCCTTAAAATAGAGCAACTCTTTTAGGTTGGGAAGGTTCATATTGCCCAATACCATTCCCATGACCACTACGGCCAAAAGCCCGGACTCATGGGCGAACACATCAGATTCCACAAAAACAAGCAACACCACGGACAATGAAACCACGTTCATCAGATAGTGGGGAATCAAGTTCTTTCTAATGGCGAAGGCTAAAGCGTGTGCAAACGTAAATCCAAATGTTGTTCCAAAAAGTAAAATTTTTCCAAACTCGATCAAGGCTGTTTGGGTAAAAGCACTTCCTTCTCCTACGCTAATAAACTCAAAAACCAATACAGCAACCAAAGCGCCGATGGGATCAATAAGTATACCTTCCCATTTTAGAACCGCGGAAATGTCTTTTTTAAGTGGAATATTTCTTAAAATAGGGGTTATTACCGTAGGGCCGGTAACGATAATCAGGGCGGAAAAAAGGAAAGAAAGTTGCCAGGATAATTCAAAAATGTAGTGTGCTGCCACCCCTGCCCCAAAAAAGGTGACTAAAGAACCTATGGTAATAAGTTTGGTTATCACAGGACCCACATTGGCAATTTCTGCACGCTTTAGCGTAAGCCCCCCCTCGAACAAGATGATGCTTATGGCAAGGGAAACAAAATAATAGAGCCCTTCTCCGGGAAAAAGGCCTTTCTCCCCGTTCCAAATGGGCTCAATCAATTTACTTCCATCTTCAGTATATAGGGTAGCTATTGGACCCACCAAAAGCCCAATCAGTATTAGTGGTAAAATGGCGGGTAATTTTAGTCGCCACGCCACCCACTGCGCAATGATTCCCAAAATAATAATTCCTGCCAGTTCCAGCATTAACCAACAATTTTCGTAAAAATAGCAATTAAAGCTTTGGGAAATCTGTGTTCCTTTTAGAACATTAATGGTCTTTCATTGTCAATCTAAGAACAGAACATGCTGATTTTTCAGTGAATTTGTCCTTTCCCGTTCCAAATAGTACGCTTATCCAATTGTCCTTTTCTGGAGTGCCTAGTATTAAGAGGTCAAAACTGGCCGAGGCTTTTGAAATGGCACCAATAGCATCATCTTCTTTTTGGATAAAAACCATGCTGGGGGTATCCACCTTTTTCAAAAGCTTTTTTGAATGTTCTTTTATTTCTTGAACAACAGCACTATTTGTGTTTGAAGGGACAACATGTAGTAGCGTTAATGAAGCTTTATAGAAATTACAAATTCTGTCGGCCACCGCAATAAAATTCTTGTCCCTCCTTCCAGGTCTAAGGGCCAAAAGCACCTTTCCAATATAACGCACCCCATCATCCTTAAACAGGGCAAAATCTGATTTAATATGAGTCAACAGCCATCCAATGGGATTGCTTACCAGAATACCGCTATGGGCACGGCCGTTCCAACCCATAACGAGCCAGTCGCAATGGGTTTGGTTGCTGAGTTCGTGAATGGTGTCCGACATTTCGTGGGTTACTGCGGCTTCAAAATCCACATCAATTTTTTGTGAAAGGGCCAATCGTGCCACCCGCCGCTCCAGTGAGGCAATCCTAGGATTTTCCTCAACCATGGCGTCCAAAAATGTTTGATTAGGTACTTCTGTCACATTCACCACCTGTATTTTCTCACGTTTGTTGATGGCTGCGGCAATTTCAACCAACATTTCTGGAGAGCGTTCATTTCCTAAAAGAGGGACCACCACACCTGCATCCGAACTTAGTTTGCCATCCAGATTTTGTAGGCTGGTTGCTTGATCACTTCGATAGGTAATCTTCTTATTTCGCTTTCGTTTGTAGAGTAAATAAAGGGCCGGGCGGTGACCATATTTTCTCAAAATCCCAGTTCGAGTGGCATTCTTACCAAAAAAGAGATAGATGACAAATCCAAAAATAAAAATGCCCAATACAGCTAACATAGGGCCTACCCCAAGAAATATTAAAAGCGCAATTCCGCTAAAAATTCCAAACAATTGTACAAAGGGATATAGGGGCGAACGATAGGGGGGATTGTACCATTGTGCGGCGGTTTCCCGAAGCACAATAACACAGGCATTCACCAAGATAAACATCATTACCATGAAGGCGCTTGCCAACTTTGCTATTTTTTCCACATCCAGAAAGAGAATCACCATTGCCATTAAAAAGCAAGTCATGATAATGGTGACCACCGGGGTTAAATATTTGGTGTGGATCCTGCCCATAAACTCTGGTAATAATTTATCTATTGCCATGGCAAAAGGAAATCTGGATGCTGCCAATACTCCTGAATTTGCCATAGAAATAAGGGTAACCACCCCAACAAGGGCTGCTACATAGCCAATATAATTTCCTCCTAATAATCTCGCTATGGTATAAATAGGCTTTATATCCTTTTCCAAGGTTTCCAGCGGCAAATTTCCAACAAGAACGAAGGCGACAAAAACGTAAATTAAGGTCATAATAAACAAGGATAGAATCATGGCCCTTGGCAGATTCGTACCTGGATTTTTAATTTCCCCAGCAATCGCCGCCACTTTAGTCACCCCTGCGTAAGAAATATATACAAATGCCACTGTGGAAAACAATCCGGTCTTGCCATCCAACAAGAAGGGCTCCAATAAATCCGTAGAGGTTTTGGGTAATCCAAACAAAAGAATGAGTCCCAAAGTGGTTAGGCTAATACTAACAATAAATATTTGCACTTTCCCTACTTTTTTGATGCCTGTGATATTCAAAAGCAGAATCAAGAATAAAAAGAGAATGGCTATATATTTTGTTAAGGAGGGGTTTATTTGGATGAGTATGGAGAAATATGCTCCAAAACCAACTAGGGCAAATGCACTTTTTAGTAACAAGGACAGCCACAGGCCAAACCCTGCTATGGTCCCGAATAAGGGTCCAAAAGCGCGCTCAATATAGACATAGGTCCCACCTGATGAAGGCATTGCCGTGGCCAACTCGGATTTTGAGAAAGCAGCTGGAAGTATACAAATTGCCGCTATAAGATAGGCAACCCAAACGGAGGATCCCGTCTTGGCCGCTGCCAACCCGGGTAATACGAAAATCCCGCTGCCCAACATTCCCCCAATGCTTATGGCAATAACCGAGGTAAGCGATAAACTTCGTTCTAGTTTTTTCAATGAGGGTTAACTTGGTCCAAACCCTAAATGTAACTTTTTTCGGTAAAATGGAGAAGGGTGATGGAAACCCGTTTTCATTCCTCTTGGTCTGCAAGGGTTTTTTAACCTGATTTTGTTAAAAATGGACTAATAATTGCATGTTTTTAAGGTAGTTGTATCGCTGTTTCTTATTTTGGGCGACCTTAATTTTTTCAATGACGCTATATCCCATAGAAACGGGAAACTTTAAGTTAGATGGAGGGGCTATGTTTGGCGTTGTACCAAAAACACTTTGGACAAAGACCAATCCTGCGGACAATAACAATATGATTGATATTGCGGCGCGTAGTCTTTTGATTGAGGAAGAAAATCGCCTTATTCTTGTTGATACGGGTCTTGGCAATAAACAATCTGAAAAATTTTTTAGGCATTATCATTTATGGGGCGATCATTCCCTGAATAATTCTCTTAAAAAAGTGGGTTTTCATCGAGATGACATTACCGACGTATTCCTGACCCACCTGCATTTTGATCATTGTGGCGGAAGTATTCAATGGAATAATGATCGAACTGGATATGAACCAGCGTTCAAAAACGCTGTATTCTGGACAAACAGAGGGCATTGGGAGTGGGCGACACATCCAAACGCAAGGGAGAAAGCATCTTTTTTAAAAGAAAATCTATTGCCCATGCAGGAAAGCGGGCAACTACGATTTGTTGAGAGAGGTGGTGGGAATTTTGTGGAAGGATCAGAGTTAGGGTTTGGAATTTTATTTGTAGATGGCCATACTGAAAAACAAATGTTGCCGCATATCATTTACAAGGAGAAGACCATAGTTTTTGCCGCAGATCTTATTCCAACTGTGGGGCATATACCACTGCCCTACATAATGGGCTATGATACTAGGCCGTTGCTTACACTTAAAGAAAAAACCAGTTTTCTTGAAAAAGTTGCGGTTGAGGAATATATTTTGTTCTTTGAGCACGATGCTCACAACGAACTCTGTACAATACAACAAACAGAAAAAGGTGTTCGTCTTAAGGAGACTTTCACTTTTGACGAAATTTTTTCAAAATAGAACTACGAATAAATCCAATTTTATGAATTCATATGTAAAATTAGGTATTGCCCTTTTTTTGGGCAGCCTTTTAGCGGGTTGTGGTGCAACCGGCCTAGTTTCCACACCGGTAGCAAATATTGATACGATTCCTTTAAAAGTGGCAGAGCTCACAGAAGCAGAGAAGAAAAAATGGGGCCACACGGACCTGTTAACAGATACTATCCCAGGAATGAGTGTCGATAAGGCCTACAAGGAAATTCTCGGGAATAAAAAGGGCAAAACGGTAATTGTTGCCGTTGTGGATTCCGGTATTGACTTGGAGCATGAAGATTTGGATGGGGTGCTTTGGACCAACTCAGGTGAACGGCCCGGAAATGGAAAAGACGATGATGGGAACGGCTACGTTGATGATATTCATGGTTATAATTTTTTGGGGGAGTCCTATAATGAACAATTGGAATCTGCCCGAATGTTGCGTTTGGGTGTTGGAGATGCCTCTGCTAGGGCAAAAGCGCAATTAAAATTGGATGAAGAATACCCAAAAGCAGTACAGAACAAACAGCAATATGAGCAAATTCTTCAGGTGGTTAAAAATGCTGATAAAAAAATCAAAGAGGCCCTTGGCAAAGATAAATACACCAAAGCGGATGTGATGGCCTTTAAACCGGAAACAGAGGAGATGCAACAGAATGTAGCTGTGATCAAACAAATGTACCAATACGAAGATTCTATTGACGATGTTATTAACGAACTCTATGATGGCATCACGTACTTTACAGAGCGAGCAAATTATAATCTAAATAAAGATTTTGATGGGCGCACTATTGTTGGTGACGACCCTTACGATTTTAGCAGTAAGGGCTATGGTAATGGAAATCCAAAAAACCGTGTTGACGACGAAAGCCATGGCACCCATGTTGCCGGTATTATAGCAGCGGAGCGAAAAAATGGCAAAGGAGTTGATGGTGTTGCCAATAACGTCAAGATAATGGCGGTTAGGGCAGTACCCAATGGTGACGAATATGACAAGGATATTGCTTTGGCCATTCGCTATGCTGCGGATAATGGTGCAAAAATCATTAATTGTAGTTTCGGAAAGTCTTTCTCGCCAAATGTGGAATGGGTTTATGAGGCCATTAAGTATGCAGCTTCCAAAGATGTTCTAATTGTCCATGCGGCGGGTAACGATGGCCATGACCTGGATGATAAGAACAATCCCAACTATCCAAATGACCATAATTTTACCACCTCGGAAATTTCGGATAACGTAATTACCGTTGGGGCTTTAGCACCTTCCTATGGTTCTGATATGGTAGCAACGTTTTCCAACTATGGTTCAAGGAATGTAGACGTTTTTGCGCCTGGGGACGAAATATATTCCACTATGCCAAACAACGAATATGATTTCCAAGGGGGAACGTCAATGGCGGCACCAGCAGTAGCAGGGGTTGCAGCACTAATTCGGTCCCACTACCCTAGCCTTACCGCCACTCAAGTAAAAAAGGTTTTGATGCAATCCGGGCTGTCTTCTAAAGCCTCTGTGGTCCTGGCCGGCAATGCCGAAAAGGCAAAGCCCTTTTCCCAGGCCTCAAAATCCGGAAAAATGGTTAACGCTTACAACGCCTTAATCTTGGCCTCAAACCTCTCAAAAGGGAAAAGTACGTTAGAATACAACGCAGAATAGCTATGATAAAATTAGTAAAGAAATTAATCTACCTTCTGCTTTGTGGAATAGGTACGCTCATTGCTCAAAATGATACTTCATATTGGCAACAACATGTCGACTATACCATGCAGGTTGATATGAATGTTGAAAACTATCAATATACCGGCACTCAAAGGCTGATTTATACCAATAATTCCCCGGATACCCTGAGCAGGGTATATTACCACTTGTATTTCAACGCCTTTCAGCCCGGAAGTGAAATGGACCTTCGTTTACAAACCATTAAAGATGGGGATAAGCGCATGATGTCCGAAGGGCAAAGCAGAATTGCCTCTCTAACCCCTGAAGAACAAGGATACCTCCATGCCGTTTCATTGACCCAAGATGGGGCTTCCGTTAATTTTAAAGAAGAAGAAACCATATTGGTAGTGGCCTTGGACACCCCTATTCCACCAGGGGGCAAATCTACTTTTGATATGGGATTTAAGGGACAGGTGCCCCTACAGGTTCGCCGATCGGGAAGAAACAGCAAGGAAGGAGTGGCCCTTTCCATGACCCAATGGTATCCCAAAATGGTGGAATATGATTTTGAGGGATGGCATCCCAATCCGTACATTGCCCGAGAATTTCATGGGGTTTGGGGTGATTTTGATGTAAAAATCACCATCGACAAAAACTATACCATTGGTGGCTCTGGATACTTACAGAATCCTAACGAAATAGGTCATGGTTATGAAACCCCGGGAACCAAAGTAAAAACCAAGGGCAAAACGCTGACTTGGCATTTTAAGGCGCCTAAAGTCCATGATTTTGCATGGGGGGCAGACCCGGAATATGTTCATGAAATAGTTGAAATGGAAAATGGGCCCACCCTCCATTTTTTCTATAAAAACAAACCCGAACTCCAAGAAAATTGGAAAAATCTTCAGGCCAAGACTGTCGCCGCCATGGAGTTTTTCAACAAAAACGTTGGGGCTTATCCCTATGAGCAATACTCCGTAGTTCAAGGCGGTGATGGCGGAATGGAATATGCCATGTGTACTCTAATTACTGGGGAACGTTCTTTCGGAAGTTTGGTGGGGGTGATGGCGCATGAATTGGGGCATTCCTGGTTTCAGCACGCCGTTGCGACAAACGAGGCAAAATACGAGTGGATGGACGAAGGGTTTACCACCTTCATTAGTAGTTTGTGTATGAACAAAATTATGAATCAGGGTAAAGACAATCCTTTTTCGCGTTCCTATCAGAGTTATTATGCCTTGGTTGAACTAGATGATGAAGCGCCTCAAACCACACATGCCGACCGCTATCACAACAACTTTGCCTATGGCGTTTCTGCCTACAGCAAGGGGTCGATTTTTCTAGCCCAGTTGGGATATGTTATTGGTCAAGATAAATTAATGAGGGCCTTGCGCAGGTTTTATGAGGACTATAAGTTCAAGCATGCTGTTCCAAACGATATCAAACGCACAGCCGAAAAAGTGTCTGGAATGGAACTGGATTGGTACCTTACGGATTGGACACAAACCACAAATACCATTGATTATGGCATTAAAGAGGTAGTTGCTGAAGGCAATAAGACCAGAGTCGTTTTTGAGCGCATCGGGCTAATGCCCATGCCTTTGGATGTTCTAGTCGTTGATTCGAATGGAAACCAAGAAACCTATTACATTCCCTTGCGTATGATGCGCGGAGAAAAGGACAATCCATACCCACAGCTCAAAAGAACAACCGTCAAAGACTGGCCCTGGGCCCACCCTACCTATGAACTCATTTTAGACATGCCTATTTCGGATTTAGCTGGATTGAACGTTGACCCGTCACAGTTGATGGCCGACATCAACAGGGGGGACAATATTTGGCAAGCTCAATAATTGTAAAAAAAGAATCAAAATCCGTTTTGGGCTTTCCTAAAACGGATTTTTTACTTTTAGACAATGGATTTTACATTCCCCAAACAGCAGCGGTTAAAAAGTAAAAAAATAATCGACCTGATTTTTGAAGAAGGGAAATCCATTACCGTCTTTCCCTTAAAGCTTATTTACCTAAAGACACCTTTGATCGAAGATGTTATGGTTCAGGTTGCCGTTGTAGCGCCCAAGAAACGTTTTAAATTGGCAGTAAAACGCAATCGTATCAAAAGGTTGATGCGCGAAGCCTATCGCTTAAATAAGGCTCTTATTTTTAACAATATGGAGGCACAATATGCGTTGGTGTTTTTATACCTTGGAAAGGAAATGCCGTCCTTTTCGCAAATGGAGGTTGGCATCAAAACGCTACTGACAAAATTTCTAAAGCAGATTTCTGATGAAAAAACGGGTTAAAAAGAAGTTCATTGTTCCTTTTCTGTCAATTGTTTTTCTCTTCGCAGCAAGCAGTTACAAAAGCGATTTCTTTGAAATTGCCAAACAGATTGAAATTTTCACGACGCTTTTCAAGGAGCTTAACATGAACTATGTGGATGAAACCAATCCTGGTGAGCTTATGGATTCCGCCATAAAGAATATGCTTAATGAGTTAGATCCATACACCAAGTTTTTAAACGAACAGGATGTTGAGGAGTATAAAATCAGAAATGCTGGCGAATATTCTGGAATAGGTGCCTTAGTCCGCTCTTACGATGATAAATTGTTAATCGTTGAGCCCTATCAGGATTATCCCGCCGATAAAGCAGGGCTTAGGGCGGGAGATGAAATCATACAAATCGGGGATATCAAAGTGGCGGACTTTGACGATAATGCCAGTGAGCTTTTAAAAGGTGCCAATGGAACTTCGGTTGAAGTGGTGTATAGAAGACAGGACAAGAACCAAACGGCAACCATTAGAAGGGAGGGCGTTGAGGTTGATGCGGTTCCTTATTACAGCATGGTCGATGATAAGACGGGCTATATTGTACTTTCCCGGTTCAATAGAAAGGCTTCAGGCCAAACAAAAGCCGCTATTGTGGATTTAAAGGGTAGCGGCGCAGAACGATTGATTTTGGATCTACGTGGTAATCCCGGAGGATTGCTCTCTGAAGCCATCAATGTCACCAATTTATTCGTTCCTAAAGGAGAGTTGATCGTCACCACAAAATCAAAGGTCAAAAAGTTCAACCAAGAGTACAAAACCAAGAATCAGCCTATCGATACCGAAATCCCTTTGGTGGTTCTTATCAACGGCAGTAGTGCATCGGCAAGTGAAATAGTCTCTGGCGGTCTGCAGGATTTGGACCGTGCTGTGATCATGGGGGCCAGAAGTTTTGGAAAGGGATTGGTTCAGCGCCCATTAAAACTAACTTACGGAACTCAGCTTAAAGTAACTATATCTCGTTATTACACTGCCTCTGGCCGCTGTATTCAAGCGCTTGACTATTGGAATCGTGATGCTGATGGAAACGCCATTAGAAACACGCGGTTCAACCAATTCAAAACTAGAAATGGAAGAACCGTAGAAGATGGTGGGGGTGTCATGCCAGATATTGAAATTGCCTCATTAAGGACCAATGACCTTATAGACGCCCTAGATTATAATCGTATCATTTTTGATTTTGCAACAACATTTTTCTACAATAACGAATTTGGTCAGGTCAATGATTTCACGTTTTCAGATAATGATTTCGGTAGTTTCAAGGGTTTTGCCCAGAAAAGTGATTTTACTTTTAAGACCGAAACTGAAAAATTGTTGGAAGAACAGTTGAATGCAGATGAAACCCTTTTGGGGTCTGAAGTACAAAATAGTTACAAAGATTTGCTGCTTTCCATAAACAAGGGGAAGGTGGCTGCCCTAGATACCTACAAAACGGAGATCACAAAAAAGCTGACTGATGAATTGGTCAAACGCTATTTTTATAGAAGGGGCCTTTATAATTATAATTTAACACATGATGAGGCCATTTTAAGCGCTACTACTTTGTTGAAAGACAATTCAAAATACAATGGCATCCTTAACTAGGTTCTTTGGTGTCATTAGGGGTTGGACTATTTTCGTTGTCTTCGTTTTTACTTCTTTTGGTTTTGCCCAAGGGGTTTTTAAAAAAGGCTCCATTATAGATTCTGTTGCCGTTGTAGAAACAAAAGACGAATCTTTTGCCCTATACCTTCCCCATTCCTTTGAAACCTCCAGGGCATATCCTATCATTTTTGTTTTTGATCCGGCCGCAAGAGGTAGAATGGGCTTACTTCCTTTTGTTGAATCTTCTGAAAAATATGGGATTATTCTGGTTTGTGCCAACAATTCGAAAAATGGCTCTTTTGAAAGAAATTTCGGCGTAGCTAATAATTTATTCAATCACATTTTCAGAAACTACAAAATTGACGCAGCCCAAATGTACTTATCCGGGTTTTCCGGGGGGTCTCGCCTTGCTACTGCGATTGCTGTGCTGTCTGGACAATTTGCAGGGGTAATTGCCTGTGGGGCGGGGTTTTCTCCAAATCTTTCCCAAACACCATCCCCTTTGACAGAAAAATTCCTTTATGCCGGAATCTGTGGCGTAGAAGATATGAACTATGCCGAAATGGTATCCAATAAAGGATATCTAAAAAAGCTGAAATTCCAAAACACCTTGTTTTCTTTTGATGGAAGCCATCGATGGCCCGATAAAAAGGAAATTACTCGAGCTGTTGATTGGCTTTTTCTTCAAAAGCGAAAGAACGGCAACACTAAATCCTCAAAAGATCTAATAACAGATCTCTTCCTGCGCGACCAACAGGTAGTAAAGCTTTTTTTGGAGGACAACGAACTTCTCTTTGCCCATGAGAATTACGAAAGAATCCTACATGCCTATCCCTTAAGCATGGGTCTTGACAGCATCCGTTCAAAACATCTGGCACTAGTAAGCTCAAGGCCATTTAAACTTGAGTCCAAGAGATTTTCAGAGGCCTTGAAATTAGAAGAAAAGATGAAGAAAAAGTTGTTTGGTCGTTTACGTTCCGATTTAAGCAAAGAACAAATGTCTTTTAATTGGTGGGAAAAGGAAGTCGAAAAACTAAATCAATTAGAAACGAAGGGGCATAAAGAAATCAAAAGAATGATTTCCAGGGTAAGATATAGTATTATAGCTGCAGTCTATGAAAAAAATTATTCGAGTCCGCTTCTGGAAAAAAATAAAGGCTATCATGCCCATTTGATAAAAAAATTCCGTCAACTACTCTACAATACAGAATAGTTTTTCGCACAACCCTCCTTTCCTTGCTCCCTTAGTGAAAGTGGGAAACACATTTCTTCCTATTTTTAATAAATGGGTACATTAAAGGTTTGTGAGCTTTTTGCCGGGGTTGGTGGATTTAGGCTGGGATTGGAAGATACTGGCAAGTTTAAAATTGTATGGAGCAATCAGTGGGAGCCTTCTACCAAAGCCCAACATGCTTCAAGGGTTTACGAAGCTCGTTTTGGAGCTCAAAACCATTCCAACCAGAATATAGAAGATGTTCCAACAAAGAAAATTCCTGACCACGATGTTTTGGTTGGGGGGTTTCCATGCCAAGATTATTCTGTTGCGACAACACTAAACAATTCTAAAGGGCTTTTGGGCAAAAAGGGCGTGTTATGGTGGTCAATTTATCGTATTCTAAAAGAGAAAACCAATAGGCCACAATATCTTATTCTAGAGAATGTGGATCGTTTATTAAAGTCGCCCGCAAGTCAACGAGGCCGTGATTTTGCCGTAATGCTGAAAGGTCTTTCTGATTTAGGTTATGCGGTGGAATGGCGTGTTATCAATGCCGCGGATTATGGGTTTCCACAACGAAGAAGACGGGTTTTCTTGGTCGGTTATCATAAAACATCCCCTCATTACCAAAACCTCTTTAAGCACGGTCTTGAGGAGTGGATACGGAATGACGGAGTACTGGCCCATGCTTTTCCCGTAGCATCTGATTGCCATTGTTTATCCAATTTTTACTTGGATGGTGACCTAACCTCACTGTCTGAAACTTTCAATAAGAATCAAAAAGCATCCCCCTTTGAAAATTCTGGGATTTGTGTTCAGAACCAGGTATTCACATTAAAAAGTATTCCTCACCATGACGGTATGATTTCTACTTTGGCTTCCGTATTGCAGAATGGTGAAGTCAAGGATGAATTTTTTATTCCTAAAGAAGATTTCCCTAGGTGGAACTACCTTAAGGGAGGTAAAAAGGAATTTCGTACTTCAAAAAATGGATTTCAATACCAGTATTCCGAAGGGGGTATGGCTTTCCCAGATGCCCTTGACAAACCTTCCAGAACGATAATTACAGGGGAAGGGGGCAAATCCCCTTCGCGCTTTAAACATGTGATATACACCCCAAAAGGTCTTCGTAGACTAACCCCTATAGAATTGGAGCGATTAAATGGATTTCCTGATGACCATACAAAGTTGGAGGGGGTTACCAATGCCAAACGGGCGTTTTTTATGGGAAACGCTTTGGTTGTGGGTGTAATCAAAAAAATAGGAGAAGTCCTGATTTCTAAAATATACCTTTAAATTCTATGAATTGATGGGGACATTCTATGTGTATTGGGGTGTCCAACAAATCAACTTAGCCATATACCATCCTTATATGGGGTATACCATCTTCCAGATATTCTTCTCCTTCTCCCTTAAATCCTAAATCCTCATAAAAGTTCACGAGATACGTTTGGGCAGAAAGGGTTATTGTCCCTTCCTTCAAATAAGCTTCAACATAGACTATGGCCCTCTTCATAATTGCCTTTGCGTAGCCCTTATTTCTTGATGTTTCAGCCACTACGACCCGTCCAATGGAAGTTGTTTGAAAATAATCTCCTGGTCTAAAAATACGGAGATAAGCTACTATTCTTCCTTTTTTCTTTCCTAGGACGTGTATCGCCTTTTTGTCTTTTCCGTCCATATCTTCATAGATACACTTTTGCTCCACAACAAATACTTGGCTCCTTAATTGCAGCAAACCATACAATTCGATTGTATTGAGTTCATCAAAATGTTTTGTTTTTATTTTCATTTTAATCCTGAACGATGATGTTCTTTGAATCCGGTTTATTGTATTCTGGATGAATATTCACATGATTAATACCGTACTTATAATACACTATTTCTTCGATTTCTTCTAAAACATCATCAAATTCCGAGAGTTTTATGTCTTTTTTAAAATCTATGTGCGCTTCTAGGTGGATTTCCTTCTCATTGAGCTGCCATACATGGACATGATGTACATTTTTGATTCCATCTATTTCAGAAATATTGGAAACGATTTCTTTTACAGCAATGGATTTAGGAGTAAATAACATCAATACTTTTGTCGATTTTTTCAATAAATCATACCCTACATAAATTAAATACAAAGCAATTAATAAGGTTAACATTGGATCAATCCAAAACATGGCGTAGTATTTCATCACAATACCTCCTATCAAAACAGCAATTGAAGCCATCATATCCGTAAATAAATGAAGATATGCTGATTTCATATTCATGTTTACTTCAGCGTCTTTCTTTAATAGAAGCACACTAAAACCATTGACCAAAATGGCTAACACAGCAAGCCAGATAACCCAATCTGTTGCTATTTCTTGTGGGGTAAAAAAACGCTCAATCGCTTCTACTATCAAAAAGATAGAGATAACCATTAATAGTGCCGAATTCATAAAGGCAGCGATAATTTCTGCCCTTTTATATCCAAAGGTATTATTTACAGAGGCCTTTTTTTTAGACAGTTTATTGGCTAATAAACTAACAAAGAGTGACACAACATCACTAAAATTATGAACCGCATCTGACAATAAGGAAAGACTTCCAGAAATTAATCCACCAATAATTTGGACCAGGGTAACTAAAACATTTAAAATAATGGAAATACCCGAGTTTTTTCCACTCATGTCATGTCCAAGTGAATCATGATGATGGTGTCCCATGTTATTTACATGGAATTAGGTGCAAGGGATTTTTTCAATTCTTCGTTCATGACGCCCTCCTTCGAATGGAGTTTTTAAGAATGTCTCTACCATTTCCAAAGCCTGTGGCAATGCTATAAATCGAGCTGGTAGACTTAATATGTTTGCATCATTGTGTGCTCTCGCCAATGCCGTTAACTCTTTGTTCCAGCATAGTGCTCCGCGAATGCCCTGATGCTTATTAATGGTCATCGTAGCACCATTTCCGCTTCCACATATCACTATACCCATATCCACATTTCCTTGTTCCACATCCATAGCCACTGGGTGGACAAAATCCGGATAATCCACACTGTCCGTTCCATCGGTCCCATAATTAATGAACTCTATGTTTTTTGATTTTAAAAGACCTACTACTGCAAGTTTATATTCGGTACCTGCATGATCGTTTCCAATGGCTATTTTCATTTTAAAATATTAGGTTCGGTTCACCACAAAGGTACAATTCTTTCAAAGCGGGACGGTTAATATTTCTTGGAACTATTTT
>JBCBZA010000103.1:0-14600 GCA_039815575.1 Bacteroidota bacterium | reverse complement strand
CCGAATATTTTTTTCCATTAAAGTCCTTACCATCAAAGTTGACGTGATAGGTTTGATGATTATCCAGTAAGTGGAAGGAGTTTGTTCCTGTTTGGACCAAATCCAAGGATTCCAAGTCAGCTGCGGTAAAATGAAACCCATACTGGTCATTGACCGTGAGCCTGTATTTGTCTTCCATAAAAAAGGGTAACTATAGTTATTCCTAAATATAGCTGTTTCGGCCAAAATCAGCAATCAAAACTATCCTTACCCCAGGTGTTGTTTCATGAAATATATCATTTTTTGAAGCAGATTTCATCGTACCTATATATCTAAAATCCAAATGCGGTAAACTATCGGGGATGCCTTCAATTGTGTACTTTTGGATTAAACTTTCGGTAATGCTTATCATTGGAATTGCAGGTGGAACGGGTTGCGGTAAAACCACCGTTGTCAATCAGATTATAGATCAACTCCCAAAAAATGAAGTAGTTGTCATTTCGCAAGACTCCTACTACAATGATTTGTCCCATTTAACCAAAGAGCAACGAAGCAAAGTCAATTTTGACCACCCCAATTCCATTGATTTTGATTTGCTTATTGAACAAGTTAGGGAACTTAAATCCGGACAGCCCATTGAAATCCCAATTTATTCTTTTGTGGAAGAAACCCGGTTGGAAGGCACGGTAACAACCGAACCCAAAGAAGTTGTTATCGTTGAAGGTATATTGGTATTGAGTAATCCAAGACTACGTGAACTTTTTGACATTAAGATTTACGTTCACGCAGATTCCGACGAAAGATTGATTCGAAGATTACAACGCGACATTAAGGAACGTGGCCATGATTTGGAAAAGGTCTTGCACCGTTACCAGACGGCGGTAAAGCCCATGCACAATGAGTTCATTGAACCTTCTAAGGAATTTGCAGATATCATTATTCCAAATAACCATTACAATACGGTGGCGGTGAATATGGTAAGAAGCATTATCAATCAAAAGTTAGGATAGTATGGCCTGGAAGAAATTAAAAGAAAAAAAATGGTTTAAAGTATTTACAAATACTTATGTATTGGTACTTACCATTTTTGTGATTTGGATGGCCTTTTTTGATACCAACTCGCTCTTGATCCACAGCGAGTTGCAAAAAGAAATCAACAAACTGGAACAACAAAAGGATTTCTTGCAAAAAGAAATTGAAAAGGATAAAAAACTGCTGAATGAGTTAAAGGATCCAAAAGCACTAGAGAAATACGCAAGGGAAAAATATTATATGAAGAAGGAAAATGAGGAAGTCTTTTTAATTGAGTACGAGGACAGTACAAAAGTGAAAAACTAAATATGGAAAACGATTCACTTTTTTCGGAATTTGAACCTATTTCCGCCAAACAATGGAAACAAAAAATCCAGGTCGACCTAAAAGGTGCGGATTACAATGAGGCTTTGATATGGGAATCCCTTGAAGGGATCAAAGTAAAGCCTTTCTACCATGCTGAAGATGTAAAAGAAAGTTTGAGCGTTACACTGCCAATTGATCATTCTTGGCAAGTAGGTCAAATTATTTATGCAGGGCATACCAATTTGGCCAATAAAAAAGCGCTTGATGTCCTTAAAAGGGGAGCGGGTGCTTTGCTTTTTGACATTCCCAATATGGAAGTGGACTGGTCCCTGCTTTTTAAAAATATTCCATTGGAATCCGTCCCAATCCATTTAAACTTTCATTTTTTGGAGATGAAGCCGTTTCAAAAATTAAAAGATTTCGTAGGGAAACAATCTTGTCAAATCCATCTTCATCTTGACCTAATTGGAAACTTGGCAAAAAGTGGAAATTGGTTCCACAACAAAGGGCAAGACCATAAACTATTGGAAGAGATCGTCCAATTAATGAATGAAGACCCTACTACCAGTATCATTTCGATTGATACGTCCCTATACCAAAATGCCGGTGCCAATATGGTGCAACAATTGGCCTATGGGTTAGCACATGCCAATGAATACTTGAACCATTTTGATCACGTTCTTGAGGATGTTATAGAAAAACCGGTAGTCTTTAAGGTGTCCATGGGCCCTAACTATTTCTTTGAGATTGCTAAATTAAAAGCCCTTCGTTGGCTCTGGAACTCATTGAGATTTTCCTATGGCCTCACTAAGGAATGCCATGTTTTAGTAATCCCCTCAAAACGGAATAAAACACTTTATGACTATAATGTAAACATGTTGCGTACTACCTCAGAATGTATGGCAGCCGCACTGGGTGGGGCAAATACCATTTGCAATTTACCTTATGACGCTATTTACCATAAGGACAATGAGTTTGGGGAGCGCATTTCACGAAATCAATTAGTCCTGTTAAAAGAGGAAAGTTATTTCGATGAAGCCTTAAGGGCTTCTGAAGGTTCATACTATATTGAATCCTTGACAAAACAGCTCGCCCAAAAGAGCCTGGAATTGTTCAAGCAAATTGAAGCTTCAGGAGGATTTTTAAATGAATTGAAAAAAGGTGTTATCCAGAAAAAAATTAGGGAATCGTCTGCTAAGGAACAACATTTGTTTGATAAGGGTCAATTGGTATTGTTGGGTACCAATAAGTATCAAAATCCCGAAGATCGTATGAAGGACAATCTTGAGCTTTTCCCCTTCTTAAAACAGGACCAACGGAAAACCATTATTGAGCCCATCATCGAGAGACGATTGTCGGAGGCTTTGGAACAAAACCGATTAAAAGATGAGTAGAAAAAACCTTCAAGAGCTCACACTCAAAACATCAAATTTCAAAAATCAAATTCCAAAATTTGATCATGGGGAATTTGCGGCAGGTATCCAACCCTTTCTTCGTGGTCCCTACTCCACCATGTATGTTCGACGACCATGGACGATTCGCCAATACGCAGGTTTCTCGACCGCACAAGAGAGTAATGCCTTCTATCGTAGAAATTTGGCTGCGGGTCAAAAGGGACTTTCAGTGGCCTTTGACCTACCGACCCACCGGGGCTATGATAGTGACAATGAACGCGTTGTGGGGGATGTAGGCAAAGCTGGAGTGGCCATCGACTCTATCGAGGACATGAAAGTCCTTTTTGATGGCATTCCTTTGGATAAAATGTCGGTGTCCATGACCATGAACGGTGCTGTTATACCTGTAATGGCATTTTATATTGTTACGGCCCTGGAACAAGGGGTAACCCTGGATCAGCTTTCAGGAACTATTCAGAACGATATTTTGAAAGAGTTTATGGTACGGAATACCTATATCTACCCTCCTACACCATCCATGCAATTGATTGCTGACATCTTTGAGTATACCAGTCAACATATGCCACGGTTCAATAGTATTAGCATATCCGGATATCATATGCATGAGGCAGGGGCCCCAGCAGCCATGGAAATCGCCTATACCCTGGCCGATGGTATTGAATACATTAGAACCGGACTTAAAACCGGCTTAAAAATTGATGAATTTGCACCACGACTTTCCTTTTTTTGGGGCATTGGAATGAAACACTTTGTTGAAATTGCTAAGATGAGGGCAGCGCGAATGCTCTGGGCTAAGCTGGTGAAGGCATTTAATCCACAAAACGAGAAATCCTTGATGTTACGTACGCACTCCCAGACCAGCGGCTGGAGTTTGACGGAACAAGATCCTTTTAATAACGTAGCCAGAACTACAATTGAAGCCATGGCCGCGGCCTTTGGCGGAACACAAAGCCTCCATACCAATGCGTTGGACGAGGCCATTGCACTTCCAACGGATTTTAGCGCTAGAATTGCGCGAAACACCCAAATATATCTTCAACAGGAAACCCATATCACAAAAACTGTTGATCCTTGGGCGGGAAGTTATTATGTGGAAAAATTGACTAAGGAAATTGCCAACGAAGCTTGGGAACTTATCCAAGAGGTAGAAGACTTAGGTGGAATGACCAAGGCCATTGAAGCGGGTATTCCCAAATTACGTATAGAGGAAGCTGCCGCCAAAAAGCAAGCAAGACTGGATAGTGGTCAAGAAGTACTCGTAGGAGTAAACAAATACGCACTGGAGGGTGAAGACGATTTACAGATTTTAGAAGTGGACAATCAAAAGGTCCGTCAACAACAACTGGAGGGAATTGCCACGCTGAAGCAAGGGCGGAACGCAGAAAAAGTTGCGTTGGCTTTATTAGCCCTTGAAAATGCCTCAAAACAAAAAATAAGGGATGGAAGCAGCGAGAATTTATTAGCTTTAGCCATAACAGCCGCCAAAGAACGGGCTACCTTGGGAGAAATTAGTGATGCTATGGAGAATGCGTTCGGCCGGCACAAAGCACAAATTCAATCTGTAAGTGGGGTGTATTCCAAAGAAATAAAAAACGATGCTGCTTTTCAAAAAGCAAGGGAAATGGCAGATGATTTTGCCGAACAAGAGGGTCGAAGACCTCGGATTATGATTGCTAAAATGGGCCAAGACGGCCATGACCGAGGTGCTAAGGTCGTTGCAACAGGATATGCCGATTTGGGATTTGATGTTGACATTGGCCCGTTATTCCAAACTCCGGAAGAAGTAGCCAAACAAGCGGTAGAAAATGATGTCCATATTCTTGGAGTATCGTCTTTAGCAGCTGGACATAAAACTTTGGTCCCTGCTGTGATACAGGAGCTTAAAAAATACGGAAGGGAAGATATTATGGTTATTGTGGGCGGTGTTATCCCCAAACAAGATTATGATTTCCTTTTTGATTCGGGGGCGGTAGCCGTTTTTGGACCAGGAACCAAGATCAGCGAAGCTGCTATTGAAATTCTTGGGATTTTGATGAATTAAATTCCGATGAGGATGCAATAAAATAAACTTTAACTTTCTTTAACGCAAGGGGTTTCACTTATTCACTCAGTGTTAACAAATTCCGTTTTTTAACGTTATAAATAATCGTATTTTTAGCCCCTAACTTAACTTATGTAATGGGCAAAATAATTGCTATTGCGAACCAAAAGGGTGGGGTTGGTAAGACCACAACGACGGTTAACTTAGCGGCATCTTTGGGGGTGTTGGAGAAAAAGGTTCTGTTAATTGATGCAGACCCGCAGGCCAATGCCACTTCTGGCCTTGGGATTGAGGTGGACCGTGTTGAAAAAGGAACCTATCAGCTTTTAGAGCACACCTTAAGCGCCAAAGAGACCATTATGGAAACGGCGTCGCCCAATGTAGACCTTATTCCCTCTCATATCGATCTCGTGGCCATCGAAATAGAATTGGTGGACAAGGATGATAGGGAATACATGATGAAAAAGGCAGTTCAGGAGGTGAGGGAAGATTATGATTTTATTTTGATTGATTGTGCCCCCTCCCTAGGCTTGTTGACCTTGAATGCTTTGACAGCAGCGGACTCCGTAATGATTCCGATCCAATGTGAGTATTTTGCTTTGGAGGGACTTGGAAAATTATTGAATACCGTAAAAAGTGTACAACGCATTCACAATGCTGATTTGGATATAGAAGGCATGTTATTGACCATGTACGACTCAAGGTTACGACTATCCAACCAAGTGGTTGAAGAAGTAAAAAAACATTTCGCTGAAATGGTATTTGATACGATTATCCAACGAAATGTCAAATTGAGTGAAGCTCCCAGTTATGGGGAAAGTATCATCAAGTATGACGCCAGTAGTAGGGGTGCTTCAAATTACTTGAACCTAGCACAAGAGTTATTGAATAAAAACAAGGAAAAGGTTTAGATGGCCAAAGCGACAAAAAAACAGGCCCTTGGAAGAGGGCTTTCTGCTTTATTGAAAGATCCCGAAAACGATATTCAATCGGTTACGGACAAGAACGCGGATAAGGTCATTGGAAATGTAGTAGAATTGGAATTAAAGGCCATTGAGGTAAATCCATTCCAACCGCGAACCAATTTCAATGATGAGTCGCTTAAAGAATTGGCCAGTTCCATTAAAGAATTGGGCATCATACAACCTATAACGGTGCGCAAACTGCATTTCAACAAGTATCAATTGGTTTCTGGAGAACGAAGGTTTAGAGCTTCCAAGTTGGTTGGTTTAGCTACCATTCCTGCTTACATCCGAATTGCCAATGATCAGGAATCTCTGGAAATGGCCTTGGTTGAGAACATTCAACGCCAAGACCTGGACCCTATTGAGATTGCACTTTCTTATCAAAGATTGATTGATGAAATCCAATTGACCCAGGAAAAACTAAGTGAACGAGTCGGCAAAAAGAGGTCTACTATAACAAATTATTTGCGGCTTCTTAAGTTACATCCCATCATTCAAACAGGAATGCGCGATGGCTTTGTGAGTATGGGGCATGGTAGGGCCTTGATCAACATTGAAAAGAAAAAAGATCAAATCGGAATTTTCGAAAAGATTGTGGCCCAAAGGCTTTCGGTTAGGGAAACAGAACAATTGGTGCGTACTTATCGAAGTGGGGAACCGGAAGGAAAAAATTCCAATAAGAAAAAAGATACAGACAAATCATTGCCCAAATATGCCGGAGAATACTTGAGTTCAATCAGGGATTTTATGGCTTCGAAAGTAGAAATCAGTGCCTCTGAAAAAGGCAAGGGCAAAATTATTATTCCTTTTCATTCAAAAGAGGAGTTTCAACGACTCAAAAAAATCCTTTCCGGTGAGTAGAGTACTTCTATTATGTTTCTTTTTATTCCTTTTTGCCCTTACAGGATGGTCCCAAGTTGAGCAAGATTCCATTCCTTCTCAAAATCCAGTTGATTCCTTACGAACGGATCTAAAAAAAAAGGGAATTACTGTAGAAGAAGTAAGCTTTGTCAAAAAAGAAATCAATCCCCTGGCTCCTAGTAAAGCTGCATTTTATTCGGCCGTATTGCCTGGATTAGGACAAATATATAACAAACGGTATTGGAAAGTACCTATAGTATGGGGTGCTATAGGATGGGGAGCATTTCAATTTGTTGATACCAATAATAGGTACAATTTCTTTAGGGATATCTTTAAGAGTCGTAGGGCCGGATTCACGGATGACGAGCTCTTTGATAGGAATGGTGATGGGGTAGGACCTGATTTTTCCGATGATTCATTACAAGATGCACAGGAACGGTTGCAGCGCGACCGCGATCTTTGGCTAGTAGTCACTATTGGGTTTTATGCATTAAATATTATTGATGCGAATGTGGATGCCCACCTAAAACAATATAATGTGGATGAGCAATTGGGGTACGAAATAAGGCCCTATTTTGATTTGAACGAGGTTACAGGTAATCCCAATTATGGATTGGCCGTTACTGTCACTTTTTAGATATGAATATTGCGCTCTTTGGATACGGAAAGATGGGCAAAATGCTCGAAAAGCTAGGAACAAAACGAGGGCACGCTTTCCCCTTAAAAATCGAATTGGAAACGGATGTTTCAACCATTGATTTTTCGTCTATTGATGTGGCCATTGAATTTAGTAGTCCCGAATCCGCCTTTGAAAATATTAAGCGCTGCTTTGAGAATAATATCCCCGTAATTTCAGGTACAACGGGCTGGTCGGAAAACTATGAAGAAGCGATATCCATCTGCAAAAAACAAGATGGCGCATTTATCTATGCTTCCAACTTTAGCCTTGGGGTTAACATACTTTTTGAACTCAATAAGAAGCTGGCAAAAATGATGGCCAATACAGTGGGCTATAAGGTGAGCATGGAAGAAATCCACCATATCCACAAACTAGATGCCCCTAGTGGTACAGCAATTAGCTTGGCAGAAGGAATCATCGAACATACTGATTATTCAGGATGGAATTTAGAGGCAAAGTCGGACTTGGAAATACCTATAGCAGCGAGACGTGAAGAGGAAGTTCCCGGCACCCATACCATCTGTTATAGCAGTGCAGTGGACTCCTTAGAAATTAAGCATACCGCAAATAATAGGGAGGGTTTTGCCCTTGGCGCACTAGTTGCCGCCGAATGGATTCAAGGTAAAAAAGGTATATTTTCTATGAAAGATGTGTTAAACCTTGTATAATTGGTAACAAATAGTAAGAATTAGCGTCTCAAAATCAACAAATCTCGGAGCAAGTGTACGAGGTATGGAATAGGAAGTAATTTAATTAACAAGGTAGGCCTCCGGCTATTGAACCGTTTGGCGGTACCAATAAATTTTCAGATGAACGGTACACAGTGGATTTTATTCATTCTATTAGTTCAGGTCATTCATTTTTTAGGGACTTGGAAACTATATGTCAAAGCGGGGAGAAAAGCTTGGGAAGCGGCTGTTCCCATCTATAACGGCATTGTCCTAATGCAGATCATTAACCGTCCCAAATGGTGGGTTTTGCTTCTTTTTATACCCATTATCAACCTGTTAATGTTTCCCGTGGTGTGGGTAGAGACCATACGGAGTTTTGGTCAAAATAAATTGTGGCAGACTTGGACGGTTATCCTTAGCCTCGGTTTCTATAATTACGTGGTAAATTATACAATGGATGCGGAATATATTGTAGACCGTGATCTTAAGCCTAAATCAGGATTGGGCGAATGGGTCAGCTCTATTGTATTTGCGGTTGTTGCCGCTACTTTTGTGCATACCTATTTTATCCAGCCTTATGTAATCCCGACAGGTTCTTTAGAGCGTACGCTTCGTATTGGGGATTTTCTTTTTGTAAGTAAATTCCATTTTGGGGCTAGAACGCCAATGACGGCCATTGCGGCTCCTATGGTACATGATACACTTCCCATCATAAAAACGAAATCCTATCTGAATAAACCTCAAATACCCTATTTTAGGCTTCCTGGACTGAGTAGCCCAAAGAAAAATGATTTGGTGGTTTTTAGTTGGCCGGCAGATACGGTACGCGTATTTTTTAAAGCAGAAGAAGGTGTTGAAAAGCCTATCGATAAAAAATCAAATTACGTAAAACGCTGTGTAGGTACTCCTGGTGATTCCCTCGAAATTATTGATGGTTTTGTTCACATCAATGGTAAAAAACTTGAATTATCGCAAAGGGCAAAGCCCATGTACGACCATATTGTTTACAGTAGTAAAGGCGTTTCCAGTCGTTTACTTAATGAAGCTGGAGCAGATGATTATAAAAGAAAGTTCATTGTAGCTTCCATGAATCAGTCCCAATTGAATGGATTGACATCGTACATCTATGATGCTCGAAAAAGGGAAGATGGGAAATTTGAACTCTATACAGAAAAAAAGGGCATCCCTACGGATGTAATACGCCAACTGAGATTAGGCTTGACGGAAGAAACACCCAGACAGCGTCTTGCCAATCTCACCTTTGATATGGTCGAATCCCTTAGAAAAAATCAGCTTATAGATTCCGTAGTGATGTATGTGGAGCCAAAGGGAAAGGCTGGCTACAACGTATTTCCCCAAAGCCCGCTCTATCCATGGAATACGGATAATTTTGGACCTATATATATACCAAAGGCAGGGACCACCGTAGAAATTAATAAAAAGACCATTCCTTTTTATAAAAAAGCCATCAGGGATTATGAGAAGAATGATGTAAAGGTGAGTGGGGACAAGGTGTTCATTAATGGAGAAGAGGCCTCTTCCTATACATTTAGACAGGATTATTACTGGATGATGGGAGACAATAGGGACCACTCAGAAGACAGCCGAGCATGGGGTTATGTCGCAGCAGACCATATTGTTGGGAAACCTGTTTTTATATGGTTAAGTTTTGATAATTTTCAAGATGGAATAACATTTAATGAAAAAATGCGGTGGGACCGCGTTTTTACCACGGTTGGAGGAGACGGGGAACCTGTCTCATATTTCCGTTATTTCCTGATTGCCCTTGCGGGATGGTTCATCTTTGACTTTGTTAGAAAAAAGAGAAAATCCAAATCGCAAAGCACTTAATTTGAAGGCTCTCCTCCATCCGACCTCATTTCCCAACATTGCCTCAATATCGGTCTTAGTCCAAGAAGACGTTATTTGGGAAGTTCACGATAATTTTCAAAAACAGACCTATCGTAACCGGTACCACATTTGCACTGACCAAGGACTTCATAAATTGAGTGTTCCCGTTAAACATGTAGGTGGCGAAAATGGACGTCAAAAGTACAGGGATGTCCAGATTGAAAATAGTTATCAATGGCAACTACAGCATTGGCGTACTTTACAAACGGCTTACCGGGCCTCCCCTTTTTTTGAGTTCTACGAAGATGAGTTGGGAACCTTATTTGAAAAACGATTCAGATTCTTACTCGATTTCAATTGGGAAGGTATTAATTTTTTGATTGGTGCCTTACAGGTGAAATTCCGTTCGGAACATAACGCCAGTTATGAAAAGGATTTTCAGAAAGGAAAAGACTACAGAAGTTTGGTCAACTCAAAAAAAGAAACCCCATTTGCATTTAAGCCCTACAATCAGGTATTTGGCGACCGGCATGGTTTCGTTTCCAACACCAGTACCTTAGATCTGCTTTTTAACGAGGGCCCAAATGCAGTAGTATACTTAAAGAACCTTTCTTTGTTCTATGCTTAGACATTTCTTACACTATGGCATCCATTTTTTGGTTCCGATTGTAGTTACATTGCTCTGCTATAAGGATAACAGGTTAAAGGTTATGCTTATCCTTTTAGCCGGAATTTTATTGGATATTGATCACATATTTGCCGATCCCATATTTAATCCCAATCGCTGTAGCATTGGATTCCATCCATTACACGCATATTTTCTAGTACCTTTTTATTTTGGTTTGGTATTTTGGAAAAAGACCCAGTTATTAGGTTTGGCACTGACTATACATATCATTGCTGATATAACCGACTGCTTATTCATTGGGAATTAGGCGAATCTTGGCCATTATGGGCTCATGGTCAGATAATTCAATATTGTAATTGGTATGCGTCGTAATCTCAAAATGCTCATCAGCAAAAATATAGTCTATGCGCATTGGCAAACCAAATATTTTAAATGTTTTACCGAAACCAGCGCCAGCTTCTAGAAAAGAATCCTGCAGATTACTGCGCATCACCCGATAAACTTTTGAAAATTGTGTATTGTTGAAATCCCCGGACAAAATGACGGGATAAGGAGAGTTTATGACATGTTCTTGAATAATCAACGATTGTTCCTCCTGTTGTTGCAATACTTTATTTATTCTTTTTAATAACTTACCAGACTCTTCATTTTGAAAGTAATCGACCTTGGGAACTACTTTAAATGATTGAAGATGTACATTATAAAAGCGCACGGTATCCTCTTGCATCAAAATATCTGCGAATAGCGCTCCATTTGAACTTTCGGGAAATTTTATGGCATCAACCGATAACACAGGATATTTACAATATAGGGCATTTATAACTCTTTCCCTTGGCAAAATAAAATTAAAGTCCACATACTTATAGGGGTATTTTAGATCAAGCTGAGTTATTTCTTCCAGCGTATGATGAGCTTCCTGAATAGCAACAATATCTGGGTCTTCCTTTAAAATGAAATTAAATATGGAATCCTGTAAATTTTCCGTTGGTATTTGACCATAAACATTAAGGCCTCGAACGTTAAAGGACATAATTGAAAAATCATGATGTCCCCCACCTTTATCCCAAGGAGAAAAACCGTAGAAGGAACCAAAAATTGAAAAACTTATAATCAAGGATAAAAGAGGAAGAAAAGCCCTTTTCGTCTTTTTAGCAGTCCAAAATAATAAGAGTAGAAAATGCAATGCTAATAGTATCGGGACCACAAAACTAAAGAATGAGAGTGCGGTTGATTCTTTGGGAGGTAAATAATACGCAAGCCATTCTAAGCCTAGAAGAATTGTTAGAAATACATTTATTCTCCATAAAATCAAATTAACATAAAAACGTTTCCCCAAACTTATTCTTCTTTTCCCGCTTTGAACAAAAAGTCTTTTTCAGCTTTGGATAAGCTTTCATAACCTGATTTACTAATTTTATCCAAAATGGCATCTATTTTCTTTTGACGGGTTTCCTTGTTATAATCAATGCCATTTTTGGCACCTTTGGCTTTGTCTCTTCGATGTACTGTTTTTAAAGGGGCTTTTCTCTTTCCAGGCTTAAAAAGATTTCCGATTGTATCCAACATTTTGGAAAATCCTTGACCCATATCCCTTCCGTTCAATAGTTGTCTTGCATAGATATAACCAAGAAATGCACCGCCCAAATGGGCTAACCTACCACCGATATTTTCACCACCGGCAATTTGTATCAAATCCACAAGAACAACAAAGGCTCCCAGATACCAGAGCTTAATATTGATGAGGCCAAACAAGCGAACCTCCTGATTTGGAATGTATGTACAAATAAATATTAGAACAGCGGTAACTCCAGCTGATGCACCAATTAATGAAGTATTGGTATGTAACAGGGTAGGGAATACATTATAACTTGCCAAAAACAGTAATCCCCCTAATATGACCCCAAGAAAGTAAACATTTATAAAACGCTGATTGTCAAAAAGGTTTAAAAAAATACGTCCAGTAAAATACAGGATAAGCATATTCCAAAAAATGTGACCGATTCCGGCATGGAAAAAGGAATAGGTCACCAAGGACCACGGCTTACTTAAAAAGGCAAAAAAATCTTTAGGCAATTCAAACCAGTACAAGATGGAATCCGTTGAGAATCCCAATAGGGCACTGGCCAAGCCGGTTAAAATAAAAACCGCCAAATTTATAGCTATTAATTTTTCGGCGATGTTCAATCGTTTTAGATAATATGGTAATCCTCCATTGGCCATAGCTAATTCCAACGATTTTGATTAAACTGATTTTTTTTCCAATACCACATCATAATAAAACCAATAAGCGCACCACCGATATGCGCAAAATGCGCCACATTACTTCCCGAACCGGCCAATCCATAAAGAATGTCATAACCAAATATCATTAAGGGTACAAAATACTTGGCTTTGATGGGAACAGGCAGAAAAATGAGCATTAATTCAGCGTTGGGGAACATAAAGGCAAAAGCCACCAAGACGCCATAGACAGCCCCAGAGGCCCCAACTGCTGGCGCATTAAAGGCTCCCATAAATTGGTCAATGGTACTTTGTGATGCCAATTTATACCAATCAGGGCTATATTGACCATTGGATAAAATTTCAATCACCCGTTGTTCCGTCAATCCTGCCCCTGTAACTACTTCCAGTCCTTGATTAAAAAAGTAATAATTAGAGGCAATGTGTAAGAGGGCACCACCTATACCTGCAGAGAAATAGAAAAACAAAAATTTATTACGTCCCCAAATGCGTTCCAAGGGAGACCCAAAGGCCCACAGGGCATACATGTTAAAAAGAATATGGAAGAATCCGGTAAAATCATGCAGGAACATATGGCTGATGACCTGCCATAGCTTAAAATTAGGGTTTTCCGGAAACCAAAGGGCCAAGTACTCATAAAGGGTATCTCCAAGGCCCGTTATCCCGGCGATAAAAAAGATAACATTGATGATTATCAAGTGCTTTATAGCCTCTGTCATTCTTCCCATTACCTAAAATTTATTTTCGATTTCATTGGCCCCAATAATAACATAAATTTTCTTTTGAAACGGGCTTAACTTAGGTTCTTTACAAGCAAATAAATCATTGATCAAAACATATTGTTCATCCTGGTTTAGGCCCTGTCCATTTTTTATGGCAAGGGAAGTGCACATCGTTTTTGAAATCCATTCCGCTTTTGAAAATCCTTCATAGGTGTTTTCCAAATTTGATACCAAAATGGCATCGATTACCTCTTTTATTGATGTCTCTGGCATATTGGCAGGGATACCCCTGACACGCAATACCCCTTCTATTGCAAAGTCCATATCAAAACCCAGCTGCATCAAATCATGGGCCACATCCTTTAAAGCCTTTAGCTCTTTTTTCCCAAATTGAAGTTCTAAGGGAAAGAGCAGTTGTTGGGTCACCCCTTTTTCTAAGGTAATCTCCCTTAAAAAGCGCTCAAATAAAATACGTTGGTGTGCTCGATTTTGATCAATGACCAAAAGTCCCGATTTTACCGTACTTAGTATATATTTCCGTTGTAGCTGAAAAGTAATTTGTTTACTTGCAATTGATTCATCACCTGACTCAAAAATTTCAGTGTTCACAACTTCGGACTCCATCTGCAACTCGCTGAAACCGGTATCTCCCTTAGAGATGTCATATAAATCCTGCCATCCTTCAGTACTTCTTTTTTCAATGGTGACTTTAGATTTTGGCCCAGAATTTTCAGTGGTAAAAGGGTTAAAATGGGCATCAACGGTTACGGTAGGTATTTGGGCGTCCCGATGTTTAAAATTATAAGGGGTGTCCAAATTGCCATCCCGCTCAAAATCCAAAACTGGAGCTATGTGAAACTGCCCCAAGCTATGCTTTATGGCTGACCTTAAAGTAGCGTAAAGGGTATGCTCATCTTCAAACTTCACCTCCGTCTTGGTTGGGTGGATGTTAATATCAATGGTTTTGGGATCTACTTCCAATCGAAGGAAATATCCTGGAAGGCTATCCGTCTTCAATAACCCTTCAAAAGCAGTAACTACAGCGTGGTGCAAATACGGGCTTTTGATGAATCGTCCATTGGCGAAAAAGAACTGCTCCCCCCTGCTCTTTTTGGCGAACTCTGGCTTACAGATAAATCCGGAAATGTTGACTACCTGGGTTTCTTCCTCCACAGGCACCAACCGTTCGTTGGTTTTTTTTCCAAAAAT
>JBCBZA010000283.1:0-2117 GCA_039815575.1 Bacteroidota bacterium | reverse complement strand
GCCTCGGTACCAAATTGAGCAATGGGGTACTGTACCGTCCACATCTGCGCATTAAGGGCAAACGGCAAACCATTGTCCCTACATCCGTAGCCGAAACCTTCCATGGGGGGCTTTTAAAACATCCACCCCGCTTTGGTTCTTTAAACGTATACCTTGGCCGGAAATAATGTCTTTATTGGGTATAAAATCATTTTCTGGGAGATGCTCGGTTAAAATCACGTACCTAAAATTATAAAGTTGTTCCACTACGCGTTTTACTTCGGCATTGGACAAGTGCTGCAATACTTGCCTCAAAATAACGCAGTCACCTTTTGGCAGTATATCCTGTGCGATATCCAAATATTGGAATTCCAGTTGGGGGTACATAAACTTTCTAGAATTGAACCGTATCAGTTCTTGGACAATATCGACAGCGATATATTTTGTGGTGTAGGGTACCAATTCCCTGCCGATATTAAAATCCCCACAACCCAAATCACAGACGGCCAAAGGTTTTTCAAAGGACTTTAAGAATGTAGTTACAACCTCTAAATAGGGATGTACCAATTTTGGGTGATGGGAACCTTCACCAGAGTAAAATCTTGTTCCATTATCCCCCCAAAGCTTTTCTTGATACACCTGTTGCATGGCCGCTTTCGTAGGCCATGGGATTTTGCCTTTATCCATAGAACTATCTTTATTGAATGGCCCTTAAATCAAAATTTGTATTTGACGTTGATAACAAAATTCATCCATCTTTTTGATGTAAATGCATATGTAACCTGCTCTTACCCTTAGCTATCATCTACCAATTTGAGGCAAAAAAATCTCGGCAATCATACATCGAGCACTGCCCCCGCCATAAGTTTCTATTGTCTTAAGGTCGCTATGGAGAATCCTCGTATGTTTTTCAATTGTATTAATTTGCCTAATAGTTAATGACTTAAATGCAGTAGTTGACATTACCAAAAAGGAATCACCTTTCCAATTCTTAAGCTGAATTACATTTCCCGCAAATCGCACCATTTGATTGGACGATATAGGAATGAGTTGTTTTTTGGTTTGCTTAAAGGCTCTTTTTAAGTGGGCTTTTTGTTTTTCACACTTTATGGCTTCTAAGCAAATGATTACAAATGTATCCGTAATGGTCATCATTACATTGGTATGGTAAATGGGCATACCCGTACCATCAACGGCGTCAAAGAGCATTTTTTTAAAACCTTTCCATTGGCAGAATTCATTAAAAACCCTTTCATCAGTTCTGCTGGAAAGGCATGCATAAGCAATTTTATGTTGTCGGTCCAGAACCATGCTACCGGTACCTTCAAGGAACAGATTTTCTACTTCCCACTTTTCCAATCTCAAGTGTTCCCGAATCTGGTATTCTTTGCTGAGTTCAAGAATGATGCCTGATTCACGCTCCGTTCTTCTTTTTTCTGAAAACATAGGATAGGTAATAAACGAACCATCTTTATGACAGCTGAACCAATTGTTCGGAAAAACGGAATCCGTACTGGGCGCTCCTTCTTTTTCGTAGTGAAGGTGTACCTGAATACCAGAATTCAGCAACAACCCGGCAAGGACATCGAACTCTTTTCTCGCCTTTTCGATTATCGCTTTCCTTGAAAGACGCCGGTTGTCTTTTTGAAAGGCATTATTGCAAGAAGTATCCTTATTGAACCCAAAATTAGAGGGTCTCACCATTAAAATGTTGGATGTGGCTTGTTCAAATTCGATAGTCCTTGTTTCCACCGTCGCTATCTAATTGCCTTGGTTGTTCTACCCTATTCCAAAATTGAAAACTCCAAACTGGAATCCGTAAATACCGTATGCGTTTGGGTGGTGAAGTCTTCGTCCTCCGCCTTAAAGATATTTTCCACATAGGTCTGTGGATTTAAATCAATCAACGGGAACCATGTACTCTGCACTTGTACTTGCAATTTGTGCCCTTTCTTAAAGGTATGATAGACATCTTGCAGCTTGATGTTGACGTCGGTTTTCTTGTTCGGCGTAAACGGTTCCGGGTCTGAGAAACTATTTCTGAAGCGACCGCGTAAGACCTCACTGCGAACCATTAAATGATAATTGCTCATTTTTAAGTGGTTTTGCATCTCTTCATTGGTCTCCACATCGGCAGG
>JBCBZA010000161.1:0-8525 GCA_039815575.1 Bacteroidota bacterium | reverse complement strand
CTATCTCATTAATATCACCGTTTTCGGCGAAGAATTCTAATGCGCCTAAATAAGTCAATCCTTTTTCTAGACAACGCACATAAATCCATTCTACATCAGGCGAATTACTAAACCTTAGGAACAAGTTTTCATCACCATATTTATTGCTAATACTAAACTTTTCAGCAAACCTGTATATCAATTTATGATGTCCAATTGCCGTTATAATTAATGATAGTATAGATGCTACTATTGTAGCAATAATAATTTCTATACCGTCTATTTTACCGCTACTTTCAAGTGATTCAAACTGAAGTGCTGAAACTACATAATAATCAAATGGCTTCTCCCTAAAACAATTAATAATCCAATATATTAGGTCTGAAAAGATTTGAAAAATCACATATGCTAAAAGGCCAAATAGAATAGAGTACAGAACAAAATTAAATGGTGAAAATGCTCTTGGTCTTAATGATAGCTTTTCATTAATTAACGATGCTATAACTCCTGGAACCAAGAGTAAAATGATTTTAATTGATAATTCTGTTATTTCCATACTATTGTCACCAACAATTGTGCATAGATTATATAATCTATAACTATATTATATAAATCATTAATCGCTTGGGGGAGCTGGTTAGCCCTTCCAAGATATAGGTTAAGCCCCTAAAAACCAATAGGTAAAAACCATAAAAAAATTGGGGTTTTGGTGTAGTTTGGGGTGGGAATTTTTGATGGTTGGGAGATTTCTCGCACTTCGAGAGCCTCAGTGCGAGCACTTCCATTGACCATATCTCGACTGCGCTCGATGTGATACACTCGGGGTAGGTTCGAAATGACACCGGTTTCTTTTTCGTCATTTCGACAGAGCGTAGCGACGAGAAATCTAAGTTTTAGGCTTTATAGGGATTTCTCACACACCTTCCTTTGTCGGTTGGTTCGAAATGACATTCGTATCTATTTGGTCATTTCGACAGAGCTGTTACCTGAGCGTAGTCGAAGGGCAGCGACGAGAAATCTAAGCCTGCGTTGTGTAGAGATTTCTCAATCGGTGCTTTGCACCTCATATCGAAATGACAGTTAAGCTGCCTCGACGGTTAATGTAGGCCGACAATTTTTTACGATTGTTCTAAATACAAGCCTTTTTAAATGGAATAAAGGGTAATTTTTTCATCTCGACCCCGTAGCTCGGTTTGCCCCAGTTCATAGGCCTTATGGGTGGTTATAAGGTCGAGTGCCTCCACAAGCTCTTGGGAAAGCAAGAGTTGCACCTTGTAGGCATTACAAAGCCCTTGTATCCGTGCCGTGGTATTTAGGACATCCCCAGTAAAGACAATGTCTTTTTTGATTTTTCCAATCTCGCCGGTAGTGACCTTTCCCAAATGAATCCCCGCCTTAAAGGTGGGCACCACTCCATATTTTCTGCTATATTTTGCACTTTTAGAAGCAAGAGCCTGCTGCATCGCAAAAAAACAGTCAATACTTTCACTATTTTTTTCATTGGGTTTCAGCCTCCAGGTGACCACCACTTCGTCCCCTACATACTGATAAATTTCACCTCCAAAACGTATAATGGCATCGGACAGGTCGGAATAATAGTCCCGCAACAACTGAAAGTAAGTGGTGTGCCCCAATTGCTCGGCTATGGTGGTGGAGGATTTCATATCCAGGAATAGAAATACCCGTTCTTCCTCTTTGGGATGATGGTATTTGCCCATAAAGAAATTCAACAGCACATTTTGCCCCACGTTGTTAGCAATTTCCGAATAGAACAGACAGGTGACCACCCCCATAGTGAAGTACAGCATAATGCTCCATAGGGCAAAGGAGGAGAGAAAATTTTGAACATCATCCCAAACCACAGTTGAAAATGGACTTGCATTAAAATAAAAAGCTGTACTAATCGTCGATATAATGGTGATAGCGGCAAAAATGATAAAGAAATAGATTAGGGTTTTGATGCTGATTTTCTTTGCGAAACCACTTTTGATAAAGACCTTACTTAAAAACCCTACTTCAAACATTCCAATAAAAAGTCCTAGAATAAACGATATTAGGGTGGGGATAAGCACATTAAAGGTATAGACGTTTCCTGTAGAAGGATAAACAGGATGATCGCCCAATATGCCCTGCTCCAGTAAACTGTACACCACAGCAAACAAGCATGGAATGATACCGAAGGGAAGGATTTTTAAAAGGTATCTTTTGGACTTAGGCGACGGCATTGGGTTTTTTGTGAAACTAGGAATAAATGCCGAAACATAAAAAAACGGCCTGCCCACTTTGACCCTAGAATAGGATTGAACACTTACCCACGTCTGAGGTAAAGCGTTCCCACATCACTCCCTTACCATTCGTCCCAATAACTGGGCCGTTTCTGTTGTGGCTTTATCCGCATCTTCAATGATAGCGCTCAATTGTAGAAAGTTATGGGTCAACGAGGCATAATTAAAATACGTCACGGCAACACTGTCCGCTTTTAGTTTGTCCGCAAATCTTTTCCCTGAATCCCGAAGGATATCAAAACCAGCCGTAACCACTATGGTCGGGGGCATATTGGACAAATCCTCAGATTGTACAGGTGACATGTAGTCATCTGGGGTTGCCGTTTCCAAACTTTGGTCAGGAAATACCTGGGTCAATAAATACTCAAAAAAATTGGCGTCCAAACCATAGCCCTTACCAAACAATGTATAGGAGGGGTCATTAATGGGTAAGCCTGTAGCAGGATAATAGAGCAATAGCGCTGTGGGGGGTGGTTTCATTTGATCTAATTGCCTTTGGGCAACATTAATAGCCACTAACCCTCCTCCGCTGTCGCCACCAAAAGCAATGTTTTTCGGGTTGCCGCCGTACTTTTTCACATTGTTTTTAGCCCATAGAAATACGTCTTCGCCATCATCACTGGCAGAAGGGTAAGGATGCTCAGGGGCTAAACGATAGTCCACAGAGATGACCATAACATTCGCTTCGTTGGCAATATGCTGAACGACACGGTCCATGGCTTTCACACTTCCAAACAGCAGCCCTCCTCCATGGGCATAGACTAAAACCGGTAGGTTTTCCTTTTGGTCGGTATCGTCCTTGGGAACGTAGAGACGAATAGGGATGTCTAGACCATGACGACCAAGAACCTCCAAATCAAAAGTCACTTTCATAGGAGGTGATATTTTTGAATAGAGATTCCATTCCCTATCCACCATATGACGGGCATATTTGCGTCCTAAAGGGGTGGAGAATATGAGCTTCATCATCTTGAGATTTTCATCCGAGTCGCCCGCCTCTTCAAAAATGTATTGGAATTTTGGGTCCAATTGTTGTCCGTCCAATACAATCCTTGGCTCCTTTAAATTGTTCAAGAACCACGATTCGGGTTGCTTGTAAAATTCAAGTTGTGCCAACTCGTCTTCCGTGGCCTTAAAGGGCTTTGATTTTTGATGGTTGAGCCATAAGTTGAATGCGAATACCACCACCAGGACCATGCCCATGAGAAGGGCAATTGCTAGCCCTATTTTTTTGCGTAAACTCATCCCTTCTTTTTGAAACTTGTTTTATGCTGCCCAGTTATGTCATTTTGGGTCGATTGGTCTTTGATATGGCTGCCTACGCCATATATAACAAAAGTACGTCATAGGGGATTCCGTATAAGCTGTTATTTTGATAAAAATGGTATTTCGCCAAGGGAGAAATTCAAAAAAGGAGTGTTCTGAGAAGATTTCTCACGCTCCCTCTTTCGTCGGTTGTCCGAAATGACAGATGAGTTGCCTAAACCCTACCCAGGTTCGGCCTCGGAGCCACTTTCCAATTTTAGCAGTCCCCGAAAGGCATCGTCCACCGTATTGCCCTCATAGAGCACTTTATAGACTTCTTCCGAAATAGGCATATGTACATTGTAGTCCTTGGCCAGTTCCATCACTACTTTGGCCGTTTTTACCCCTTCCGCCACCTCGGACATTTCCTCAATAATCTCTTCCAGTTTTTTGCCTTTTCCCAGTTGAAAGCCCACATGGCGGTTTCGACTCTTGGTACTGCTACAGGTAGCTACCAAATCCCCCATGCCCGCCAATCCCGCAAAGGTCCGTCGTCTTCCGCCCATGGCGGTGCCCAAACGGGTCAGTTCCGAAAGCCCCCTGGTAATTACGGCGGCCCGGGTATTATCCCCAGCGTTGGCTCCGTCCCCCATTCCTGTAGCGATGGCCATGATATTCTTTAGTGCGCCCCCCAACTCACAACCAATGACATCAGTATTTGTATACACACGAAAAAGTCCCGAGTTAAATACCCCTTGTAAGCGTTTAGCAATGACCTTATCCACCATGGCGATTACGGCCGCTGCCGCTTGACCGTTGTGGATTTCTTTGGCCAGATTGGGTCCTGTCAATACCCCAGTCGGATGGCCGGGCAAGGTTTCGGCAATCACCTCCGTCATGCGTTTTTTGGTTCCCATTTCGAGGCCTTTGGATAAGCTTACAATGGGAATCCAAGGGCGGATATGGGGCTTTGCGGTCTCCAACACCTTCCTGAAATTCTGGGAGGGGATGCCCATGACCAATAGGTCGGCATTTTTAACCGTTTCCTCAATGGAATGCGATGCTTTTAAATTCCGGTTCAATAAGGCCCCGGGCAGGTATTTTGAATTGGTGCGATGCTCATTGATTTCCTTGACGGTTTCCTCATTTCGGGCCCAAAGGATGGTATTGGCGTTTCTTGCGGTAAGGGAAGCTACTGTAGTGCCCCAAGAGCCGCCACCTAACAAACCTACGTTTAAAGACATGTTTCGCTATTTTGGTTGGGGCCGCCGAATATTGATGACCCAATTAGTTGTTCAGTTCTGCAACGAAAAGGTTCCGTACCTCTTCGATGTTTTGGTTTAAATCCTTCTTTTTCCAAAGCGCTGTGTCTACGGGATCCAATACGACCACTTCAATATGGGTGGGTCGTAGGAGCACCGTGCCCTTTTTTACGGCCTGGTAGGCATTTTTGATCACAATGGGAATAATGGGGACGCCCGCCTGCATGGCCAGATGGAAGGCTCCTTTTTTAAAGGGTCCCAATTCGGCGGTGCCACTTCGTGTTCCTTCTGGGGCAATCGCTACGGATATACCACTTTTAAGGGCATCTACCGCGGGCTTCATGGCTTCAATAGCCTTGGCCTTATTGCTCCGATCAATGTATATGGCGCCTAGCGCCTTGAAAATGGGGCCTATGGGTGTTCTTTCCAACTCTTTTTTAGCAACTCCGGTAAAATCATTCCGCAATAGTTTAATAACGATAAAGAAATCCGCTGCACTTTGATGGTTAAAGCAGAAAACAGCAGGGCGAAAATCGGTCAGGTTGTGCTTGCCCCGTACGGATATTTGAAGTCCGGCTGCACGCGTTGCCAAATCCCCAATGCTCTGAAGGGTCGCGTTGGCCCCTTTTTGCCTGGACATGTTTAAGAGGCCGGAAACGGCACCCTTCACAGCCGAAGGATAGATACTGGCAATGGCCAAGCTCGTCCTTAGGCCATTTACAACAGGACGCTGGCTAGGTTCTTCAAACCGAAGTATGGGCCAATCGTTTTCAAAGGCCACCTGGGAAAGGGCATTATCGGGATTGGTAGCTACCGGTTTCCCTACGATTTTAAATAGGGGATAATCGTCAAAACTATCGGAATAGAAATAACTTTTGGAGAGGTCTATATCGTTCTCCTTGGCAAAGGTCCGGGCTGCTCTGGCCTTACCTTCCCCCCAGCACATCTCAGAAATGCGTCCCGTGAATTTTTTGTTTTGGACTTCAAGTTGGGTACTATATACTTCTGATATCCCCAATTCCTTGGCAATGGGCATAATTTGATAGGAGGTGGCTGCAGATATGATAACCACCCGGTGCCCCATTTCCCGATGCTTTTTAATCAATTCACGGGATTCGGGATAGATCGTGGGTTTCAGGAAATCTTCAAACACCTCTTCCCCCAATTTGACAAACGCCTTTTCTGGGATGCCTTTGACCCCCATGGCTGCTAGTTTCGTCAATACCTCAAAATCGCGATTACCAAAACCAAAAACCAAGGCGGTCATGAATTGGGTAATGTATTCTTTCGCAGTAGTCTCCCCACTGAACAATCGGGTTCGCATAAAACGTTTGGCCGAAAAGTCATTGATCAACGTACGGTCCAGATCAAAATAGGCGGTAATATGGGGTCCTTCCTCTTCTTGTTCGAGTTTCGCCTTTGATATGGTTGCTTTGGCCGCCGGAACAAGGATATTTTGACTGGCAATCAACTCCATGCTTCGTGAACTTGGGGCCACTTCAATTTCCTTGAGATAGGTGAGTCGTTCTGTCAAATCATCCAACTGGGCCATCCATGATTCCAGTCCTTTGGTATTGATTTTATGGTTCTTAAGACCAAGTCCCGCATTTTCAGCAAACCGATAGGCATTGCTTAAAAAAGGTTTGGAAACACTATCCAGTCGTGTGATCTTACTTTGCCAATGCAGTTCTTTCCCTTTGAACATGCAAAGTTCCAAAAATTCCTCCTTGTTGAAAGGATCCTCTTCGTCCCAATTGTTCAAGGTATGGCATACTACCTTATCGGCTTCCAGATAGGTGAGTAATAAGGCCCTTGAAATAAAGAGGTTTTGCTTTTTAAGAATGTCACTAACGTCCTTTTTGGGGTCGCTCAGTATATCCCGCCAGTTTTTATCGAACCGCAGCAACTCTTCTTCAATTTCCATACTGAATTTTGCCTTGTTGGTATAGAAAAATTCGAACTTAAAAAGGTTACGAAGGTTCATGATCTCTTCCCAGAAATGCACGATTCGGTTAGGGGACGTATCGTCCTTAATCTTTACCAAGGCCATCTCCACAAAAGCGGAATGGTACAGATGGCCGGCCACCATATTGGCGTAGTAGGTAGCACGTAGATACTCTGAAGAAACAATACTGTACTGCGCCTTTTGCCCGGCCCTACTTTTTTGTACGATATGGGCCCCTTGAAGTAAATTGAGTCCCTTTTGCACACTGACAGCAATTGGATTGCCACGGTCCATTAAGGCATCCTGCTGCTTTTTGCCAATATATTCCATCAGCTTTTTGACCTTGAATTCAATTTCTTTTTTGGTCTGGGCAAAGTCGTTCAGGAGGACATTACAAATTAAGGAGACCGTTGAAACGGGGGTAATCATGGACATTTGATTGATCAGATCAAATGCGAAAAAGGGTAGCGTGTTCCTATTCTTGTAGGTATCTTCCTCCAGTTGGGGTACCACTATATTATGGGTTTCATCAATCTCCACGGGGTCGCCAAAACGGATGGCCGCCCGACCGTAGTCACTGCCAAGACTTCGGAAATATTTGACGCCCTCGGCCACGTTTTCTGAGTTCTTTTTTGCACCCTTGGCCTGTTCTGTCATTTCTTTGACGTCAGGAATAAGATCGTAAACTATGGAAACGGGAACGTATTTGACAGCTCTGGAACTTTCTTTTTCGGCATCCATGATGTACTTAAGAATACCCATCTGTGGATGCAATATTTTACCGGTACGCGAACGGGTTCCCTCGATGTTCCAGGTCAAATGGTCACCCTTGTCAATAATGGAAGAGATATAGTGTCTTAGGGAGACTTTATACACCGGATTGTCCTTAAAGCTACGGCGTATAAAAACGATACCGGCACTTTTGCCCAATTGCTTCATCCCGGGGAAGGCCAAATTAATACCCCCAAAGGAATAGGGGACCGGCATCCCATAACGCGATAAAGTGGAAATCAGCACTAAAGTGTCCAGATAGGTTTTGTGGGTCATGATAAATGCCACGGAATGCCTTCGCATTAATTTCATCAACTTCTTGATTCCCCTTGGATCTACGTCAATTTTTTCGTTGTAGGCCCGCGATAATACATAATCAAAACCTTTTATGGAAGCGATCTTGGCCAGCGGATGTTGCTCGGCATACAGTTCCTTGATGTATTTAGCGGCATCTTTCTGGACAGTTTCAAGTTCCAAATCGTGCGCTTTTGCCGTTTCCTTGAGCGCTTCCTGAAACTTTATGTTGTTGATGATGTCCTGCATTTTACCTATGAGGCTAAATTTCTAATTTAAGAAAAACAAACTTCTTTTTTTCTTGTTCCAATAAAACGGGTACAAGATACGCTCAATATAAGGGGTTGTATCCTTAATGGTCTTTCCATTGATATTGGCACTAAGGGCATTGGCGGTTATCAATAATACACTCACATTGGCACCTAAACCCGAGTGGCTTCCGTACACCTCAATATTCTTAATATCATCGCGATAACTCTCTGCTTCCATACAGTGTTTCCATGGGAGTAGGCCATCGGTCTTGGTATAAATACAGGTGATGGGCACATTGGGAATAGGCTCTAGTTCTTGAATGAAACGTTTGTTCCGTTCCTTTAGGGATTTTCCCCTAAAAAATTCAAGAATGCCGCTAACGGGGGTTTTCATATCCATCACCCCCCAGACCGGCGAACCAATGGTAATGATCTGCTCCACTTGTTTGGGATGGCGGTTGGCCATGATCTTGGCAAAAATGCCTCCACCACT
>JBCBZA010000218.1:0-4917 GCA_039815575.1 Bacteroidota bacterium | reverse complement strand
GTTACTTTTTTAGGAAAACAGAGGCTAGATCACAAAAAAGCCCAACATGATGTCGGGCTTGCGTTGGCCTACAAGGACTCTAACCTAGAATGACTGGACCAAAACCAGTAGTGTTGCCAATTACACCATAGGCCATTACCAAAATCAAAAGCGTTTCACTTTTGAGCGTGCAAATTTAAGACAAACTTTTAGCTCTCCAAATTATTTTGACCACATTACCCTCCCTTTGTGTTAAACCTTTTATTAAAGTAGGGATCGGTCTATGGTAATTTTGGTAAATTCGCCCCGATTGCACAACCACGTACCACATGTTTGCAAAAGACTATGATAAATGGAACACCATCTTAGGATGGGTTTCCTTTGCGATTGCACTGATTACCTACCTTCTTACTGTAGAACCGACCGGAAGTTTCTGGGATGCCGGGGAGTACATTACCACCTCTGCCAAACTGCAGGTAGGCCATCCCCCTGGGGCACCTTTACTTCAAATGATTGGGGCCGTTTTTGCCCTTTTTGCTTTTGGGGATGCTTTAAAGGTTGCATTGATGGTGAACATGGTTTCCGTGGTTTCCAGTGCTTTTGCCGTTTTGTTCACCTTCTGGATCATCACCAATTTAACCCGAAAGTTAATCACCAAAAAATCCAAACTCTCCAATAGTAAGACGATGGCCGTTTTTGGTAGCGGTCTTGTTGGGGCATTGGCATTTACCTATTCTGACAGCTTTTGGTTCAATGCCGTAGAAACCGAGGTATATGCCATGGCGAGTTTTATTATGGCACTGTTGCTTTGGTTAGGTTTAAAATGGGTGGATCATTTGGAAGATGAACGAGGTAACAAATGGCTCTTACTGATATGTTTTATGATTGGATTGGTTTTTGGTATTCAATTTATGGGCTTTCTTGCCATACCGTCCATAGGACTGCTATATTACTTTAAGAAATATCAGAAAACCACCGTAAAAAACTTCTTGGTTGCCAATATAATTGTGGTTGGTATTTTGATGTTGGTATATCAATTCTCCTTGACATATGTACTACAACTGTTTGGTTGGAGCGAAGTTTTCTTCATTAACGAAGTAGGTCTACCCTTTAATTCAGGAACTATCATTATGGGATTGCTCTTTGTGGCGGTCTTCTATTTTGCCCTTCGTTATACGCGAAAAAATGGTTTTGAGACGGGTAATCTTATCATTCTCTGCTTCATGTTCCTGATTTTGGGATTCTCTTCATGGCTGCTATTGCCCATCCGCGCCAACGCAAAGACCGTGGTCAATGAAAATAATCCTGAAGACGCCCGTTCCCTTTTGGCTTACTATAATCGTGAACAATATCCCGGTGTGGAAAGTCCCTTCTACGGTGCTTATTATTCGGATTCCTTTGCCCCTCCAGGAGAGGATATGGATGACAAACCAAAATATGAGAAAGACGTGGAGTTGGGCAAATACGTCATTGTCAATAATTATAAGGGTGCCTTGCAGGGCCCCAATAAAAAACATATTGGGCTATTGCCCAGGTTATGGAGTGATCAACATGCTGAGAACTACATGCGCTATTTTGGTCGATTGGATTTCAGGATAAAACCGGAATACATCTCCAACAACGAACTTCGCGATGCGGTTAACCAATTCAAACAGTTGGACGCCCAGGGTGAAATTGATACGGAGCAATATATTCAGTTTCTCCGTAGTTTTTCGGATTATATTGATGTACAACCACCAACATTAGGTGATAACATCGGGTATCTTTTTGAATTCCAATGGAGCTATATGTATATGCGTTATTTCATGTGGAATTTTGTTGGACGGCAGAATGACGTACAGGGCCGCTACGACGAAAATGGGCATTGGTTAAGCGGGATAAATTTTTTGGACAGCCTCCGCTTAGGAAGCCAGGACAATCTACCAAGTGATGTTTTGAACAACAAAGCGAGGAACACTTATTTCTTCCTCCCCCTATTGCTAGGAATAATAGGCCTGGTATTTCAGATTTCCAGAAACCCAAAACAATTTTGGGCTCTCTTTGTCTTCTTCATGTTTACAGGATTTGCCATACAATTCTACACCAATCCATACATTTTTCAGCCAAGGGAACGGGATTACTCCTTAGTAGGTTCTTTCTTTATTTTCTGTATTTGGATCGGATTTGGAGTGTATGGCCTTTTTGAGGAAGTGAAAAAACTACTTAAACCGAAACTCGCTGCACCCATTACCGCTGCATTGTGTTTGCTAGCTGTTCCGCTTCTTATGGCCTACCAAAATTGGGACGACCATGATCGATCGGGAAGAAAAACGGCACGTTCCACGGCAAAGGCATATTTAGATTCCTGTGAAGAAGATACAGGAGCACTATTGTTCACTATTGGTGATAATGACACCTTTCCGCTTTGGTATGCCCAAGAAATTGAAGGACACCGGACCGATGTGCGGGTCATCAACACCAGCCTTTTTGCTACGGATTGGTACATTGATCAAATGAAACGCAAAGCGTATGAAAGTGATCCCATACCCTCCCAACTCACTCACGATAAATACAGCTTTGGAAGTCGCGAAGCCATTTATCACCAACCTATTACTGAGAGCAGATGGAACATCAAAGATTTTATGAATTGGGTGGGCAGCGATAAACCACAGACCAAGTTCAGACATCTATTTGATAAACAGGGTAGGGATATCAGCGACTACCCAGCAAGCACATTGGAAATTGTTTATTATCCTACCAACAAAATCCGTGTTCCCGTCAATAGGAAAAATGTCTTGGAGAGCGGTTTGGTGAAAGAAAAAGATTCTGCTCTCATCGTTGATTATATGGATATTGACTTGCCCGAAAGTGCATTGACCAAACAACGCATACTCATGCTGGACATTTTGGCCAACAACGATTGGAAACGGCCCATCTATTTTTCGGGAGGTAGCTTTGACAATGCAGAATACTTGTGGCTAAAAGATTATTTGCAGTTGGATGGGCTCGTTTACAAACTGGTGCCAATCAAAACTGAAAATCAAAGCCCATTTGAGATGGGACGAATCGATACCGATTTAATGTACGACATTGTAAGCAAATGGGAATGGGGCAACTCCTCTGATCTGGATATTTATCATGATCCCCAAACGCGCTCCCAAGGCCTGTCCTTTAGAAGTAATTTGGCAAGATTAAGTGAACAATTGATTGATGAAGGCAATATTGAAAAAGCGAAAGACATTATTGATATGGCCATGACCCAAATGCCTTTTGAGCGCTTCGGCTTCTACACTTTTGTGGAACCCTTTTTTGATGGATACTATAAAGTAGGGGAACAAGAAAAGGCCAGAGCCCTCTTCGAAAAATTGAAAAAAGTGTACCAAGAACGCTTGTCCTATTACGCGGGTATTCCAAGGGATGAACAGTATGCCAAAATTGAGGATATCCTTACCAATTTGGAAGCGTATCAGAGAATCGTATTCATTTTATCGGACAACAAAGATCTGGAGTTTTCAGAAAAGGAGTCCTTGATCCTTAAAGAATATATTGGTCTGTTCGATGATTTTGTGGAAGATGGTGATGACTACTATGAAGAGCCTATCGAACCCGACCCTGATTTATTGGATAGCATTCCCTTGGATACCCTTCCAGAAGGGAAGGATACCGGGCTAGTGGAGCGACCCCAGTAAAATAATTTCAATCAGAAAAGTACTGTATTTCTTAGGTGTATTCGTTCAAGATACCAATCAATGTATTGGCATCTTGTTCACCGCTCTGTCTCCATACCATTTCTCCCTTTTTATAAATCATAAGGGTAGGCAATCCTTTAATCCGCAAAGCTTGGGAAAGTTCTTTGTTCTTATCCACATCAATCTTTATCACCTTTCCTTTGTTCCCAAGGGCTGAAGCAACATCACGAAGTATAGGATGCATGGAAGAAGACTGTTCATTCCAATCTGCATAGAAATCCAGTAGTACCGGGATTTCTAGGTCAATAAGTTCACCGAATTTTGACATGGGTTAAGGTATTTTCAACTCAAATGTAGCAAAATTTGTTAAAGCACTACAGGAAGTCAGGGCTTTAGCGTATTGATTTAGGTTAAATTCACGTTAAACCTTTCCTCTTAAGGGTAATCACTGAAATCTCTGGCCAAATTCCAAAACGGCCAGGATAGCCAATAAAACCAAAACCACGATTTACATTGATGTATTGGCCTAACTCTTTATAAATCCCTGCCCAATATTTATAGCGCCACTTTACCGGACTCCATTTGATGATACCTGGAATTTCCACCCCAAACTGCATCCCATGTGTATGACCGCTTAGGGTTAAGTGAAAATGATAGTCATCTTGGATCACCTCATCTTCCCAATGTGAAGGATCATGACTCATGAGTATCTTAAAGTCTTCTTTTGCTATACCTTCTTTTGCTTTTTGGAGATCACCGGCCTTTTTAAAACGGCCCCTTCCCCAGTTTTCGACGCCAACTAGGGCAATTCGCTGATCATTGCGTTCCAAGTAGCGATGCTCATCCAATAAAAGATCAAATCCCATCTGCCGCTGCAAATCTTTTAAATCCTCTAAATTCTGTGCCTTTGCCGCTGCCGAAGGCCATTGCGTATAATCGCCGTAGTCGTGGTTGCCCAAAATACTGTACACTCCGTCTTTGGCCTTGAGTTTGGAGAAGATGTCCGCCCACGGTCGCAACTCATCACATCTATCATTTACAATATCTCCGGTAAAAAGAATGATATCACTTTGTTGCTCGTTTACCAAATCCACTCCATACGTCACCTTATCAGCATTGTCAAAGCTACCACTGTGCACATCAGAAATTTGTGTGATCTGGTACCCATTAAAAGCTTCTGGCAGGTCTTCAAATTCCAACTCGTATTTTAATACTTGATAGTTGTATTTACCCTTATACATTCCATACAGTAGGGCTCCAAAGGGCAAAG
>JBCBZA010000003.1:0-49524 GCA_039815575.1 Bacteroidota bacterium | reverse complement strand
CAGAAGAGATTTTATACAAAAAATGGGATTGTTTTCAGGCTTATGTTTGACCGGAATACCTGCTGCCTATTCCGAAATTTATTCCACTGAAAAAACCGAAGGACTGGTTTTAAAAGCAAACAAGGGGGAAACATGGTATATCGGCAACGAACGTAAAGCTGAGGTAACCATTAAAATTGCAAAAAATGAGGAATCCACACCAGAGTTTTCCTTGCTCACCGAAAAAATCCCTCCTGGAGACGCCGTTCCTATTCATAAACATTTAAACGAAGAAGAGTTTCTGTTCGTTCAAAAAGGAAATATTGACATTACTTTGGGGGATACAAATCAACAAGGGAATGTTGGGGACCTCATCTACGTTCCAAAAAACCTATGGCATGGGTTTCAAAATACGGGCAAAGAAGAAGTCATCCTATTTTTTGGCTATTCCCCTTCTGGCTTCGAGGCTTATTTTAGGGCCATTGGGACCAAAACAATTGAGGAAGCACTTGGCTTTACCTCCGAAGATTGGAAACGAACCAACAAAAAGTTTGGCGTCGTTTACAGAAATTAATACCATTAAAATGACACCTGGAAGCATTGGCCGCAAATCGGGACCATTTTCATATCCCATACCCTTCAATTTTAGTTCAAATTAACCCAACTCCCATACCATTAAATTTAATATACCCGCGGTGAAATTGAAGTTAGACTTCTGTAGTTTAAAAAAAACAATGTGATAAATCTGTTTTTTTTAGAAAATGCCATAATAAGATAAGTAAATCCACCTTTTTTCCTGTATCTTGTCATTTCCGAAAAAACAAAAAAATAAGTAATTTCAACCTCCTATTTCAATTCGTACAAGGACTTTTCACAAAGTTCCCATGTGGATGGAAATAGTAGTAACCTAGAACAGATAGTATTTCAATAAAACAAACCTATATGAGTAAGAAGAACCAGAAAAATCAACGAAGGGATTTTATAAAAAAATCGGGTGCCGCCATAGCGGGAATCAGTATTGTACCTAGTAACGTTATGGCTGGGTTTGGATATACCCCTCCAAGTGATAAGCTTAATATTGCCGGGATTGGCGTAGGAGGAATGGGCAGAAGAAACCTGTCTAACATGAATGCCGAAAACATTGTGGCCTTGGCCGATGTGGATTGGAAATATGCACAACGCTGTTTTGGGGATTACCCGAATGCAAAAAAATATAAGGATTACCGTAAAATGCTTGATGAGATGGGTTCTGAAATCGATGCCGTAATGATTTCGACTCCAGACCATACCCACTATGTTTCAGCAGCAGATTCCATGAGGGCCGGAAAGCATGTGTACGTTCAAAAGCCCTTGACACATTCGGTATATGAATCCAGGAAATTGAGGGAACTTGCCAAAGAAACTGGTGTGGCCACCCAAATGGGTAACCAAGGGAACTCCAGTGATGATATGAGAAAGGTATGTGAATGGATTTGGAACGGAGAAATTGGTGAGGTGACCAAGGTAGATGCATGGACCAACCGCCCCATATGGCCTCAAGGTCTGGAGAGACCCACCGAAACACCTTCACTTCCCCCTACAACAGATTGGGACCTATTCATTGGGCCAGCAGAATGGCGACCTTACCATCCTTCCTATACCCCTTGGAACTGGAGAGCTTGGTGGGACTTCGGTACCGGAGCTTTGGGCGATATGGCCTGTCATATCATGGATCCCGTTTATAAAGCATTGGAGCTTGGCTTCCCGTATGCATTTGAAGCCTCCTCTTCCCAACTAAATACGGAAAGTGCCCCCATTTCAGAAAAAGTCACCTACTATTTTGGGGAACGTCCTAAAAAAGGTAAGGTAAAAATGCCAGCAGTGGAATTCACTTGGTATGATGGAGGCCTATTACCAGAGCGTCCCGCAGGAATGAAAGCAGGAGAACACCTTGGAGACTGGGGAGGTGGTGCTATCTTCTATGGCACCAAGGGAACCCTAATATGCAGCACTTATGCGGCCAATCCATATATTATAGGTCGTGAGGACAATCCACCTAAGGTAACCAATGAGTTACGAAGGATTCCAGATGCCATGAATGGAGGTCATGAAAAAGATTGGATCCGTGCCTGCAAGGAAAGCAAGGAAAACCGAGTGGAGTGCAGTTCCAATTTCGATTATTCAGGACCGCTCAACGAAACTGTGGTTGCGGGTAATTTGGCGGTACGTTTGCAAGATTTACGTCGCAGATTGGAGTGGGATGCCGAAAACATGAAAATCACCAACATTAGCGATAATGATGAAATTCGGGTAGTGACTTCCGATAAGTTTACAGTAATCGATGGAGATCCACGATTTGATACCCAATTTGCCACAATGAATGCTAAGGAAGCGGCCGAAAATTATGTGAAAAAGACCTACAGGGAAGGTTGGAATTATTAATCAAAAACATCGTAAAAATGATACGAGCAAAAATTGCTTCATTACTTTTAATCGCCTTGGTAGTATCATGCAATACAGCCAAAAAGGAAAAAGCGGCGGAGACGGAGGAAGCGGAAACCGAAGTTGTTGAAACCGAAATGGCCATGGCTCCAAACACCTTAAGCGAGGCCGAAGCAGCCGACGGGTGGAAACTGCTTTTTGATGGTGAAACGTCCACGGGATGGAGAAGCTATGGTAAAGATACCTTCCCAGAAGGCTGGGTGATTGAAGATGGGATGATACATTGCCCAGGTTCAGGACGAGGAGAAGCTGGAGGTAAGGACAGAGGGGACGTTCTTTACGATCAAGAGTTTTCCAACTTCCATTTAAAACTGGAATGGAAGATTTCTGAAGGCGGCAATTCGGGGATATTTTATCTGGGCCAAGAGTCCGATGAATTGGATTTTATATGGAAAACCGCTCCAGAAATGCAGGTGCTGGACAACGAAAAACATCCAGATGCCCAAATGGGAACCGACGGAAATCGACAAGCAGGTTCTTTGTACGATTTGATTCCCGCAAAACCTCAAAACGCAAAACCCGTTGGGGAATGGAATCAAGTAGAGATTATGGTGTACAAAGGGTCAGTATGGCACAAACAGAATGGGGAAAAGGTAGTGGAATACCATTTATGGACCCCAGAATGGAACGAAATGGTAGCTGGAAGTAAATTTCCCCAACTAAATGAAACTTGGGCTGATGTAGCTTCCCAAGGTTATTTTGGACTACAGGACCACGGGGATGACGTATGGTTCAGGAATATTAAGATCAAAGAACTTTAATACGAAACCATAATCAACCAAAACATAAAAAGCACGGCGATAGCGCCGTGCTTTTTTGTTTTTAGTGCTTTAATCTAGAATATTATATACTAGCCCGTCAATCCAGATCGATCCAAACATTCCCCTGTTTATGGGAGTGTACCGTACTTTCAATAAAATTCATGCCACGCACCCCATCTTCCATGGTTGGGAATTCCCCATCATCATAAGCTTCTCTGCGAATAGCTTTGGCTGCACCCCAATAAATATTGGCCATAGCATCAAAAATCCCTTCGGGGTGACCCGGTGGTAGTTTGGTACCATCCAATGATAATTTTGAATTATAGGGATGTCCTGGTTTATATACTTGCAGGGGCTGCCCTTCAGCAAAGAAATACAGGAAATTGGGCCTTTCTTGTTCCCATACAAAACCTCCTTTTTCTCCGTAAATGCGAATAGCCAATCCATTTTCCTCTCCAGTGGCTACCTGACTGGCCCGAATAACCCCTTTCACGTGGTCATCCATCCGAACCAAGACCGTACCATCCACGTCCATCATATTATCTGCGTACATGTAATTAAAATCGCACAGCAGTGCTTTTACCTTTAGCCCGGTAGTGAATTCCAACAGGTTAAAGGCGTGAACCCCTATATCCCCCATACAGGAACTGATACCTGCTCTTGTTGGATCCAAGCGCCAGACAGATGCCCTTTTTTCTTTATCATGGATTATAGGGTTGATCCAACCTTGGTAATATCGAGCGTCCACCTTATGAATTTTTCCCAACTGGCCCCCTTTAATCATTTGGCGCATTTGGCGCACCATGGGATAACCGGTATAGGTGTGTGTCAAAGCAAAAACTTTACCGGAAGCCTGATGGGAAAATTGAAGTGATTTTGCTTCTTCATAGGTCATGGTCATGGGTTTCTCACAGACGACATGAAAGCCGTGGTCCAACAGTTTTTTTGCCATCGGATAATGCAAAAAGTTCGGAGTTTGCACCGAACAGGCCTGAATGCGTGTGTTCTCCGGAAGTTTTAACTCCTCCTCAATGAGGGTATCAAAATCTTTGTATATCCGATTTTCGGGCAAATCAATTTCTCTGGCAAAATCCAGACTGCTCTGGTGTTCTGGACTAAAAACAGCTGCTACAATTTCGTAGTTGTCATTGATATAAGCAGCCACTCGGTGCAACACCCCAATAAGGGAATCACCACCCCCACCTATAATTCCAAGTCGTATTTTTTTTGGCATTTTTTAATTGATTTATTCTTTGTATTCTATTTTTTCGTTCTTGAACCATAAAGAAAATAGGATGGCCACACCCAAGGCAAAGAAAGCTGGAAACTTCCATATACTTGCCCAATGATGTTCATTTTCCGCTATAAGGTTTGCATCCGTTATTAGTCCTGCCACCGCAAAGCCAATCAACATTCCTACGCCATAGGTGGCTAAGGTAATCAGCCCCTGGGCCGCACTTTTATATTTTTCTCCTGCTTTGGTATCTGTATAAATTTGACCGGAAACAAAGAAAAAATCATAGCAGATACCATGCAATGCTATCCCAATAACAAGCATAAAGGCCAGCTCTCCGGCATTGCCATAAGCAAACAAAAGATACCGAACCAACCAAGCCAACATCCCTGCCAAAATGGTCTTTTTAAAACCAAATTTCTTAAAAAAGAAAGGTAGCAATAGCATAAACAGCACTTCAGATACCTGTCCAATGGACATTTTTGCGGCCGGATTGGTAACCCCAATCTCGCCAAGAAACTGTCCGGCATGTTGATAGTAAAAACCTAAGGGAATACAAATAAGCACGGAAGCAAGGAAGAAAACAAGAAAATTTTTATCCTTTAGTAATTTTAGGGCATCTAGACCTACCATATCTGAAAAGGAAACTTCTTTATTCCCATTCCCCCTTGGAGGGGTTTTTGGTAAGGTAAAACTAAAAAGCCCTAAAACTGCCGAAGCCCCGGCCACCATGAGAAAGGTGTTGTGCAAAAGCCCTTCCCTTATACCTTGTTCGCTATCCCAACCGAAATAACTTATAAAGAGACCTGCAATAATCCAACCTAAGGTGCCAAAAACCCGGACAAAGGCAAATTCTTTCGAAGGATCTTTCATCTGATTAAAGGAAACGGAGTTGACCAATGCCAAAGTGGGCATATACGCAATCATATACCCAAACACATAGGGAACAAATACCGAGATGTCCGTTGCATTTGCCATTTGGTACATCAAAAAAGCTCCTATCAAATGCAATATTCCAAGGACCCGTTCCGCATTAAAATAGCGATCGGCAATCAACCCCATAATAAAGGGAGCGATAATGGCTCCCCAGGATTGACTGGAATAGGCACGGGCAATCTCAATCCCACTGGCTTCTAAGGTGTTGGGCAAATAAATACCTAAGGTCACAAACCATCCTCCCCATATAAAGAACTCCAAGAACATCATCACGGAAAGTTGGATTTTTATGATCAATTTCATAAGAAAGATGGTCCGTTATCTCTTGTAAAAGATATAATCCAATGGTTCCAGTCCCAATTTGTTCTTTCTGAATTCAGTAGCAATCTGTCCTCGGTGATTGGTAGAGTGATTGATGATATGGAATAGAATATCTTTAAGTTCATTGGCGAATATCCGTCCTTCAGTGGTCTTATAATCCACTCTTTTGGTAAAATCATCCGTATTGGTGATGATTTCAAAGGTGGTGCGCTGGTTTTCATAATGAATGTCTTCCCAATGGTTCACCTCATGGACTTGCCAAACTTCATATTGCCAGTCTTCATCCAAAAGCCTTTTGTTCCAAATATGGTGCGCATTCAAAATATGGCTGAACACTTCCAAACTTCGCTTTGGAACTTTTTCAATCGACATGCTTTTTTCTATAATCTTTCGATTGCAATAAAAATTATAGTCAAAGAGCTGGTTAAATAATGAACGCATCAAAAGTCATTCTTAGGAAACTTGTTTTCCTGCTTTTATCAATAAGTCGCGGGTTGCTTTTATGCCTTCCTCTTCCCCTAATTCCCTTCCTTCATATTCTACACCAATATACCCTGTATAACCGGCATCTTTTACAATTTGAAGCATTTTGACATAGTCGCTATTTTTCTCATTGCCATTTTCATCAAAATCATGGGACTTGGCGCTAACCGCTTTTGCATAGGGCATTAATTCTTTCATTCCCTTATAACGGTCATACCAATTATCGCATTCTGGCCAGTTTGCCCATTTCATGCAGAAGTTCCCGAAATCAGGTAATGTACCACAATTGTCCATATTGACTTGCTGCATTACATTGGCTAAAAGTTCCCCGTTCGAAGAAAATCCACCATGGTTTTCTACCGTAATATTGATGTTTTTGGGCTTGGCATAGGTGGCCAATTTGGTCAACCCGTCAATAGAGGCTGTTGTCCATTCTTTTTCTTCCTCACTTCCACTTAAGTTAACACGAATGGAATGACAACCCATGGCTTGGGCTGCATCTACCCACTTGTGGTGGTTTTCAACAGCAGCATTCCGCTCCACTTCATCAGCGGTTGCCAAATTCCCCTGACCATCAATCATAATGAGCAAGTTTTCAAGTCCATGCTTTTTGGCCTCTTCATTGCTTTTTTCAATAAAAGCGTTCATGGCTTCCTCAGAAAAGTTCGCCGCTTGCAATTCAGGATAGTACAATCCACTTACATATTCCAAACCTTCAAACCCCCAAGCTTTGGCCTTCTCCGCAAAGGTATACGGATCCACACCTCCCTCTCGTATCATTTTATTCATTGACCATTGGGCTAAGGAGAGCTTAAAAAATAGTTCCTTAGGTTCTGTATTACCCTCATCTTCCGCAACTGCTTGCTCCGCTTCTTTTTTGCCCTGTTTACAAGCATAGGAACCTAATATGAGCATTCCTGTTCCCATTGTTGCCGAACTATTAATAAATTTTCTTCTTCTCATGGGTATAATTTTGAATTTATTGGTATTTAAGGAATTAGGGGTATCGACGCTACTGTAATGCCAAATCTTCAATATCATCGAGCTTTAAATGTAGAAAATATATTTAATAATTAATACTTTTAACAAATAAACAGTGGAATTCTAAATGGGCAAATTCTATTACAATGAAGAACAGGAATCGTACGATGCAATTGTTGTTGGAACTGGTATCAGTGGAGGCTGGGCAGCAAAGGAACTGTGCGAAAATGGACTAAAGACCTTAGTACTTGAACGGGGGCCAATGGTCAAACATCGGGAAGATTATGTAACCGCAAACATGGATACGTGGGATTTTCCTAATGCCGGGCAACCCACACAAGAAGATCTTAAGAAACAGGAAAAACAGCATAGGACCGGGTACACTACCCGGGCAGATTCCAGACATTGGTTCGTAAACGATCTGGAGCATCCGTACAATGAAATAAAACGTTTTGACTGGATGCGGGGGTATCACGTAGGCGGAAGGTCCATTATGTGGGGGCGCCATAGTTATCGTTGGAGTGACCTTGATTTTGAAGCCAACAAAATGGATGGCCACGGGGTTGATTGGCCGGTGCGCTACAAGGATATTGCCCCTTGGTATGAACGTGTGGAGCGCTATGTAGGGATTTCTGGGGAACCCTTGGGCTTGCCCCAACTACCAGATAGTATTTTCGAGCCCATGATGGAACTCAATTGCGTGGAACAACATGTTCGTGAGAAGGTAGCGGAACATTTTGATGGGCGCGTGGTTACGGCGGGTCGCGTTGCACATATTAATAGTGACAAACGGTTTGAAGGAGATGGAAGGGTAAGATGCCAGTTTCGGAATAGATGTATAAGGGGATGTCCATTTGGGGCTTACTTTAGTAGCCTCTCCTCCACGCTTCCTGCTGCGGAAGTTACTGGGAATATGACGCTGCGACCTGATTCCATAGTTCACCAAGTTATTTACGACCCAGACACTAAAAAAGCTACCGGGGTCAAAGTGATTGATCGAGTAACAAAAGAGGAATTTGAGTTTAAGGCCAAGGTGATTTTCCTATGTGCTTCGGCCATTCCTTCCACTGCTATTTTGATGCAATCAAAATCAGACCGCTTTGAAAATGGTCTAGGAAATGATTCCGATCAATTGGGCAGGAATATCATGGACCATCATCTTGATGTTGGCGCTAGTGGAAAATATGACGGTTTTGAGGATAAATACTATAAAGGCCGTAAACCTGTTGGGGTATATATCCCTAGATTTCGAAATATAGGCGGAAATACCAATACCGATAAATTCTTAAGGGGTTACGGATATCAGGGTGGGGCCAGTAGGCAAAACTGGGAGGATATTATATCTGAAGTTTCCCATGGCAAAGACTTAAAAGACGCCATCCTTAAGCCGGGTGGATGGAATTTTGGCATCGGCGGTTTTGGTGAAGTACTCCCTTATGAAGAGAACCGAATGACACTTGATTATGATAAAGTGGATCAGTGGGGATTACCAACAGTCACCTTTGATGCAGAATTAAAGGATAATGAATTTAAAATGAGGGAAGACATCAAGGAGCAAGCGGTTGAAATGCTGACCAAAGCCGGGCTCAGGGATGTGAAACCACATGATGACACCATTGGATTGGGCTTGGGTATTCATGAAATGGGTACCGCGCGAATGGGACGTGACCCAAAAACCTCAATTCTAAATGGGTACAATCAAGTCCACGCCTGCAAAAACGTTTATGTTACCGATGGAGCCTTTATGACTTCCGGGGCGTGTGTAAACCCATCTTTGACTTATATGGCTTTTACGGCTAGGGCCGCCAACCATGCCGCAAGTGAACTTAAAAAAGGAAACATTTGACGTTATGAAGAGAAGATCGGCACTTAAAAATATGGGAATGGCATTTGGCTATGCAGCGGCCACACCTGCCCTGTTGAGCGTTTTACAATCCTGTAAGGAAAAGACTTCCTATGCAGAGTGGACCCCTACCTTTTTTGACAAAGACAAAGGATATGCCCTTGCACAAATGGTAGATGTTATCTTACCAAAGACAGATACCCCATCGGCAACGGAAGTGAATGTGCACGTATTCATTGACCAATATGTGCATGAGGTGCTGCCACAAGAACAACAAAGTTTTACGAAAATACTCACGGACAAATTCATGGATATGGTCTTAAGCGAGTCCGGTAAAGATGATTTAACGGATGTGGAAGCTGAGGATTTTGAACCCATATTAAATACCTATTTGGCCAAACGAACGGATGATCAAATGGAAGCCCAGGAAGAATCCGTTGGCACCTATATAGAAACCGTAATGAAAGGCGAACAAGCCGAATTGGATGCCGAGGTTGCCTGTTACGCTTTTGCGGACAATGTAAGGAACATGGCCATTTGGGCATATAAAAGCTCGGAGTATATTGGAGAAGAGGTGTTGGCCTATCTGCCAATTCCAGGCCAGTACATTGGATGTGGCGACCTGAATGAACTTACAGGTGGAAAAGCCTGGTCACTATAAAAAAATATAAGGTTTCACATTTTGCAAACTCTTTTTGCCCACGTAGAACGCTGATTTTTTTATCGAATTTCCATATGGCGGTGTACTATGGGTTACATAAAAAACGTTCTCTTTGCTCATCAGATAACCATTATTCCAATGATATGGCTGATATTGGCAAGAATTGTCTATTTAAAAATCGGAAAACGCCAAAATAATAAGGAAATGACCGAGTAAAGGTGTTTATAAAAAAGCATCCCAAGAAAAATAGTTTCTGGGATGCCTTTATCAAATAAACACTATCACCTAACAAATTGGCTTCCAGGTTGCCAACTATCCGTTCTATCCGTTATTAGCTGTCCACAGCGATAAAGGTTCCTCCTTTATTCAACGTTCACTGTAAACTTCTTTATTTTTAAATGGGGCTATTGTCTTGTTTTTCTTCTTCAAGAAACTTGTCTGCAAAAAAGATAAGCAAAGTTCCAAAAATGAGTCCTAAGTCGTAGGTTCATGCAGTCAAAACGTTTCCCAAGTTTTTAACACTTCTTGTTGAAATGTGGCATTTGCCAAAATTATTGTTGGTATCATTTTTCATGGCATTGACTTATAGATGTTCTAAAAATCAAAAAACCAAGAAGTATTTTATACTATACTTCTTGGTTCCTGTACCAATTTACCATAAAATCGTACGGCCAATGCCACTCCGTATTTGTTCCAACCTTTCAGGTAGTTCCCCCGAAACCCAAGAAGGCCTTCGCAAGAAAGCGACATTAACTATTTTGTATATTCACATGCATACGCATATTTGGTTGGCCGTACGAAAGCTGGTAAATTTCATATCCATATATTACTCGTAGTTAATAGCTACAGTATCCAAATCTCCACTTTTGACCTTATCCTCTGTCAAGGAAGCAAAAATCAATGTAGCCAAGAGCACAAGGAACAATATCAACGATTTTCTCATTTTGGTTTGGTTAATGAACGATGCTATTTTTATGTTAAAGTTAACTTCGAACCCTTAGCCATTTGTTGTTCGATGTATAATTGGTATAAAAACATGTACAAATGGAAAATAAGTGATGATTTGAGTAAGGTGGTTACCAATTCTCAAGAAATGTTTGTATTATTCCATTTTTGCTCGATTTTAGACCAATTATAACGCTAAACAGCCCAAACGCACATAATTCCAAGCAGGCAATACCTATTAACGTTATTTTTATCGGCTCATATTATTTGAATTTATGTTGGAAGCAGTCTTAGTTGATGATGAGGCAAAAGCACTGGAAAGTTTAAGCTGGGAGCTAAGTAATCTAAGCGATGAAGTAAAAGTAATTGCCTCCTTTACCGATGCCCATGAGGCGTTGGGCTATTTGGAGCGAAATACTCCCGATTGCCTTTTCCTGGATATTGAAATGCCCATTATGGATGGTTTTCAATTTATTAAAAACCTCAAGAACAAGAATTTTCCGGTTGTTATTACTACTGCCTACAACCAATATGCTCTTAAGGCACTTAAGAACCAGGCCATTGATTATTTGCTAAAACCCATTGATAGTGATGATTTGAACGACACTATCTCCAAAATCAAAAAGTTCAATGATAAAAACCAGACTGCCGAAAAATTGGAGCAAATACTGCTAAACTTCAACTCAAAATCCCTGGATAAAAAGATTACCATCAACACTGATGGAAAACTTCTTTTTTTGGAGAGCGAAGAGATTTTATATGCAGAATCCGATGGAAATTATAGCACCTTGTACCTACAGGATGGACAGAAAATCCTACTAACAAAAAAATTGAAGGAAGTCAATCAAATTTTACCTTCAGAATCCTTTTTTAGGATACACAATTCTTTTATTGTTAACCTGGGAAAAATAAAAGAATTTCTCAAAACTGATGGTTATGTTATTTTAAAAACCAATCACAAAATCCCTGTCTCCAGACAAAAAAAATCAGATTTTCTGGATTTATTATAATTTATGTGAATGCCGTTCCCAGCGAAAGACAAAAGCTACTGCAATACGAAATTAAGACCAAGATTTTTTCTTGGTCTTATTTGCATATTGACCTGTTTTGGTTTTCTTTCCTTTACCCTTCAAAAACCCACACTTGACCAAACCATACAAGAAATACTTCGGAATATCCCGAAGTCTTATATTGAAATTGATAAAGCCTTACGACCCTTCAAAAGGGATACGATGGCCATAAACAGGATATTGGACAATCTAGATGATTCCCTTCATCCTGAAACCATTTCATACCTCATCAACCAAAAAGGAACGATTTATCGGAACCTTTCTAAATTTACAAGGGCCCTTCAACTTCACCAATCGGCCTTGGAACTGGCACAAGACATCAACAATAAAGAGTTTGAGGTATATAGCTTAAACATGATTGGGGTGGATTATCGCAGAACCGATGCCATAAAAACATCATTGGACTACAATCAAAAAGCATTGGAAGTTGCCGAATCCATTGAAAACCCCTCCATACATATTAAGAGAAACATAAATGTAGCCCTGAACAGTATTGGTAATCTTTACAAACTTTTGGGGCAGTATGATTTGGCCATAGCCCAATTTGAACGTGCATTTAAGCTCGAGGGACAGTTGGAAAATAAACTCGGACTTGCTATAAACAATCAAAATATAGGGGACTGTTTGGAACAAAAAGGCGATTTGGAGGGGGCACTTGCACAATACCAAAAAGCATTGGCCCTCAACGAAGAAATCAATAACTCCTATGGTAAAGTTTTTTCTAAAAATGGTATTGCCCAGGTCCATTTGAAAAGAAAGAACTATCAGGAAGCACAAGCCCTGTTACAACAACTAGCCGAACCTGTTGCAAAGACCAAGGATAAACTCATTTGGTCGATTGTGCTAATCAATACGGGCTGGGCACAAATGGAACTGGGAGACCTTTTAAAAGCTGAGGAAGAAATGCAACGTGGCCTTAAAATGGCTACCGATAATTCCTTGTCCCGGAATGTAGTCTATGCCAAACAACTTCTTTCGCAACTCGAGACGAAAAAGGGAAACTATCAAAAAGCGCTGACGTATTATAAATCAGCTGAAGAATTGGACAAAAAAATCAAGGATGACCGTAATCTACGTTATATCAATGACTTGACATTACGGTATGAATCACAAAAGCGCGATATTGAAATATCCAATCTTGCGAACGAAAATGAATTGGTAAAACTGCGATTGCGCCGTAATCAAACCACCATTTTGGTAAGTGCCCTGGTCATAGGGTTGGTGGGTACCATCCTGTTCATTATGTACCGACAGTACCAATCCAACTACGAAAAAAAAGTGATGAGCTTGGAACAGAATATGTTGCGGAGTCAAATGAATCCCCATTTTTTATTCAATTCCTTGAATTCCATAAAGCTATACATTATTAATAACGACAAAAAGAATGCCGTCCACTACCTCAATAAATTTTCCAAACTTGTGCGGAGGATTTTAGATGGTTCCAGTCTTAAGGAAACGACTTTAGCTGAAGAATTGGAAACGGTTGATCTCTATTTAAATATTGAAAATATCCGTTTCTCAGAAGGTATTGATTATAGCATAAATGTTGAGGATGGAATAGACCCGGAAAGGGTCAAAATCCCCTCTTTAGTATTACAACCTTTTTTGGAGAATGCCATTTGGCATGGCTTATCAGCGAAAGAAGGAGAGAAAAAGTTATGGTTGAACATTTCGAAAAAGGATGATATTCACATGCTTATTAGCATAATTGATAATGGAGTGGGTAGGGCAGTATCAGAGAAGATAAAGGAGAATCGAGTGTTAAAAAGAAAGTCTGTAGGTATTGACAATACCAAAGAGCGTCTTGCAAATTTTGCCAAAGACTATCAATACGGATTTGACGTGGAGATTATCGACCTATATGATGATGAGGGCCATGCTAAAGGCACCAAGGTAGTTCTTGAAATACCTACTATTTGATATGCTCCTTAGCTACAAATTCCAATTCATTGTACCAAACTTGTCCAAACTTTCGCACTAAAGCTTCTTTAACAAATTTGTAGATGGGCACTTTCAGTTCTTCTCCCAATGAGCAGGCAGGGTCGCAAATGGCCCACTTGTGATAATTCACTGCGGTTAATGCCGAGTATTTTCGTATCCGAATGGGATACAAATGGCATGAAATAGGTTTTTTCCAATCTGTAGCACCACGGTTGTATGCTTCTTCCAATCCACACTTGGTAATGCCCTTTTCATCAAAGACTACATAGGCACATTCCGCCCCATTGACCAAGGGTGTTTCCCATTCTCCATCGAAGCCTTTCACAAAGGGCCTTTGGGCTTCTATTGCCTTAATGCCTTCCTTTCTAAGATAGGGCTTTACTTTTTCATAGTTATCCTGTAAAATTCTGGTTTCTTCCTCATCAAGAGGGGCGCCAGATTGCCCCTCCACGCAGCAAGTACCTTTGCATGCGCTTAAATTGCAAACAAAGTCGTTTTCCAAAATTTCTTCTGATATCAGGGTGTTGGAGATTTGAAACATATATCAAAATTACGATAGAAATTTTCTTTGCAAAGGATAATCCAATCATCCTTTTTGAAACGTAGATTTGCTACTTTTTAAATCTAAATATGTAGCATGACTTTTAGTTTTAAGGAAATTGCGACTGCCAGTATGATATTGTTTGCCGTGATTGATATTTTAGGTAGTGTACCCATTATTATATCCCTGCGAAACAAAGTTGGACATATTCAATCTGAAAAGGCCTCTTTGGTCGCCATTGGCATCATGATTTCCTTTCTCTTTGTGGGAGAACGCATTCTTCACCTCATAGGAATTGATGTCAATTCTTTTGCTGTGGCTGGTGCTCTGGTCATCTTCTTCTTGGCCGTGGAGATGGTTTTGGGTATTACCCTTTTTAAGGACGATGAGCCAGAGACAGCCTCTATCGTTCCTATTGCTTTTCCTTTGATTGCAGGAGCAGGTACAATGACTTCTATTTTGGCCCTGCGCGCTGAATATCAAGTTCAAAACATTGTAATTGCCATTTTGGTCAACGTACTCTTTGTATATATTATTTTGAAATCATCATCACGAATAGAAAAAGTACTAGGGAAAAACGGCTTGAGTGTTATCAGAAAGGTTTTTGGTGTAATTTTATTGGCAATTGCGGTCAAATTGTTTGCCACCAATGTGCGTGAACTCTGTTAATCGTTTGGAGAAATGAACAAAAAACTTCTTATAGTACTGCTATTCCTAGCCTTGGGACTGGCCATTTATAATATTACCCTTTTGGATTTTGACAACCTATTTCAAGGGGATAGCTTGGTTGCCTGCATTGGCATTTTGGCCTCGGCATGTGCCATTTTACTACTATTAATTTTCTCAGCATCCAAAAAAATTGAGCAAAAAATAAAGGACAAATAAATTTAATCAGGTAAGGTTTCCGGCATATTGGGAGCTAGTTCTTCCCCGTCCAATTCCAGAATCTTTTTAAGCATATGGTCATGTTCCGATTTGATTTGGGAAGCCAAATCCGGAGAGTACAATTGCTCAGCGATAGTTGCCTTTAGGTAGGTCTTTATTTTCTTTTCATTGCCATAGAAGTCCATTTTGATATTTCGATTAAGGAGGTAATCAATAAATCGCTCAAAAATGATATCGTCCACTCGATATTCATCTACAAATTCATTCTGGGGATAGTTATAAAAACGACTTCTATCCAGTTCAAGGAAACGAAAGATAAAATCAGAAAAAAATCCTGAGGAGTCCAAACTTTCCACTTTTTCCTCATCTAAAGTACCAATTGGTACAAAAACATCCGGTATAATTCCACCGCCGCCGTAGACTATTTTTCCTTTTGGCGTAACAAAACGAAGGGAATCAGCAACTTTAATACTGTCCACGGAAACCAGTTCGCCACTATTATAGCGATCTAAAAACTTCTGGTAATAATCTTCGTTGCCATTGTTGTAAGGTCTCTGGATGGATCGCCCGGTAGGTGTGTAATAACGCGAAACCGTCAAACGCACCGCAGAACCGTCCCCCAAATCCATTTCGCGCTGTACTAATCCTTTACCAAAAGAACGGCGACCTACAATGGTACCTACATCATTATCTTGAAGTGCTCCCGCAATAATTTCACTAGCTGAAGCGGAACGCTCATTGATCAAAACATATACCGGTCGATTTTCAAAAGTTCCACGGTTTGTGGCAAACGCTTTATTTACTTTGCCCTTTTTGTTTTTGGTAAAAAGAATGAGTTTGCCATCCTCCAAAAATTCATCCGCCATTTTCTCAGCAATGCCCAAATAACCCCCTGGATTATCCCTAAGGTCCAAAACTAATTTTTTTGCCCCTCGCCTTTCCAGATTAAATAATGCTGTCCTGAATTCCTTAAAGGTGGACTCGGCAAAACGATTGATTCGTAAATACCCTACCTCATTGGTCAACATAAAAGTTGCATCTACGCTGCGGATGGGCACTACATCGCGTTTTAGTGTGACATCAAATATCCTATTTTCTGATTTTCGGAATACTTTCAGTTTCACCTTAGTTCCGCTTTGTCCCTTAAGCTTCTCAACCAAACTGCTATTCGGAATTCTCTTCCCGTAAAGGGTATCACTATTGGCCATTAGGATTTTATCTCCCGCTTTTAATCCTTTTTTGTCACTCGGACCATCTTTAATAGTGCGCACCACGGTCACCGTATCACCAAATTTATTGAAGCGGATACCGATTCCAACAAAATCCCCTTTCATGTTTTCCTCAATAGCAGCCATTTGCTCTCTAGGGATATAGACCGAATGTGGGTCCAGCTTATCCAAAATATTGTTAACGGTCACATCAACAATGCTATCGGTGTCAATCTCATCCACATATTCATAATCAATGTAGTCAATAAGGCGATTGAGCTTGTCTTTTTTGGAGTTTGTTGAAAATAATTTTTCAGGGGTATCGTTGAAGTGCAATTTACCTCCAATAAAAATGCCAATGGCAAGCACCAATGCCAGAACCGAAGGCCATATATATCCGTATTTCTTGTTCATAGTACTTTACTCGATTCGAGGTTAATATACTCCGGAGACCAGGTTGAAACTCAAGCTCTGTTGCCTTACAAAGCCTACTATGGTCAAATCGAAGTTCCTTATTGGGCCAATTCTTCCGTTATGGGCATATGTAAAATTTCCACTCCTGCCCGTTCTAAAAATTTAAGCCCAGAATCATCTTTATAACGAACTTTATATACCACTCGCTTTATTCCTGCCTGATGGATGAGTTTGCTGCATTCCCTGCACGGCGATAAAGTGATATACAAGGTAGCGCCTTCACAAGACTGGGTAGAAGCTGCCACTTTCAATATGGCATTGGCCTCCGCATGAAGAACATACCATTTGGTATATCCTTCCTCGTCTTCACAAATATTTTCAAAGCCAGTCGGAGTGCCATTGTATCCATCCGAAATGATCATTCTATCCTTTACGATTATGGCGCCTACCTGTTTTCGTTTGCAATAAGAAAGCTTTCCCCATTCTTGGGCCATCCTTAAATATGCCCTATCATATTTGGCTTGTTTGCTTTCCTTCATCAAACTAAATATACCCGCTTTGCACACATTTCACAACTCCTTTTCTATAAATTTAACGCGATGGGCTAAAAAGGAAACGTATCCATTAACATGGGTATTGTAATGAGGACAATTAAAATGGAACTCCCTAAAACAAAGTAGGTCCTTTTCATACCCAATACATTTTGAAACAACCCAACCAAAAGTAATGCCATCATAATAATGGCTACTTGTGAAAATTCAATTCCAGTGGCGAAACCCAGTAGCGGACCTAATTTTTGTTCCTCTTCGGCCATCAACATATTGAAGTAATTGGAAAAGCCAAAGCCATGGATAAGTCCAAAAAAAGCAGTGGCCAGAGCGGTAAAAAAGATTCCTGTATTCCCCTCATTTTTAAGTACACGATAGATATTAAATAATGCTGTCAAAGCAATAGTCACTGGGATAAGGAACTCAATAAGACCTACATCCACTTTAAACACATCATAGGCCGAAAGTGCCAAAGAAGTGCAATGGGCCACCGTGAAAATGGTTGCTAAAACCAGAACCTGTTTCCATTCTTTAAATGAAAAGGGGACTGCCAAAGCCGCTAAAAAAAGAATGTGATCATAGGCCCCTAAGTCAAGCACATGCTCAAAGCCCAGTGTAATGTAAAACCAGAAGTCGTTCATTTCTATTCTTTTGTTTTCAATTTTATCATTTCACACTTGTAACCTAGTGAATTTCTTTTCGACTTAGGCAATACAGAACAAATTAAACCAATAAAAAAATGGAACAAAAATTTCCTTTACCTCCTTTTGATAAAAAAAGTGCCATAGAAAAAATACAGAAAGCGGAAGATGCCTGGAATTCTAAAAATCCTGAAAACGTATCCAAAGCATATACCTTGGATAGTGAATGGCGAAATAGGGACCTTTTCATCAATGGCCGCGAAGAAATTATTGCTTTTCTGACCAACAAATGGGAAAAAGAGCGGGATTACAAACTGAAAAAAGAATACTGGGCCCATACAGATAATCGGATTGCTGTCCGATTTGAATACGAATATCAAACTGGTGAAGGGAATTGGTTCAGGGCCTATGGCAATGAAAATTGGGAGTTTGATGAAAATGGGCTAATGAAAAAGCGATTTGCCAGCATCAACGATTTGGCCATCTCCGAGAATGAACGAAGATTGAAGTGAATAGCCCATTAAAATCTGTGCTTCCTAATTCCAGCACGATAAAATTCCATTATACCAGTTGTTCCGTTTTGGGTCATCTGGGCACATTCCGATAAGGTTTCCATATCCCAACATAGGCCAAAACTTTAAAATACTTCATAAAAACATTACATATGAACTCATTTATTACCATTACCAGTCAAAATAATTTTGAAACTACCTGCAACACTATCAAAGACATTATTGCCAACAACGAAAATCTTACCTTGATTGGGGACTTGGCGCACCACAAAAATGCCAACAGGGTTGGTTTAACGCTACGCCCCACACACCTCTTCCTTTTTGGAAATCCGAATATGGGTACTCCCTTGATGAAGGAATCAACGACCATCGCTATTGATCTTCCCCAAAAAATAGTGGTATGGGAAAATGAAAAAAAGGAAATCAATATTTCATATAACGCTCCAAAGTATTTGGCAGAACGTCACGGTATTACAAAAAACCTACACATTATAGAAAAAGTAGCTATGGCCTTAAAGCATATGGCTGAAAAGGCAGCTTCAGCACAGCCATAACCATCCCTATTTCCAAATAAGGAACGCTCAGGCCATTCCCCGTTCCTTTTGAATGGCCTCATATGCCTTTTGTACCTGTTTGAACTTCTCTTCGGCTCCTTTCTTTATAGCTTCATCTTGGGTTATCACGCGATCGGGATGGTACTTCTTAGCCATTTTTCGATAGGCCTTTTTTACTTCATCATCGGAAGCGGATTTCTGAATCTCCAATATTTTATAAGCTTGGTCCGCTTCCTTAAAGAACATAGCCTTTATACTGGAAAAATCGTAACTCCCAATTCTAAGAAAACCTGCCAGTTGATTGAGCTTGTCCAATTCGGCCTGACTCACACGTCCATCGGATTGGGCAATGCCAAAAAGAAAATGTAACAGTTGCAGGCGCACCTCATACCGCGTGCGTTGGTTGAGGTAATTACAAATGCGCTGGGCCGAAACTTCCCGTTTTTTAATAACCTCATTAAACGTTCTAAAGATGGCGTTGGCCTTTTCTTTGCCATAGGTGCCAACAAAATATTGACGCACATAATCCAGTTCCCTTTGGCTGACACTGCCATCTGCCTTGATGATAATGGAGCATAGTGATAAAAGGTTCAACTCAAAATCCGCTGGTGACACATTGGGTCGACCAAAATCGCCAAAAACCGAGCGACCACCACCCGATTCCCTAGAAAACATTCCATCCAAAAGACTTCCCAGGAAAAAACCCAGAATGGCCCCTACAACGCCCCTAAAAATAAATCCTAAAAAGGCCCCGGCCCATTTCATGGTTTCCCATTTTGATTAAAGGCCATAAAGATAAGCTATTGCTTAGCACGAAAAGCGTGAAAGGGCTGTTAAGGAATGGAAAGAAATAACGACAATTCCCCTATATTTACAGCATTAAAAAATTTTCTATGTATCCAGAAGAATTGGTAAAACCCATGCGCCAAGATTTGGCCAGTGCTGGTTTTCAAGAATTATATAGTGGCGAGGCGGTTGAAGAAGCACTCAAAATCGATGGAACCACTTTAGTAGTAGTAAACTCAGTTTGTGGATGTGCGGCAGCCAATGCCAGGCCCGCAGCAAAATTGAGCCTTCAAAATTCAAAAAAACCAGACCATTTGGTAACTGTTTTTGCGGGCGTTGATACGGAAGCGGTAAATACGGCTAGGGCAGCCATGGTCCCTTTCCCACCGTCTTCCCCCAGTATGGCATTATTCAAAAACGGAGAATTGGTGCACATGATTGAACGCCACCATATTGAAGGGCGCCCTGCCGAAATGATTGCTGAAAATTTGATGGAAGCCTATAACGAACACTGTTAGGTCCCTATCCCCCTTTTCAAAAGAAAGGAATTAAAAGCTAAACCATCCGCCATGGGCGGATGGTTTTTTATTTTTGTTTCAATGAAGCTCCTAGCCTATCCAATTACAGCCGTTTACTTCCTCTTTTTTGGATTGACTTTGTGTATTTTTCATCCCATTCAATGGGTATGTCTGAATATTTTTGGCTATGATGCCCATAAGCGAAGTGTTTCCATCCTCAATTGGTTTTTAATGAGATGCCTCAATATTTTAGGCACTCGATTTACGTTTAGAAATTCCCAGCATATTCCGCGGGATAGGCCATTGATTATTGTAACCAATCACCAAAGTATGTATGATATTCCTCCCATCATTTGGTATATGCGAAAGCATCATCCCAAATTTGTAAGCAAAAAGGAACTGGGCAAAGGTATCCCAAGTGTTTCCTTTAATCTAAAGTATGGCGGATCCGCACTCATTGATAGAAAAGATGGGGCCCAAGCCTTGTCGGAAATTGCCAGGTTGGGAAAGTATATCGAAACCCATCAAAGAAGTGCGGTTATCTTCCCAGAGGGTACCCGTAGCAGGGACGGAAATCCTAAAAAATTTAAACCCATGGGATTGAAGACATTGATGAAAAATGCCCCTTCAGCTTTAGTGGTTCCCATTAGTATTAATAATTCCTGGAAGTTATTACGCTATGGAAAATTTCCTATGGGATTGGGTTGCCATTTAACTTTTGATGTCCAAAAACCGCTGGAAATTGATGGTGAACTGGACCTGGTTATAGATAAAACAGAAGCCATTATAAAAAAAGGAATCATTGCTCCATGACCGATACTGAAATCATAGAAGCAACCGTAGCCTTCGTCAAAAGCACTTTGAAAGGGGCAGAAAGTGGGCATGACTGGTTCCATATCCAACGTGTTTTTAACAATACTATTCTTATTGCTAAAGATGAGAAGGTAGATGTTCTAACAACAAGTTTGGCGGCACTGCTGCACGATATTGCCGATGCCAAGTTCCATGATGGAGATGAGACGATAGGACCAAAAATAGCCATTGATTTTTTGAGTTCCATTGCTGTTAAGCAATCCATCATTGATCATGTTGCCAAAATCATAGAAAACATTTCCTTTAAAAATTCATTTGATGAGATAAGAAAAGGGAGCTTCAATTCCAAGGAACTTCAAGTGGTGCAAGATGCAGACCGACTGGATGCTATTGGTGCCATTGGTATTGCAAGGGCGTTTAACTACGGTGGTTATAAAAACAGGGAACTTTACAACCCCAATATTCCCCCAAGGTTGGACCTCACCAAGTCGGAATACAAAAAATCCAATACTCCAACTATCAACCACTTTTACGAAAAGTTGTTACTTCTAAAGGATAAAATGAACACCAATACCGGTAAAGAATTGGCAGAAAAACGACACCAGTTTTTGTTGGATTATTTGGAGCAATTTTATGGGGAATGGACCGGTGAAATTTAGCTTCCCCGTTTTTAATCCAAAATTTGGCTTTAGAGGTGGGCCAGGGGTAACCAAATTTCTAAAACCATTGTATTGAAAGGGTAATGACATAAACATGACATATAAATGTCGCCTTAAAAGCACTCGTGTTTGAATACTTTTGGTACATAAATAAAAAACCGTTTCATGACGACCCAATCAGTTGCAAAAAATTTAAGTTATTACAGAAAAAGCAGAGGGTATTCTCAAGAAGAATTGTCTAAGAGAACAAATGTCACCGTTCGTACCATCCAGCGCATTGAGAGTGCCGAAGTGAACCCCCATCTGAATACCATCAAATTGCTTGCTACTGCTTTGGAAATTGAAGTGGAGGAGTTGCTTCCATTAAAAAACCCCAAACAGGAAACTATAAGAAAAAAGTGGCTTTTATTCCTGCACGCTACCCCACTCCTAGGAATATTTATTCCGCCATGCAATGTGTTGATTCCCCTTTTTCTTTGGATCCACAAGAGGGAGGACAATCCAATTTACTACGACCATGGAAGAAAGATTATTAACTTCCATATTACCACCTTAGTTTTCGCTGTTTTATCCTTTTTAGGTCTGATCACCATTGAGAAATGGGGGTTCTTTATTTTTATTGCCATCGTCCCTATATGTATTGCCATCGTAATCTTTAATATTATTTATGCCCTTCAAAAAGAAAAGTGTTATTACCCACTTTCAATTCCTTTTCTTAGAAGTAAGACGATAAAAGCCATTGCACTACTCATCATGTTGGCGATACACGGAAGTGGTATTTCACAAGGCCATCAAATGATAGAACGCCTCGATGGAACCACAGTTCAAAAAGACTCTGTTACCGCTAAAATCAACCTATTGATGAAGGGAGCCAATGTACAGGGAATGGCTGTTGCCCTATTTGATAAAAAGAAGCCAGTTTATATCAATGTCAGCGGGTATAAAAATTTTCCAAAAAAATTGGCCTTAATCCATTCTACCAATATCTATGGTGCTTCCCTGAGCAAAGCGGTATTCAGTGTATTGGTCATGAAGCTGGTTGAAAACAAGCTAATTGATTTGGATACTCCCCTTGAAACCTATCTGCCCAAGAAAATACATGAATATGAGCCTTTGACCCGATGGCACGATGATTTTTCTGATTTGAAAGCGGATAGCCTATATCATGGCATAACAGCTAGAATGTGCCTGGCCCATACCACAGGATTTCCAAACTGGCGTTTTTTCGAACCGGATAGAAAGTTGCGAGTGAACTTTATACCGGGTTCCCAATACCACTATAGCGGGGAAGGTTTTGTATATCTGCAAGTGGTATTGGAAAAAATAACGGGAAAAGGATTGGAAGAACTGGCACAAGAGCTCATTTTCCAACCTTTGGGAATGGACAATTCTTCATATCACTGGCAACAAAGATTTGAAAAGGACTTTGCCTATGGCCATTCAAAGAATGGCGTCCCATATGATAAAGACATCGATAATGAGCCAAGGTCTGGAAGCACTCTTGAAACTACTGCAACGGATTACATACGATTTTTAACTGCGATTCTTAATAAAGAAATACTATCGGAAACTTCTTATAACGAACTCTTTAATCCTCAAATCAGGATTAAGTCATTAAAGCATTTTGGACCAGACTCCAAGACAATAACATCCAGATATGATAATATTAAATTGAGCTGCGGCTTGGGTTGGCTTTATTTGGATACCCCCTATGGCAAAGGGGTGTCAAAAGGGGGACATGGAGAAGGATTTCAGCACTACTCCATTCTTTTTCCTGATTTAGGAAAGGGAATGCTCATTATGACCAATTCCGATAACGGAGAGCGTATCTATAAAGAGTTACTGGAGTATGCCCTCGGAGATACTTCTACACCCTCGGAATGGGCTGGATATGTTCCTTACATTCCAAATCCGTAACATGTGCTATTAAGAATAACTATCTCATCTTTTTTTCTAAATGTTCCTTTAGAAGCGTATTCTCTGTTAGGGAAATCGCTTGTTTTAGGATTGTATTGTGGTCCGGATGGTCCAGCTCACCCAGTATCTCTGACTTGATGGCATAAAACAGCCCCACTTTTTCATAATCATACGCTTTGGTTAAAGCTTCCAACTCTACCAAGGCCTTTTTGGGACCATGTACTTTTTGAACGGCAACAATCCGATTCAATTTGGCCATAGGCGAAGGCTGGTTGCCCACCTGCAGGTCATAGAGCTTTAAAATAGCCTCCCAGTTGGTTGCTCTAAAAGTATTGGCCATACAATGTTCATAGGACACCGCTGCCTCAAAAAGATAGTTGGTAGGGTTCGTAGAGTGACCTTGGGCATGTTGTAGGTGAAGCAATCCTATTTGTATTAAATCTTGATCATATAAGGACCGATCGTGATTGTCCAAACTGACCAACTCACCATTGTCGCCAATTCTTGCATCAAATCGGGAAATATGAAAACACATCAAAGCAATCAAAGCTTCCAAATTGGGATGTTTGCAGTAATTGTTCTCGCGGAGGAGCAAAGACAATCGGAGAGCCTCAAAACAAATATCCCTTTTTAATATTTGGGAACCTGTAGTGGTTGCATACCCTTCAGAAAATAATAAATAAATGACCCGAAGCACCACAAAAAGACGGGACTGTAAGCCCATTTCTGCGGGTACCTTTACAAACTGAACGTTATCCCTAAATCTTTTCTTGGCTCGTGTAAATGCCTTTGCAATGGTCTCTTCCTTTTTCAGCAAAGCTTCAGACAGCTCCCTATTGCTAAAACCCCCTATTAATTTTAAGCTCAATATCAACTGATACTCTTCCGAAAGTTTAGGGTCACAGCAAGCAAAAATCATTTTTAACTGGCTATCGGAAATTTCATTTTTTAACATGGTATCCGCTTCTTTTTCCAGGCTTTCCCTTCCGGTAACGTCAGCATCTTTACTTATTTTTCTTTGCCTCCTAAGTAAATCGATCATTCCATTACTGGCTACTTTAAGTAACCAAGCAGTGGGATTTTCAGGAATGGACTTGTACCCCCAAACCTTCATGGCCTTTACAAAGGTTTCCTGAACCACATCCTCAATATCTTCAATGTGACTTACCCCATACCTTTTGGTGAGTATGGCAATGACCTTTGCATATTCATTCCTAAATAGGTGGTCCAGTTGTTTGTTGATGTGATTTTTTAAGTGCTGCATGAAAATGAAAGAAAGCCCGAACAACATCGAGCTTTCAGTTTTTAAGGTAATTTAATGGCCTTCCATGTCAACAATCTCACGAATCTCCACCACACTACCCTCGTAATCGAAAATGGGACAACCTTTGGAAATTTCCGTGGCCTCATCCAAATCCTTGGCTGAAACAATAAGATAACCTCCCACCAATTCGGCTCCTTCGGCATAGGGTCCATTGGTGACCACTTCCCCTCTATTTTCCACTACCCGACCATCCGCGGCCAAGGGGAGACCATCCAATAACTTTCCTTTTTCCTGGAGCTCCCCCATCCACTTTCCCCACACCTCCATATGGGCCTGCTTTTCTTCTTGGGAGAGTTTGTTAAAGCTCTCGTCCCCGCCTCTAAATAAATACAAAAAATTACTCATGTCTTTTTCTTTTTGTGTTCGCTTAAACGAACGGTTTATGTTATTGATTCCGGTATAGTGACGAGCACTGCCTTTTTTATTGGACAATCTCCTTAAAAATATTTAAAATAATTTCATCTGGCCATCTTTATATGGTTTGTGTAAATCGGTTCGAAGCTTTGGAAACACCTTATTCTTAAAATAGTTGTGGCGTGCCAATCTGGCCATGTCATGAATCTGCTGGGCCACTTTTCCTTCACCTCGACTTCGTATTCCAAAGCGACTATCATTAATGTTTCCTCCATGGCAGTCTTGAATTAGATGGAGCACTTTCTCCGCTCTGTCTGGCATGGCCTTGTAAATCCAATTCTTAAAAATTCCTCCTATGGCGCCATTCAACCGAACTACGGTAAAGCCAAAGGATAGGGCTCCGTGTTCTGAAACCGTTTTTGCCAATTTCAATAGTTCATGGCTATTGATTCCTGGTATCATGGGCGCTAGCATCGCATTGACGGGAATACCACTTTCTGAAAGTATCCTTACCGTTTGGAGCCTTTTTTTAATAGTAGCGGTTCTAGGCTCCAGTAGTCGTCTTGTCTTTTCCGATAACGAAGTTATTGACACATTGACTCCAATCAGTTGGTCCTGGTTCAATTTTTTCAGGATATCCAAATCCCGAAGGACCAATGCATTTTTGGTAATAATTCCAACAGGATGTCTGAATTTATGGAACACTTCCAGACATTGTCGGGTTATTTTGAATTTTTGCTCAGCCGGTTGATAACAGTCAGTGTTTCCTGAAAGAACAATGGTGGCAGCTTCCCAAGATTTCTTTTTCAAAAGTTGCTCTAACAGGAATGGAGCGTCTTTTTTGACCAGAATCTGGCGTTCAAAATCCAATCCTGCACTGTAGCCCCAATACTCATGGGTATTTCTTGCATAACAATAAATACAACCATGTTCACAGCCTTGATAGGGATTCATGGAATACTGCATCCCCACATCAGGGCTGGTAACTTTGTTGACAATAGTCTTGGGGAAAATCGGGATATATGCCGTTTTGTTGGCATCGGCTACCTCCCCTTCGAGCCTACAAAATTCCAAAAAATCGTCTCGGTGTTCATATACATGTTTTAAAAAACGATTATGAACATTTTTCTGGGCGCCACGCCCTTTTATGAAGTCTTTTGATTTCAATTTAGGATTTATTCCAAATTTATGGAATAAATCCTATTTTTCTTCTTAAATAATTATTGTTTTTCAAGCGTCATTTGACCGGAATTCCCAAAGACAAAAATTAAATCTAAATTGTCAAAACTATACCCAAATTGGGCAAAGGTCTCGTTAGGTACTTGAGCTTCCGCAATACTCTCATAAAAGGCCCCTCCGAACTGGGTGTCCGCTACTTCCGTAGTGGAAAATTCAAGCATGGTCAAGGTATTTCCATCCAATTCATAACGCCCTCCAAATTGATTTACAGAGGTTTCGCCACTAAAATCAACGCCCAAATTGAAGGTAATGATAATGTCTTCATTTGAAGGAGCAAATTGGGTGAGTTGTTGTTGCGATACTTGAATGGCCGTCACCCGCCAACTGCCACTTACGGGATTCTCCTCGGAACTGTCATCGGAATTACTGCATGAGGTCAATGCGATGGCCAGACCTGTAATCAATAAAATGCATAGTGTTCTTCTCATGATATTGGGGTATTAAGGGTGTTTATTCAAAAGCTACCTCCACCAATTGTTTCTTGCTTCCGCGTTTAGCGTAAAACAACAACTGGTCTTCGTTTCGATCAATGAACGGCTTGGAAACCATTAAGGGCAAGCGCGCCTCTTGATTGTCAATAATCTTCTCATAGGCCATTTTCCCACCTTCATCCAAGGAAATCACAAAAACGTTTCGATTGCGGCTCAGACCTTGCCTAAAAATTAATCGTTCTTCATTGATCAATTGTGGATTTTCCGAGGCGGTGCAAATGAAAAAATAGGTTTTGCCGCCTTTGCTGTAGGCGCTGTATGAAGCATATGCCTCATCCCCTTGGGTCACCTCAGATTTATTGATGTTACGTGCCCAAAGCATATGGCCTTCGGAGTCCAATTTAGCACTTACAATGTCATTGTAGTGATAGCGATCTACCTGCATACGTTGTCCTGCCCCAGTGCGATGCATGCTATGCGTGATGAAAAACTCCTCAGCGTTGAACAAAATCTCATTATTGGCCGTTACATCCACACTTTTGAAGATGAGATTTTTGATTTCCTTATCCTCTTCCCTACCAAACTTATCGTACATAAATTCTTGGGAGAAGGGATTGTATTTTTCGTTTTGAATATCCAACGTATTGGCATTCAATTCATAATAGGCCAATCCGTTGTATCGATTATCCTTTCTATCAGCGTAGAAACCCACGCATTTTATTGCTCCATTATTTAAAATAGGATAAAGGGCTTCTGGATATTTTCCTGGTTCGCTAAAGCTTTGGGTCTTGGACGCGGCGCTGGACACTTTGACCACTTCATATTCAAATTTTCGTTCCTCAGCCTTAAATCTTCGCTTTTTGAAATAGGCCTTCCCTACCAAATAGGCCGTGCTTAGGTCATTTGATAGTGCCAATTGCTCAAAAGCATAGTTCTTTTCCTCAGCTTCGCCTGAAAAATCGTGCTCCCACCTTTTATTGAGATTGGCATCAAAGAGGTGCAAGGTATGCCTGCTTTCCTTTCCCTTGGTATGATGCGTACTGATCAGAAACCCATTCTTATCGGTATCAAATAGCATGGTGGTGGTAAATCCATTGGAAAAATTTCGATTGTAGTAATTCTTTCCATAGGCGCCCTGAACCACCTTGGCGGAAATACTCAGTATTTTCTCTGTCCTAAAATTGAAGTTGGTAGTAGCACTTTGGTGGACCCAATATTCGTATTGTTCCTTATCATAGTCATAATTAAAGAAGACCAAGTTCAACACGCCATTTTTAATGTATCCATTGACAAATTGCATGTTACGAAACTTGTAGTTGTATTCCTCAATAAGGTTCAAATCCTTATCATATCGCTCCAGCAAATAGCCCTTGGGTTTAAGGATTAGGCCCTGAAAATACGAGCGGACCAAAATATATCCTCCATCACCGTCATCAGCAATGGTCAATAAATTGGAGTACCGATGTCTATCATTGAATTTCTCGCCAAAATCATAGGCAATGGGCATTTTTTGGGCATAGCCCATAAAAGTGATGCATCCCAATAGGGAGAGTAGTACGTTCTTCATTGTGGGGCAAAATTTTGAGTTGGCTAGCTGCCCGGAAAATCGGCTTTGCGCTTTTCTAAAAAGGCAGTAGTACCTTCCTTAAAATCTTCGGTGCCAAAGCAATGGCCAAACGCATCGATTTCAACAGCATAACCATCCTCTTTAGGGTTATAACCCGCATTCATGGCATTTATTGCCTGAGCAATGGCCACACTTGAGTTGTTCGCGATTTTTTGGGCCAATTTTCGACAAAACGTCAACAATTCATCCAGGGGTAGTACATAATTGACCAATCCATGTTGTAGTGCCTTTTGCGCGTCCATCATCCCAGCAGTCATAACCATTTCCATAGCTACTCCCTTACCGACCAATTGGGGAAGTCGCTGAGTGCCTCCGTACCCCGGAATGACCCCCAACGAAACCTCCGGCAAGCCCATTTTGGAATTTTCGCTGGCCACCCTAAAATGGCAGGACATGGCAAGCTCCAATCCGCCACCCAAAGCAAATCCATTTACCGCTGCAATAACCGGGGTAGCAAGGTTTTGAACAAAATCAAATAACAATTCTTGACCTTTGGCCGCCAATTGAGCTCCTTGTGGCACACTAAAATCAGCAAATTCAGAAATATCAGCTCCTGCTACAAAGGCCTTTTCCCCACTTCCCGTAATTAGAATAACCTTGATTTCCTTGTCTTCATCCAATTCCTTGAATGCTTGATGCAACTCTTCAATAGTTGCCCTATTGAGCGCATTCAATTTTTTGGGACGGTCAATGGTAATGGTTGCAATGGCTCCTTCTTCCTCAATGTAGATATTTTCGTAGGTCATGATGTTTGCTCTTTGTCTTTTAGTGCATGCAGAAAGCTAAATTAAGCATTAGACATCGGGCATCCAACATCGAAAAGCTGCCCGATTTATTCCTTGGGGAATTTGACGGAGAAGACCGTTCCCTTGCCAGCTTGGGATGTAAAACTTATCGCTCCTCCGTAATTTTCAATAATGTTTCTGACCATCCCAAGACCAAGGCCCATACCACTGGTTTTTGTGGTAAACTTAGGCTCATATATTTTGTCCTTGAACTCATCAGGTATGCCCACGCCATTGTCAGCAACTTGAATTTTGACATGCTCCCCCTCTGAAATGACACTGACCAGAATTCTTGGGGAATCCACTCCAATCATGGCTTGAATGGCATTTTTTACCAAATTGGTGATGATTCGAATAAGCTGTGTCCGATCCAATTTGGCAATAATTTCCTCCTCATCCGAGATAAAATGAATGTAAGGCTCAGTAAAAATGTCCAATGCCAATTTTGTTACAGTAACCACATTGAGGGTTTCCTTTTGCTGGGCAGGCATATTGGCAAAATTGGAAAAGGCCGAGGCGATATTCCCCATGGTATCAATCTGCTGCACCAAAGTACTGGAGAACTCCTTTACCTTCTGTCCAACTTTGGGGTCCTTTGGGTCAAACTTGCGTTCAAAACTTTGTACACTTAGGCGCATGGGTGTTAGTGGATTTTTGATTTCATGGGCCACCTGTTTTGCCATCTCACGCCAGGCCTGTTCTCGTTCACTTCGGGCCAATTTAGCAGCACTGGCCTCAAGTTCATCAATCATTTCGTTGTAGGAGTCCACTAATTTTCCAATTTCTTCTGTTGGATTTTTAATGATAATCTTTTCATTACGCTTGGTCAGTCCTGTTAAATGCAGTTTATCGGCCACAGTCTGCAGCGATCGGGTGATATATTTTGAAATAAAATAGGCCAGAATGATTGCTGCTAAAAGCATTACAAGGTACACTCCTGCCAAGCGTGTCAACAATTCCCTAAGTTCCATATCGTTGAAGGAATTGTCCTCAAAATAAGGCAGGTTCATAATGCCTATGGGCTTGAAGGTCGGATCATTGATAAATGTATAGGAAGCTAAATACTTATCCCCTGCAGTGCGTTTTTCCTCTACATAGCGTTTCATTGGGCTGATAGCCAGGTTGTTGAGTACTTCTGCATCCAAACAATTGGAAACGGAATCTGCCTCAAAGGCAGGTTTGGAGCTCTTTATCAGTTCCCCTTCTAGATCATAAATATTAAAGTTTACATTCTGGACATCCGCAATTTTATAGATTTCATTGCGAAAGATGTAGCCTAAATTTTTGGTGTTAGGCTCATAGGTAGTCTCCCGTAAGGCGTAATTGATACTCTGTAGTATCTGCTCTTCCTTTCGTTCCAAGCGATTTTCATGGTAGTCAACACCTTGTTCCCTGTACTGATAAATAGCTACCCCCGCAATCAAAATTGACGCAAAGACCACCAAAAGAATCATGGTGACAAAAATCCGGGAACGCAACGATAATTTTTTGAACAAGCCGCAACAAATATTTCGAATAAAGGTAACAAGAATCACACCAAAGGCGTCCAAATCAAAACCTTATGCCATTTTATCCATATGGTACAACATCAGGGAAGGTTTTATGGGTGGTATTGAGCAGACAACCGTTGCGCTTCGCGTTTTCCTCGAAGTGCACAATCTTCAATAGCCAGTCCTTCTAGATAATTCGTAGCAACATACAGTTCGCTCCCTTTTAATTCCGATGCGATATCCGTAATGGTTTTCAAATCTTGAACCCTTAACTTAGGCAATTGAAATTGATCTCTTTCGACGACCACAACCTTATCTTCAGGCACCCCAAAGAGGCTTCCAATATGCTTTTTTTCAGCAGACTCAAAAATGGTTTCACTGTTAAAATAAAAACACCAATACGACTTAGGACCTTTCTTTATGAATCGAGCGGAATAAAAATTACCGTTCACCCCAAGAATACTTTTTTGACGATTTGCTATCGTTTCTTTGTCAAGAATTTCCACTAAGACAGAAGTAACCCTCGCATGGGGAATGGTACCGATAAGATTCGAAAGCTTTGGAAATTGACTTTTTAAAAGTTTTGAAGCAGTGCCCGGGGGGCAGGCCAAGGCCAAATAAGGGGCTTGTACCACCACCTTTTCGCCATTTTTTACTTGGAAATGTCCGTTATTATGGGCAAGGGAACTAATGTTATTGTTCTCTTTTACCTCAATGTTTGGGTTTTCACTGACGATATCAAAGAGTTGTTGGATGCCCTTTTTTAAAACGAATTTCTTTGGATAGTTCTTGTTTTTCCTTCGCTTTTTAAATAGGAGTTCCGCTGGAAAGTCATCGGCATTTTGGCAAAGAATAGCATTAAAAAGATGCCTGAACAGCTTCATATAGTTATGACGGCCAATTACCTTGGAGTAATATTCCTCTAGGGATTTCCCCTTTTTTGATTGAAAAAATAGCCCAGGCAGCGCAACTACCAAACTAAAAATTTGTAGGTGGCTTACTAGAGAGGAAAATTCGTAGCCATTAAATACTTCAAATTTTAAATTGGATTTTGGAACCAACTGATCTTCCTTCCCATAATATTCCAAAATCTCAAGTATGGTACTGTAGGTATTGGTCAAGGTATGCCCCCCAATTTCAACATAACCTTCGTTGCCCAGCGGTATACTCTTAAGGCATCCGCCTAAGGAATGCTTATCAAGCAACACAACGCTAAAACCACTAACCGCACAATAGTGGGCAAAACTTAAACCGCTAATTCCGCCCCCTACAACGGCAATCTTCTTTTCCATGATTTGCGTGTTTTACACGGTCCAACTACATGTCATGCAAAATTAAAGCTCATACAAGAAAAAATCAAAGCTGAATAGCCCCTATACCTGCAGCCCAAAGTTTCTTGTTAAATTCTGGAATCTTACTTTTTTTGAAGGCCTCCCCCCGCTGTTTTAGCCCTGCCCATTGTGCATCCAATTCCTTTCTGCGGTCAATGGAGGACTGATTGATTCTTGGTATTGCACTATCCGAGGCATTGATCAGGAATAGATATTCCGCGGTGAACTTATTGGGGAAATTCTCCACGTCATCATAGGCTTTGGATTTACGTTGTATCATTTCCTTGTCCCACACATCAATTTCTTCTGTTAGGGCTTTCCCTTCTTTCTTTAATTCCTCGTCATCGAGGTTTTCCAACACTTTTTGCAATTGGTTTTTTGCCTTAAATAGCCCATTGACCATTTGATGCATTTCCGTGAGATTGGCTTCTGTTTCGGTCATAAAGGTGTCAAAAGCTTCATATTGCCCAACTTTTGTATCGTAGGTGGGCACTTCTTTGATGGTTCCTTGGGTTTCCAGTACTTTATCACCAACCTTTAAGGTAATGGCGTAGATGCCTGGAATGGCGCGATGACCCCTATAGTTAGCCTCAATATAGGTGTTGTCAACTCCTGGCATAATAGCGTGCCCCAAGTTCCAAACAAATCGGTTGAGGCCTTCGCTCTTGGACAATTTTGGTGTGGGCGGTGGACCTCCATCATAACGCTTATATGATTTATCCGATTTGGAGGAAAAGGAGTTCACCAATTTCCCCTTAGCATCACGAATCTCCATACTAATTTCCGTGGCATCCAATTTTGGAAGTTCATAATAAATGACCAAGCCATTGGCGGGATTTACTCCGGTGAACGGCTGACTTCCTTTAAAACCGGACGAGTTTCCATTCATAGCACTATACCAAAAACCATTATAAGCGGATTCTGGTTCATAGAGTTTAGCCGCTTTTTGCGGCTTTTCATAGGTTTTGAATAACCCTAAATCATCCAAAATCCAAAACGAGCGCCCTGAAGTGGCCACAATCAAATCCCCTTGATGTACCATCAAATCCAAGACTGGGGTCTTAGGAAGATTCAATTGCAGGGATTCCCAGTTTTGACCCCCATTCCAAGAAACGTACATGCCTTTCTCGGTCCCAGCATACAGGAGGTTTTTGCGGTCTTTGTCCTCACGAACCACTCTGGTAAAAGCGCCCTTCGGAATCCCAGAACTGATATTGGTCCAGCTTTCACCATAATTGGTGGACTTATATAATGCCGGGGTATAGTCGTTGAATTTATAGCGTGTAGTGGCAATATATAATGTAGCCGGGTCATGGGGTGATACTTCTATGGCATTGACCAGGCATTCTTGAAGTCCTTTTGGGGTAACATTTTGCCAACTTTCACCTCCATTTTTGGTGACATGCACCAATCCATCATCGCTTCCGGTGTAGAATACACCTTTTTCATGGGGTGATTCTATGATGTAGGCAATAGTGCCATAATTTTCTGCACCTACAGCTTCATTGGTGTAGGGGCGCCCGCCATTACCTTGTTTATCATCTTGATTTCGGGTCAAGTCTGGAGAAATCTCTTCCCAGGTCATTCCCATATCTCGGGTTCGTAGCACCAATTGGGCACAGTGATAAAAAGTGCCTGGTTCGTGCTTAGACCAAATAATGGGGGCATTCCAGTTGTAGAGATACTTCATATCCCTTGCAGCCCGACCTAAATACTGAATAGGTGCCGTCAACACCTTGGTCGATGCCTTGGAGCGGGTATCCAAAAGATTGATATTGCCCAAATAACTACCTCCCATCACATACCTTGGATTGTCTGGATCAAACGCTAAAAAGGCACTTTCACCTCCTGCGGAATAGGTCCAGTCTTCCCGACTGATACTTCCCCTGCCCAAGGACATACTTGCTATTTTGACTGAGGAATTATCCTGTTGCCCCGCATAAATATTATAGGGAAAAAGGTTGTCCGCATTGATGCGGTAGAACTGCGCTGTTGGCATAATAGCCTGGGAAGACCAACTCTTACCATAATTAAAGCTAACTGCAGCTCCCCCATCGTTGGCAATGACCATATTATTGGAATTGTTTGGATTTATCCACAAATCGTGATAGTCGCCATGGGTACCCGATAGTCGTTCCCATGTCTTTCCCCCATCAATCGAACGCAAAGCCGGAGCACTCAACACGTATACAACATTTTCATTATTGGGATCGGTAAACACCTCTGTATAATACCACGCACGTTGCGTTAAGCGGTTATCACCACTGGCCATGCTCCAACTTTTACCTGCATTGTTAGAAACGAAAAGTCCACCTTTGTCAGCATTGGAATCACTTTCAACCAAGGCATATACTTTATTGGGGTTTGCAGGACTTACCGCTATGGCCATTTTTCCTTTTTCCTTAGGAAGTCCCTTTTCGATTTTCTTCCACGTTTCTCCACCATCAACTGATTTATAGACCCCACTGCCTTCCCCACCACTAATGACCACTTCTGGCTTCCGTTGATGGTGCCACATGGTAGCATAAAGTACTTCGGGAATATGTGCATCTATGGAGAGCTCGGAACAACCCGTTAAATCATTAACGAACAGCACGTTCTTCCATGTTTTCCCGCCGTCGGTAGATTTAAAAATACCGCGTTCTTTATTCGGGCCATATAAGGCACCTTGAGCTGCCACATACACCACATCGGGATTGGTTGGATGAATGACTATTCTAGCAATGTGTTGGGTTTCCTTAAGACCGACATGCTGCCATGTTTTCCCAGCATCAATGGACTTATAGACCCCATCGCCATAAGAGGTCATCACCCCTCTCGGGGCATGTTCCCCCATGCCCACATAAACGATATTTGGGTTTGATTTTGAGACCGCTACCGCACCAACAGATCCCATTTCAAAGAATCCATCAGAGATGTTGTTCCAATGTTGACCGGCATCCGTGGTTTTCCAAACACCTCCGCCAGTAATTCCCATATAATAGGTCATGGGATCCCCCACCACACCAGTGGCACATACGGAACGTCCTCCCCGAAAGGGGCCAATATTTCGATATTTTACCGGTTTAAAATACTCTTCAGCAGTTTGGGCAAAACAAGTAGCCCCAATCATTAGGGCAACTAATATTATTGATCTTTTCATTTTATGCTTCTATTCTTCTATGGATAAATAATCAAGGCCTAATTGGTTGAAGGCATCATTAAATGTCTTCATTTCCTCATCGATCAATTTGTCGAAAGTTACCAATTGGGCATTGATTTTGGTCGTCATTTCATTTTTCACTGCAATATCCTGTTCGGTTGGTGGAAAATCATCAATGGAAACCAAAAGGTTTAAATGCCCCAACTTATTGGTCAACCTAATGGGGAAGTTCAGGGGATCTTGATTACTTCGGTTCTTGGTTTGATAGAGCGCCTTTTCTACTTCACTAAATCCTTCTTTCATCTTCTTTGCTTTTTCCACCAAGTCCGAAGTAGCTTCATTGTCTTTGTACTGCTTGGTAAAGGCATCCAATTTTTCGTTGATTTTCCGAATCTTTTTAATGGATTGATGTGCCTTGTCCATAGTTGTATTCACGTCAGTTATAAAATCAAACTGTTTTTGCATATCAGCCACCGAAACCTCAGCCCTGGGGTCTGGGAGAATTTTAAAGTTCTGCGTTTGTGTTTGGCCATTGACATTTAAAGACACTTTGTAAGTACCCGGAACAGCTTTGGCCCCATCCAACCTGGCGGCCCACAGTATCATTCCCTTTAAGCGTTCCGCTCCTTTTCCACGTGTGTCCCAATTATGGGCATTGCCCCCTTTTTCAACTTTCAGCATCTTCTTTTTATCCGTTGATTTCGAGCTAAAGTTGGCCAAGGTATCTCCAGACATACTCAAATAGGTGAGTTGTACGGTATCCTTTTTCTTGTCATAATTTTTAAGATAGTAATGCGTCACCACACCCGCGGGATGGTTTTGCCCTTCTGTCAAACTCGGATTGCCTTTTGATCTTGCCCGACCCTTGGTTCTGTAGGAATCTTTTGGGGCAAAAAGTTTCCAGTCGGCCCCTGAATCATTGGAAGCCAATTGATGTAAAACAGTAAGGTCATCAATAATCCAGACACTACGCCCTTGGGTGGCTACCACCAAATTGTTGTCTTTTATCGTCAAATCCGTAATAGGCACTATGGGTAGGTTAAGCTGAAATTTTTTCCATTTCGCCCCATCATTAAAGGATATATACATGCCGGTTTCCGTACCAGCATAAAGTAGCCCTTTGCGCTGCGGATCTTCCCTTACGACACGTGTAAAGTGTTCACTTTCTATACCATTGGTGATTTTGGCCCAAGTTTTCCCATAATCGGTCGTCTTATACAGGTATGGAGCAAAATCGCCCAACTTATAACGGGTTCCAGCAACATAACATGTTCCTTCATCAAACGCCGATGGCTCCACACTATTGATCATCATCCATTCTGGCATGCCTGTTGGGCTCACATTCTCCCAATTTTGTCCATCATCCTGAGTAATATGAATAAGCCCATCATCGCTCCCTACCCACATCAAGCCTTCTTTTAACGGGCTTTCCTGAGCAGCAAAGATGGTACAGTAATATTCCACACCTGTATTGTCCTGAGTGATGGGGCCACCACTACTCACCAACTTATCTGGGTCGTTTCGAGTAAGGTCACCACTCAGTAGTTCCCAACTTTGACCTTCATTGGTACTCCTATGCACATGGTTGCTAAAGGTGTACAGTTTTTTGGGATCATGCTTGCTAAAAATGATAGGGAAGTTCCATTGAAAACGGTACTTCATGCCCTCTGCCCCATAGCCCATGGGATTATCAGGCCAGACGTTAATTCCTCTAACGGTGTTCTTCTTATGATTTACCCGAGTTAAGAATCCTCCATAACTTCCACCATATACAATATCATTATTGGTAGGGTCTACCGCTATGTGAGCCGATTCCCCGCCAGCTGTGCGTTCCCAATCATCTTCGCCAATACTCCCCCCATCGGATCGGTGATTAATGCGCACTGTAGAATTATCTTGTTGGGCCACATAAATACGATACGGAAATGCATTATCCGTTGTTACTCGATAAAACTGGGCCGTGGGTTGGTTATAATAGGTACTCCATGTTTCCCCTCCATCATAACTGACTTGGGCACCCCCATCATCACCAATAATCATCCGTTGACTATTCTCCGGGGCAATCCATAGATCATGATGGTCCCCGTGCGGCGCATTGAAAGTATTGAACGATTTTCCGCCATCAGTAGATTTATGGTAGCGCACATTCATCACATAGACCACATCTTCGTCTTCCGTATCGGCATACACACGGGTATAGTACCAGGCCCGTTGGCGTAATTTGCGTTCTGAATTTACCTGCGTCCATGTTTCACCTCCATTATCGGAACGGTACAGGCCTCCTTTTTCCTTGTTCTCCACAATGGCAAAAACCCGTTCAGAATTTACGGGAGATACGGAAACGCCAATAATCCCTAAAGTATCCTTTGGAAATCCTTCATTTTTAGAAATTTCTGTCCATGATTCGCCATTGTCGGTACTTTTCCAAAGCCCAGAACCGTCACCACCACTACTCAGGGAATACGGAGTTCGCTGGGCACGCCAGGTGGACGCATATAGAATTCGTGGATTATTGGGGTCAAACGTTAAATCGACCGCTCCAGCCTGGTTGTTTACAAACAGGACTTGCCTCCAACTTTTTCCACCATCGGTACTTTTATAGACGCCGCGTTCTTTTGTGGGTTTATAAATATTTCCAAGTACCGCGGCGTAGACCGTATTGTAATCTGTAGGATGGATACGAATACGCGGCACGTGCCTACTTTTTTCCAATCCGGCCTTCTGCCACGTTTTTCCTGCATCTTCGGTTTTCCAGATACCATATCCGCTGGAAACATTGCCGCGAAGGGTCTTTTCACCCCCTCCAACATAAATGACATTAGGGTCACTTTTGGCCACTTCAACCGCGCCTACACTTCCTCCAAAATAACCGTCCGATATATTTTTCCAGGAACGACCCCCATCCAACGTTTTCCAAACGCCGCCCCCTGTAGCTCCAAAATAAAAGAGGTTGGGTTCCCCGGGCACACCGGTCACAGCTGCGGAGCGACCCCCACGAAATGGTCCTACCAATCGATACTCCAAACTGGAATACAGTGCTGATGGTATTTCTGGTGTAGCTGGCGATTTTTTTCGTCTTTGGGATTCCCCGGTAAAGGCAATAAAAAACAGGGAAAGCAGGGCAAGACCTGCCTTGGAGAAAAGCATTTTCATTTTTAGGTGTTCTTTGAATTAGTCGTTTCTAAAAGTACTGAAAAACGAAGAAATAGTATTGTTAATATTTTGTACTTTCCTTGGGTGTAAAAATCACCTGTACCATGCACAAATATCTTTTTTTGATATCACTCTTAGTACTCTTCATCTCTTGCAAGGAAGACAAAGATTCCAATAAAGAGGCGGTACAAACCGAAACATCGAATCAGCAAAAATCGGAATGGACCTACCTTTTTAATGGCACCAGTCTAAAGGGATGGCGTGGATATGGAATGGAAGCCCTGCCGCCGGGTTGGACCATCAAGGACAGTACGCTGACCTTTGACACGCAACTGGGTCTTGAACAAGATTATACCGGTGGCAAAGACATCATCTATGGTGCTGAAGAATTTGACAATTTTGAACTTTATCTGGAGTGGAAAATCCCCGAGGGAGGCAATAGCGGTATTTTTTATCATGTAAAGGAAGGATACGAAGGACCTCCTGTAGTTTCTCCAGAATATCAACTCATTGATGACGAAAACTATGCGGACATCCATGACTTAACTGCCTACAATTCCCAGTTTGGAGCGGAACACCCTGAACTTTTACAAGACTGGCAGAAAACAGGAGCCGATTATGCCATGCATGTGGCAGACGAGTCAGAAAAGACCCTAAACCCCATTGGGGAATGGAATTCCTCTAAAATTGTGTTTACCCCCGAAAAGGTAGAGCATTGGCTGAACGGCGAAATAGTATTGGAATTTGTGCCTTGGTCAGAAGATTGGCAGGTCAAGAAAAATTCAGGAAAATGGGACAATGCCCCTGACTATGGCAAATTCAAATCGGGCTATATCGCCCTTCAAGACCATTCCAGTCCTATCTGGTTCAAGAACATAAAAATTAAACGATTATAATAGACCGAACATGAACAAACGTGACTTTCTAAAAAAAGGTGGCATTGGCGTATTGGGCGCATTGGCTGCCCCATCCCTTTTACAAGCAAAAGTGAATGAAAACCCTGATGGCCGACTGCGCACAGCACATATCGGTGTGGGCAATATGGGAGGAGAAGACTTAAGGGATATTTCATCGCATTCCCAGGTAGATGTTGTCGCACTTTGCGATGTAGACGCCGTCAACCTTTCCGCAGCGCGAAAATTACACCCCAAGGCTAGGGTCTTTTTTGATTACCGCGTCATGTTGCAAGAAATGAAGGACGTTATTGATGCAGTTATTGTATCCACTCCCGATCATACCCATGCCCCTGCTTCCCTTATGGCAATGGAAATGGGTAAAAACGTGTATTGCCAAAAGCCGTTGACACATTATGTGGCCGAATCCAGGGCCATGAAAAAAATGGCTGTTGATAAGAACCTTATCACCCAAATGGGCATTCAAGTCCATTCGTTTTATGATTATAAATTGGCCACCTTATTGATCCAGGATGGCATAATTGGAAAGGTTCATACGGTACATGCATGGAGCCCAAAATCGTGGGGGTATAATGGCTCCACCCCCGAAGGGGAAGACCCCATCCCTGCCCAACTCGATTGGAACCTTTGGCTAGGTACTTCGGCAAAGCGTCCGTATAAAGAAGGATACTATCACCCTGGCAATTGGCGAAAATTAATGGATTATGGCTGTGGAACCTTAGGGGATATGGGCGTACACATCTTTGACACCCCATATAATGCCCTCAACCTGGATGTACCTATGACCATCAAAAACGAGTGTAGGACACCCAATGGTTTTGGATATCCTGAAAACAATACGGTCACCTATGAGTTTCCGGGAACCGCCTACACGGATAAGACGCTAAAATGGATTTGGTATGATGGCCCAGGCATGCCCCCCTCCCACGAGGATTTGATCTTACCGGGGCAAAAGGACACCAAAAAACAAAAAATGGCCAAAACGGATATTTCTTTGGATGCCAATGTAGCTGCTGAAGGGCAATTGCCTGATCAAGGAGCTATGTTTGTGGGCAGCAAGGGAAGATTGCTTTTACCACATTTTATGCAATTGCCAAAGAAAATCGTTCGAGGCAAATACGTAGATATTTCTAAGGACATTGCTAAGCATAATTTGGGGGAACCTATTCGCAATTATGCCAGCGAGGGTCCTAAGCATTACCATCAGTTTGTGGATGCCTGTTTGGGTAAAGACCAATGTACGGCCCCCTTTGAATACGCTGCCCGACTCACAGAAACTATTTTATTGGGAGTGATTGCAGGACGATTCCCAAACCAAACCTTACATTGGGATGCGGCAACTGCCCAATTTGCAGAGGAGGAAGCCAATCCGTATCTGTCTGGGGAATATCGGGAGTTTTAATACCCCTCCGTCTTTTTCGCTCATAGCGAAAAAGCCACCTCCCCTTAAAAAAGGGTAGGAGCTTGACTTTTAAGTTTTGATTTTTCTTTTATCGAATAAATTACAGGCCTTTAATAAGTACGGCCTATTTTTCCCTGCGCAGCTAATTCAAAAGGTTTTGTATTTGATAAAGGAAGTCGCCAAAAGAGTATTCCGATGAAATCGGAAACGGTATGGGCGATGCAAAAAAGGACAAGAATTAACTAGTTCTTTTATATGTTCATTCAGAACAGAAAAAATCCCAGCCATTTTCGGAGCTGGGACTTTAAGCTTTTAAAGAACAGAACTACATTGTTTTATTTCAACCCCAATTCTTTCTTCCGTTCTTGAAGCAATTTAAAGACATCCACTTGCTGTCCTTCCTGAATGCTTTCATCTACGGTGAACAGTACATAGCGCTTTCCGCGGTTTCTAAAGATCAGTTCCTGCCCAATTTTCAAATCCACCCCACTTTTGGAGTTGGGGGACAGGTTGGGGTTCATCACATTGGGGATGATTAAGGGAATGGGTTCGTTACTGGAGTTCACCAAGGTAAAACTGACCAAGCCCTCATTGGCGGCCATGACCTTAGAGGCATCCATCTCCATAAAGGAAACCGACAAACTCGCTGTTTTGTTTCCAGTATTGGTAAAAACTATTTTGCTGGTATTTTCGACCATCACCTCTACTTTACCCACGGGGCCCAATCCAAAACCGCGAACAAACTCACCGGTTTTCTTATCGACTACTTTTACTTCCAGACCTCTGCTGTTATCGTTCCGGAGTTTAAGTTGGTACATCTCATAATCCGCATAATCCAGTTCCAAGGATGACTTGGGTGGAATCTCCAAACTGGATCGTTGGGCAAAGGCCAAACCTACGGCGGCTACGACAATACTAAAAAATACGACTACTGTTTTTTTCATGATTTTAAGTTTTTAAAAATGAATACTGACACAAATTTGAAGTATCCAATTTCAGTGGTCGACTCAAATAAGAAAGAGGCGTCTCAAATGATTTGAGACGCTAAACCCAGGCTATGAGGTAAGGGATTTCAAGTATTCCGTTGGAGTGAGATTAACCTCTTTTTTAAACACCCGATTAAAGGTGGCTTTGCTGTTGAACCCGCAATCAAAAGCCAGCCCCACCAAGGACAATCGTTTGTTGTCCCCTTGTTGCAAGCGCTGTTTGAATTGATCGATCCGATAGGTATTCACAAAGTCGTTAAAGTTCTTTCCAAAACCTGCATTGATGATTTCGGACACTTCTGTGCGATTCATTTGGAGTCGTTCCGAAAGTTGGGCCAAATTCAATTCGGGATCCAAAAACAGCTGCTCCTCGGAAAACAGCTTTTCGAGGGTGCTTTTTCTATTGTTTAGCTCGGAAGCATCAGCGGCAGGTGCCCCTTTTATTCCTGTATTGGAAGCAACGGTATCCGACTCAAAGTCCTTAAGAAAACCAAAGTCGGTAAAATAGCCCTTCACTCCCAAGTACAGTAAGGTCACGGCCGATAAAAATTCGATCCACCATTTTTGCGTCCAGCTGAGCTCTACTACGATATCGTTGATAAAGAACTGGACCAAGCCGTAGACAAACAAAAACGAATAGACCAACAACACGGTGAAAATCCAACTCAGTTCTTTTTTGGTCAAATTGGAAAAAAACTGCTGTATCTCATTTTTATATCGGTAGTACAGCTGAAAGGAAAAAGCCAGATACAATAACATTTGTGCGGCGGAGAAAAAGCTTACCACAGGGTTCAAGTACTTCCATTGAAAATTGATGACCAGATAGCCGTTTTGGTTATCGGCAAAACCGGGTTGGCTCGCATCATAGCCCAAGATGACCATTTTGGTCACAAAAAAGAGAATCCAGGGTAAAAAATGCCAAAGGTGGTTACGTCGCAATCGAAAGTTGGGCTGCAACACACTCTTGACATAGAAGTAGATTAAGGGCGCCAACAGCATCCCCAAATTCACCAGGTAATAATTGATCTTGGTGGCACGAAAGGTATCGTACCAGCCCATAAACCCCAAGGTATAGGTAGTTCTATGATAGCACATGATCAACAGGATCAAGGCCAATAGTAAATCCGGCAAGGCCTTTTTACCAAAGTAACGTGATAGCAGCAGCCCGCTTAAGATAAGGCCCTGTACCACCAAAATTAAAAGTGGTGTGCTGTACAGGTTAAACTGGGGGAAGCCCTGAAATAAATAAATAATACCAACCCAAATCATTAGTTTAAAGATATGGTATGACAACATTTAAAGAAACTATTATACCATTCAATGATTAAATATTATTCAGATTAGCAGATTGTTAATTATGAAATAGGGACGCTATATCCCTATATTTAAATAATACTAAATAAAAAAAGACATCCTGCAGCAATAAAGTTGAGACATATGAAAGCAAAAGTCTACACAGTTCTGATATTATTTCTAACGGCATGCCAACCCAAAACCGTTGAAACGGACCAATCTCAAACTCCAACTTCCAATACCCAACTCACCAAAACCTATATCAATCCAGGTCCTGGCTATTCACAAGCAGTAGTAGTGGAGGCCAATGGCATCAAAACCATCCATATTTCAGGACAAGTAGGTACGGGTCCGAATTTTGAGAGTCAATTTAAAGAGGCCCTAAACGGGTTATTTAAGACTTTAAAAAACTCTGGGGCAACCTTTGACGATGTGGTCAAATACAATACCTACATCGTGGATTACCAACCCGCCTATCTGGATACTTTTCGAACCATTCGCAAAGAATTATTGGGCGATAAGGACATGCCTGCCAGTACTTTGGTTGGCGTTCAAGCTTTGGGATTGCCGGAATGGAAAGTAGAGATTGAGGCAATAGCAGTGGTGAAAAGTGAATAGGTCATTGAGGCTCTCGAAATGACCTTTGCAGATGGTCGCTTCGAGAACTCAGCCACCTTTTCTAAATTCATTTTTTATTCCTTCATTTCTTTTGTTCGCGCAAAAGAAACGAAACAAAGAAAAACGCGCCTTCTCCAGAGGAATTTTTTGCCCAAGGACAAAAACCGTTCGCAAAACTCCGCGCTTTTAAAAAAGCTGAAATTCGGAGCTTTTGCCTCCCTATTCTGCGGAGAAGGGACTCTGAAATAAACATTTACAAGTCCGACCGGCCTATTTTTTCTTGCGTAGAAAAGTCAAAAGGTTTTGTGCTGGAGTAACAAAAGTCGTCCAAAGAGTATTCCGATGCAATCGGAAACGGTCTGGGCGACGCGGAACAAAAGCTTTTCTGAATTTCAAGCTGGAAAAAATCAGTCTAGATTTTTTTGAATACTTTTTTCATCGATGGAAAAAAGTATTGATAAAAGGCTCATCACTTCGAATGCAAGTCGTTGCATTTTGCGTTCTGCCCTGTACAAGGCTTCCTGAATTTTTAACGGGTTCAGGTTCCTATGCTGCCCAAAAAGGTTTTTAATTCTTTAGCCATTACCGGCCTATTTCTTAGTTTCAATAGAAATACAAGAGTTTGATTTATAGCAGACCCGAAGATTTTCGAGAAATGGTGGTGCTCCCAGCGGAAGTGCGTTTCGCGCGGCGAAAAAGAGCATGCAGCGATAGCAGCAGCCGTGGTTTTGGCGTAGCCAAAAATTTCCTCAAAATCTTCTTGACTTTTTCGTCCATTTTGTGTCAAGACAAAATGGACAAGAACAAAAAATAGAATTGACTTGATACCTATTCCACCAACAACTTGTCCAACAGCCCCCTCACTTTCTTACTGTTCCAATTGGCGGCTCCGGTTTCCTTTACAAGTATGTTTCCCTCCCCATCAATCAAATAATTGGTAGGGAGACTCTTGGATTGCAATCCTTCTGGCAATGTAGAGGCCGGAAAATATACAGGAAGGTTCAAGTCCTTTTTCTGCAGAAACCCTCGCACTAGTTCAGGATTTTCATGGGTGACCAGTACAAAATCAATCCGGTCCCTATAATCTTGATATAGGGCTTCAATACTAGGCAGTTCCGCCACACAAGGCGCACACCAAGTGGCCCAGAGGCTCAAAAAAGTAATTCGTCCCTCACCTATGGGCTGGATGACGTTCTCGTTATCCAAATTTCGTAAGCTATAATCAAAAGCTGTAATGGTGGGCTGCGTTTCGTCATCTTCAATGCTAGGTGACCATACCATCATTTTAAGGCGATTGATGCCCACTTGAATGGGTTGTCCCGTTTGTGGGATGATCATCAATAGGATAAAAATCCCAAAAAGGAAATCGCCACCACTGAGTTTCTTTACAAATGCAGTAATTCGTTTCATTTATGGCTTTGTCGGTTTCTTTTTGTGATATTACAAAAAAGTACGGCATTCCCCGTATTTTTGAATGCTCGGTGATCTTACCTTTCTTTATATCGCCTGTGATGATTTACTACATGTAATTTTAAATAAAAACACTTATGAAATTCTGGAACCTCTTTTTATTGTTTTGGGTAACACTCGCTACCTTCTCCCAGCATCCCTTTAATAATCCTGAGCTTCCGGTCCAACAACGTATTGACAACTTGATTTCTTTACTGACCCTTGAAGAAAAGGCGTCACAGTTGCTTTACAATGCCCCTGCCATTGAGCGGTTGGGCATTCCCGCTTATAACTGGTGGAATGAGGCCTTGCACGGCGTAGGCCGTTCAGGAAGGGCCACCATTTTTCCGCAGGCCATCGGCATGGCCGCCACATTTGATGCCCCATTGGTGGAAAAGGTAGCAGCTACTATCTCTGATGAGGCTCGCGCAAAATTCAACGCAGCCCAAGCCCAAGGCAATAGAAACCAATATACGGGACTTACTTTTTGGACCCCCAATGTGAACATTTTTAGGGACCCTCGCTGGGGTCGAGGACAGGAGACCTATGGGGAAGATCCCTTTTTGACCAGTCAACTCGGAATCGCTTTTGTCAAAGGATTACAAGGCGACGACCCCAACTATTTAAAGACAGCGGCATGTGCCAAGCACTATGCCGTACATAGCGGTCCAGAAAAATTACGTCATGAATTTAATGCTATGGTCAACCAAAAGGATTTACATGAAACCTATCTTCCCGCCTTTAAGGCATTGGTTGATGCTGGCGTAGAATCCGTAATGTGTGCCTATAACCGTACCAATGATGAACCATGCTGTGCGAGTAATTCCCTATTAAATGATATTTTGATAAAGGACTGGCAATTTAAAGGGCATATTTTAAGTGATTGTTGGGCATTGGTCGATTTTTATTCTGAAAATGGGCATGGTACCGTGAAAACAGCAGAAGAAGGTGCCGCCCTGGCCTTAAAAAGTGGTGTTTCCCTCAATTGTGGAAGTACCTATCAGGTACTTGCCAAAGCAGTACAGCAGGGATTGGTGGAGGAAACTGTCCTAGATAAGAATCTAGCCACTTTGTTACGCACACGTTTTAAACTGGGACTTATGGACCCTCAGGAAAACGTGCCTTTTTCTACCATTCCGGTGACCAAAATTGATGCCGATGAGCATCGTGCCCTCTCCTTGGAGGTCGCTACAAAATCCATGGTACTCCTCAAGAACAATGGGGTCCTACCGCTTGAGAAGGACCTCAACCGTTACTATGTGGTGGGGCCCAACGCGGCCTCCGTAGATGCCCTATTGGGAAATTACTTTGGGGTCAATCCCAATATTGTGACCTTCTTGGAAGGCATCACCAACAAGGTGGCCATGGGGAGTCAGGTGCAGTATAGTCCGGGTACGACTCTGGATCGTGCCAATGTAAATCCATTTGACTGGTCGTCCGGAGGTGCTGCGGATGCCGATGTGACCATAGCCGTTTTAGGACTAACACGCCATATTGAAGGTGAAGAGGGCGAGTCCATTTCCTCACCATATTTTGGGGATCGTCTGGATTATAATGTCCCCCAAAACCAATTGGACTACTTGCAAAAACTCGCTTCCCACAACAAGCCCTTGGTCGCTATTGTGACGGGAGGATGTCCTATGAACCTAAGTGAAATCCACGAGCTGGCAGATGCGGTATTGCTGGCCTGGTATCCTGGTGAGGAAGGGGGAAATGCAGCCGCCTCCTTACTTTTTGGGGATACTTCCCCATCCGGAAGATTGCCCATTACCTTTCCAAAGTCTTTGGACCAACTCCCCCCATACGAGGACTATAGCATGAAAGGAAGAACCTATCGCTATATGGAAAAAGAGCCCATGTACCCATTTGGTTTTGGATTGGGGTATTCCGAATTCACCTATGACAATATCATTTTGGAAGATGAAAAAATTAAGACCAAACAAGAAACAAAAATCAGCTGTACCGTTACCAATACAGGTGCCATTGCTGCGGATGAAATCGTACAATTCTATGTGACCGACAACGAAAGTACCTTTCAAAAACCTTTGTTTTCACTTCGCGGAACCCAGCGGATTCACTTAGAGCCTGGCGGGTCCAAGACCATATCATTTTCTGTGACCCCTGAGGATTTGGCCTTGATCAATGAGAAAGGGATTCCAGAAGTAGAAACCGGGCAATTCACCCTATATATTGGTGGTAACTTACCCAGCGTCCGTTCCATGGCATTGGGGGGGAGTGAGGCGGCCTCCATTGTGTTACAGGTAAAGTAACTCTGGGACTTCTTTCATTGTTTTGACCCGTATTGGCAAGTAAAATGTAAGTTGTTTATTTAGGCCAATAGCAAAGGTGTAGGCCCGAATATCCGGTGTGCTCTCCTGTTATAACGTATGTTTCAACTCCAACAATTGTTTGAACGAAACATAATGTAGGGCTTTTTCATGGGTGGCTTCAAGAAGAACAGGTGGAGCCAAACCTTCTTTATAAGCCTCCTTCCAACGCGAAACACAAAGACACCACTTGTCTCCGGGCCGTAATCCTGGAAATTGATAATACGGAATGGGCGTACTTAAATCATTACCTTGTCTTTTGGTAAAGCGTAGAAATTCTTCCGTCATGATAGCGCAAACCACATGGGTCCCAACATCATCTGTTCCTGTTTTGCAATAACCATCACGATAAAAACCAGTTTTAGGACTAAAGCAACAGGCCTCCAGTTCAGTTCCCAAGACATTTTTTTCCAAGGGGTTTTCGTTTATTCCAAAGTTAACACGATTCCCCCTTATCTTTAGTGTAAAAAGCATGGATAAAAAGAAAATAAAGGTACAGGATTGGTTGCTGAAAGCTCGGAATAAATGGACCCATATTGGACAGCAACGTCCAGATTTTGCGATAGTTCCAAAAAAAGGGCAGGTTTCTGTTTGGGATTTTCCGCGCCCTCCTGCTTTAGTTGCTGAAAAAAGAGAACTGAAAGTATTAAGCAACGGACAAACTTTGGCCCTTTCCCAAAATGCCTTGGCCGTACAGGAAACGGCTAGCCCGCCCACCTATTATGTCCCCCTAGAAGATGTGAACCGAGACCTTCTGGTTCCTTTAGAGGGGAAAACCTCGCTGTGTGAATGGAAGGGTAGTTCGTCTTACTGGGCCCTAAAAGAACAACCGAACAAGGCCGTAGCGTGGTCGTATGCCGATCCGTTTTCCCCTTTCGAGGCTTTGACTCAATATTTTGCTTTTTATCCCCAATATTTAGAATGTTTTTTGGCTGGTGAACGTGTGATACCACAACCCGGCGGGTTTTACGCCGGCTGGATAACCGGTGAATTAGTGGGACCCTTTAAAGGGGAACCGGGTACCGGACATTGGTGACAAAAATCAAGGATGTTTGATTTTAATGCCTTTAAAATTCCATTATCTTTAAACCAATGGCATTTCTAGAGCACCCTATTTACGTACTTTCCATGCTCGCTTTAATGGTGCTGCTCGGTATTTATGCCGAAAAAACGAGATGGGGCAAGCAATTGGGAGCTGCGCTCCTAGCCATTGTATTCACGGCCATTATTGCCAATGTAGGTTTGATACCAGCAGCTTCAAATCGTATTCCGCTATACGATGGCATCTTTACCTATGTTGCTCCGATTTCCATTTTTTACCTGATGTTAGGGGTCAACCTCAACGCCATAAAAAAAGCTGGATTACCCATGATTGGCCTGTTTGTATTGGGTTCCTTTGCTACAGTTTCCGGTATTCTTTCGGCCTGGTTTTTCATTGCCCCTGAAACAAGTTTAGGGGAAAATGCACGTACGCTCGCCGGAATGTTGACAGGAACCTACACGGGAGGCAGTGTTAACTTTAATGCCATTGCCCTAGAGTATCATTTTCAGGAACAAAGTGTACTGTATGCTGGTACCATTGCCGTTGATAATGTAGTGACCACCCTTTGGATTGTTATTACCTTGGCCCTACCTCGCCTACTTCCCCCTTTATGGAAGGACAATAAGGGACTCACTTCCAAGACCTCAGGAACTCAAGAACCAGAAAAAGAAGGCATGGACCTATTCTCTTTGGCCTGGCTTATCGTACTGGGATTGTCTTCATTTTTTGTCTCGGAAATACTTTCCAAACAGTTTCCATCCATTCCCAGCATTTTAACGCTGACCACCTTGGGCATTCTTTTGGCCCAAACCCCATTGGTCTCACGATTAAAAGGGGCACATACCTTGGGATTGTATATGGTCTTCCTCTTTTTGGCCGTTATCGGCGCCTTTTGTGAGATCAATGCGGTCATCGCTTTAAAAGAATTGGGAGGTACCCTTTTTCTTTTTACCTCCATAGCGGTTTTGGTGCATGGGGTTTTGAT
>JBCBZA010000095.1:0-15550 GCA_039815575.1 Bacteroidota bacterium | reverse complement strand
CTATGATCAGACTTTATTCGCCAATTGTCCGCAGGCCGCATCAATATCCTTTCCCCTTGATCTTCTTATCGTAACCGTAATATGGTTTCTTTCCAAAGTTCCGACGTAACGTTGTATCGCCTCTTCTGATGCCTGAGTGAATTCCCCATCATCAATGGGATTATATTCAATTAGGTTAACCTTTGAAGGTGCAAACTTGCAAAACTGCACCAAGGCATCTACATCTTTCTGGGTATCATTAATTCCTTTCCAGATTACATATTCATAGGTAATGCGCTTTTTTGTTTTTTGATACCAGTATTGTAGGGATTCCCTTAAATCCGCAAGGGAAAACATTGTATTAAAAGGCATTATGGAAGTTCGTACGGCATCGATAGCGGAATGCAATGATACGGCCAAATTGAACTTCACTTCTGCATCCGCCATTTTTCTAATCATCCTTGGTACTCCCGAAGTTGAAACCGTTATTCGTTTTGGTGCCATTCCCAATCCTTCGGCAGATGTTATTTTATCAATAGCCTTGAGGACATTTTTATAATTCATCAAGGGCTCACCCATGCCCATAAAGACAATATTGCTCAAGGGACGGTTAAAATAAAGCCTGCTTTGATTGTCAATTGCCACCACCTGATCGTATATCTCGTCAGGATTTAGATTTCGCATGCGTTTTAGACGAGCCGTAGCGCAGAACCTACAGTCCAAACTACAACCTACCTGACTGGAAACACAGGCGGTAGTCCTGGTGTCCGTAGGAATTAAAACGGATTCCACAATCAGATTGTCATGTAATTGTACTGCATTCTTTATGGTACCGTCATTACTTCGCTGCATTTGATCCACCCGAATGTGGTTAATGACGAAGTTTCCCTCCAACATTTCCCTAGTTTCCTTGGAGATGTTAGTCATCACTTCAAAGGAATGTGCTGATTTTTGCCATAACCATTCGTATACCTGATTGCCACGAAAAGCCTTATCACCATGGGAAATGAAAAATTCCCGCAGCTGTTCTTTGGTCAATGCACGTATATCTTTTTTGGTTCCGGGCATAAGCACAAATTTAGGAAAGACCCTTGGATCAAACCCAGGATAACAAAAAATCCCGATTGGCGGTCGGGATTCTTCTGGTCTTAGTATTCAAATACAACTGTCATTATAATATCAACATGGCATCACCATAGGAGTAAAAGCGATATTGCTCCAAAATAGCTTGCTTGTATGACTTTTTCATCAAATCATGGCCCATGAACGCTGAAATCATCATTAGTAAGGTTGATTTCGGTAAATGGAAATTGGTTATCATGGCATCAGCGATACTAAAATCGTAGGGAGGGAAAATGAACTTATTGGTCCATCCCTCAAAAGTGTTCAACGCATGATCTGAAGAAACAGCACTTTCCAATCCCCGCATCACTGTTGTCCCTACAGCACAGACCCTCTTTTTATTGGCTTTGGCACTATTGACAATTTCAGTCGCTTTTTCATCAATTACCAATTCTTCGCTATCCATTTTATGTTTGGAAAGATCTTCTACCTCTACAGGGTTGAAGGTACCCAATCCAACATGTAATGTAACTTCAGCAAAGTCAACGCCCTTAATTTCCAAACGTTTCAATAAATGCTTTGAGAAGTGCAGTCCAGCGGTAGGGGCAGCCACTGCACCTTCATGTTTTGCATATATGGTCTGATAGCGTTCTTCATCTTCCGGAGTTACATCCCGTTTGATATACTTTGGCAAAGGTGTTTCTCCGAGCTCCCTTAATTTTCTTCTAAAATCTTGATAGGATCCATCATAAAGAAAACGAAGTGTTCGTCCCCGCGAAGTGGTATTGTCGATCACTTCGGCCACTAGGCTTTCATCTTCTCCAAAATATAACTTGTTTCCAATTCTTATTTTTCGTGCGGGATCTACCAAAACATCCCAAAGACGTTGCTCATCATTCAGTTCGCGTAGCAGAAAAACTTCAATTCGGGCACCAGTTTTCTCTTTGTTTCCATAGAGTCTAGCAGGAAACACCTTAGTATTGTTTAAAACCATGACATCCCCTTCATCAAAATAGTCAATCATGTCCTTGAACATTTTGTGTTCTATTTTTCCTGTTTCGCGATGAATCACCATTAACTTTGATTCATCTCTATTTTCTGCTGGATATTCTGCCAATAGTTCTTTTGGAAGCTCAAAATTGAAGTTGGATAATTTCATATTAGGGTTTAGATTTTTTGCAAAGGCTGCAAATATACAATCTGACCGGAGGGGTTGTCAAGTAATTTCATCAAATAAATTAAAGCTTGGAAATAACCAGTCCTACTTTTCTAAAATCGTTCCAAAAATCCGGATAGGATTTGGATACTACATCGGCATCATTGACCTCAAAATCAACTTTTAGGGCCAAAGGCGCAAATGCCATCGCCATACGGTGATCGTTGTACGTATCAATGGTCACTCCTTCATTAAAAGTTGTTGTGCGTGTTAAGGTGAGGCTTTCCCGGTCAATGGCCACCTGGGCACCAAACTTTTCCATTTCGGTTTTCATAGCCGCCAAACGATCCGTTTCTTTAATGGGTAAGGTATGTAAACCTGTAAGACGGCATCCCATTCCAAGTCCTAAACAGGTAACGGCAATGGTTTGGGCAATGTCTGGGGCATCCGAAAGGTCTTCTTCAAAAAAATCGGTTTTAGGAGCTTCTATCTTATTCAAGGTAATCTGATCATCACCAAACTCAGTAGCAACCCCAAAATCATTGTACAAATTATGAAGAACGCTATCGCCCTGCAAAGAACTTTCCTTGTATGAGGACAATGTAATTGTTGAACCTATTTCGGCAAGTGCTATTAAGCTATAATAGTAGCTCGCCGCACTCCAATCCGATTCTACGACCAAATTTTTTGTTACTACTTTTTCCTTGGGGAATATCTGAATTTGATTTCCTTCAAAACGGGTTTTTACACCTATTTCTTTCAAAAGGGCCAAGGTCATTTTAATGTAGGGGACTGATGTTATTTTTCCAATGAGCTCTATAAGGAGTCCATTTTTAAGGTTTGGTCCGATCAAACAAAGGGAAGAAATGTATTGGCTGCTGATATTGGCGGGAAGGCCAACTCTTTCTTTGGTCAATTTCTGTCCTTTTATGGTTAACGGAGGAAATCCTTCCTCACCATTATATTCAATATCGGCCCCTATGGTTCTTAACGCTTCGACCAATACTTTGATAGGTCTTTTTTTCATACGTGCCGAGCCGGTTAGCACCACTTCCCTTCCTTCTTGAGAAGCAAAAAATGAGGTGAGAAAACGCATGGCAGTTCCGGCATGATGGATATCCACAGTTCCTCTTGAAATGCCCAAACCCTTTTGCATGACCTCAGCGTCATCGGAATTGGAGACATTTTCCAGTTTCAAATTTGGAAAAAGTGCCTGTAGCAGCAGTAAACGATTGGTTTCGCTTTTAGAACCGGTAATCCTAATATTCGACTTAATTTGATGGCTTAGAGGCGCAGAAAGTTGTAGTTTCAAGGCAGACCTTAAATTAGGTTAGAATAAAAGTTCAAATATAGATTTATTTGAGCTTTTTATTATTGTGATGGCGGTCATGGTCACGTTCGGTCTTTATTTTTAACTTCTTCTCAAAAGACCGTTGTAAATTTACCCCTGTTTGGTTGGCCAAGCACAGCACCACAAAAAGGACATCAGCCAGTTCTTCACCCAAATCCTTTTCCTTATCAGATGCCTTTTCACTTTGCTCTCCAAACCGGCGGGCTATAATTCGTGCCACCTCACCCACCTCTTCGGTGAGTTGCGCCATATTGGTCAACTCATTGAAATAGCGCACACCATGTGCTTGAATCCATTCGTCTACCGTTTTTTGTGCATTTTGGATGTTCATTATTCTTTATTTTTTGAATCAATAACAATAGTTACGGGTCCATCATTTAAAAGCTTCACTTTCATATCGGCTCCAAAAATTCCTGTACCCACAGGTTTTCCCAAATCACTTGCCAATCGTTCTACAAACCGCTCATAAAGCGGAATTGCTATTGGGGGTTTAGCCGCTTTGATATAGGAGGGTCGGTTTCCCTTTTTCGTGGAAGCATGTAGGGTAAATTGGCTAACTACAATAGCCTCAAAACCTTTATCCAATAGTGAAAGGTTCATTACAGCCATTTCGTCATTAAAAATTCGAAGATTTACAATCTTTTTAGATAACCAATGTATGTCTTCGTCATTGTCTGCCTCTTCGATTCCAAGCAGTATTAGTGCGCCCCATCCTATCCTTGAGACCTCTTTTCCTTCAACCGTTACGCTCGCTTCACTTACCCTTTGAACAACTGCCCTCATTGACGTTCCCTATAAATATCCGTTCTATAACTTTCCGCAACGTCTTCTTCTAACATTTGGACATAACTTCTGTAGCGACTCCAAGCAATTTCGTTACTTTCCAATCCTTTTTTTATGGCGCATTTAGGCTCATCCAAATGAAGGCAATTATTAAACTTGCATTGTGACTTCAAAGCAAAGAATTCCGGAAAATAATCCCCTAGTTCATCCTTTTCCATTTCCACAATTCCAAAGCCTTTAATGCCAGGCGTATCAATAATTTGTGCACCAAATGACAAATCGTACATTTCAGCAAATGTGGTCGTATGTTGTCCATGAAGGTGCTGGTCGGATATTTCAGCCGTCTTTAAATCCAATCCCGGTTCCAAAGCATTCACGAGGGTAGATTTCCCCACCCCGGAATTCCCAGAAAACATACTGGTCTTTCCCACCATTAATTTCTTTACCTCGTCTATATTGTCATGCTTCTTGGCTGATATCCCTATTACTTTATAACCTATGTGGGAATACAGTTGCATCAGGTAATCTACCTCTACCCTTTCCTCATCATCGTAACTATCTAATTTATTGAACAGCAAAACAGCCGGTATATCGTAGGCCTCAGCAGTCACTAAAAAACGGTCAATAAAACTGGTGTAAGTAGTAGGATTGTTTAGGGTGACCATTAAAAAGGCTTGATCAAGATTTGATGCAATGATATGAACCTGCTTGGAAAGATTAACAGACTTTCGGATAATGTAGTTCTTTCGCTCAGAAATCCCTATTATGATACCCAAAGTCCTGTCCCTAACAGATTCCAACTCAAAAGTAACCTCATCCCCAACGGCAACAGGATTGGTACTTTTTATACCTTTTATGCGGAATTTCCCTTTGATACGACATTCGTAAAACCGACCCTCATCCGATTTAACGGTGTACCAGCTTCCTGTCGATTTATACACAATTCCCTGCACTAAATAGCCTGTTAATAACAATTCATACAATAACAAAGAAACAATTTTCTTTTCTTACCAAATCCCCTTAACATTGGGAATTGAAAAATCATCAACACAAATCAATTATGAGAAAATTTCTTTTTTTAGTAGTACTGGCAGTGGCCGCCACATTTGAGGCCAATGCCCAACAGTACAAAGTCATAACCAGTGTAGAATCTATTGTTCCCAATGGATTGGGACGATCCAGAATCGTTAATGCCCTAGAGGATAAGGACTACCGCGAGTACACCAGTGTACAGACCGAGGAAGACAATACCCGAAACAAATCAAAGAGGGGAGAAATTCGAGTTAAAAACTTTGAAGAAACCAAATTATTGAACTTTTATAATCTTGGTGGCATCCGTTTTCAGAACATCGCTGCCAATGATGCCCTGTTAACTTCTATGATAAACGACATGATTGCTAATGGATGGAGCCTTGAATTCGTTACAAGTGCTGTTGAAAGTGAAGGTGGAAAGGGCGATGGAAAAGGAATTTTTATCACCCGATATATCTTTAAAAAGTAACATCGATTCCCAAAAAAAAGAAAAGCCCTAGATAGGGCATCTAGGGCTTTTTTTATTCATCACGGTGTTCTTAATCTACGATCCGGATACGTCCTCCCACAAAAGTCTTTTTTTTGACATATTTTGGTTTTCCATAGACAACAACATCGCCCCCTGCTTTTACATCAATATTAACGCGTTCCGAAGCGAAGACTTCAGCCTCTCCTCCTGCAGAAATTTTTACATCAGAGTTTGTTGTTCTTAAATCACTACCTTCAAAAATACCGCCAGTGTTGATTACTATGGATTGATTTTCGGCCAAACCGGAAGCTTCGATAATTCCTCCAGTCACTGCCCGAATTTCTGCTACCGCAACATCCATACCTATTCTAATTTTTGCACCTTCTTGGGCCCGAAGCTCTATTTTGTTCTTTTTGACCATCTCATTGCAAGTAATTTGCGCCCCCTCATTGGCATCTATTACATCCAAATCTTGATAGTACACCTCAATAAAAGTATCCTCACCAGTGAACTTTTTATCCAACTGCATTCGCAGCTTTAGAACACCATCCTTATTTACCCATTTTATGTCATCCACGTTCCTTCCCTTGATCAGGATCTTATTTTCATCGGATTGAATAAGATTGACCTCAATCAAATCAAAAACTTTGACAGCATAGAAGTTGCCTACCTCCCTATCAATAGTACGTTGGGCGAACGTTTGCAAGGAAATTGAAACGACTATAAGTGTAATTATTTTCTTCATCATTTTACTTTTATGTTTTCTTAAAGATGACCGTATTCGGAAAATGTTACAGTTATAATGGAGAAACCTGGGCATATCAAAGACCTTATACCTCCGCACCTTTTGTGAAATCACCCTCCCCAGCGAGGGAAGGGGTGATAAACCCGTTGGCTAGGCATTGATGATTTTCTCTTGATGATTGATGGACTCCTGGTGAATGGCCTTAAACATACGAAGCACGAATTCCTCGCTTAGACCATATTGTTCACCTTCTAAAATCATCTTCCCTAAAATTGAATTCCAGCGGTTGGTCTGCAACACGGCAACGTTTTTTTGCTTCTTCAATTCACCGATCCCGTCCGAAACTTTCATTCGATCTCCCAATATTTCTATCAGTTTGTTGTCAATGACATCTATTTGGGCCCTAAGATTGGCTAGGTTGGCATTGTATTCAGCCTCTTCATCGGTTTCCTTTCTCATCTTTAAATCTTTAAACATCTGTTTTAACGAAGATGGGGTTACCTGTTGCGCAGCATCACTCCAGGCATTATCTGGGTCAATATGGGTCTCAATCATCAACCCATCAAAATTCAGATCCAAAGCCGTTTGTGATACATCAAAGACCATATCCCTTTTCCCTGTAATATGGCTGGGATCATTGATCAATGGTAAATCTGGGAAACGACTTTGTAATTCAATGGCCAATTGCCATTCTGGAATATTCCTGTATTTGGTTTTTTGATACGTTGAAAATCCACGATGGATAACCCCCAGCTTTTTAATATTGGCCGAATACAGGCGCTCCACGGCCCCTAGCCAAAGTGATAAATCTGGATTTACTGGGTTTTTTATCAATACCACCTTATTCGTGCCCTCCAGTGCATCTGCAATTTCCTGCACAATAAATGGACTTACTGTAGAACGTGCCCCAATCCACAAGAGGTCTACATCATGTTCCAAAGCCAAATCTACATGGGCCTTATTGGCTACTTCCGTTGCCGTCTTAAGACCGGTCTCTTCTTTTACTTTTTGCAACCACTTAAGACCAATGGCGCCTACTCCCTCAAAATTTCCAGGTCGTGTTCGAGGTTTCCAAATTCCTGCGCGGTAATAGCTTACGTCTGAATCTTTAAGTTCATGGGCAATATGCAATACTTGTTCTTCGGTCTCTGCACTGCAAGGTCCTGCAATAACCAAAGGGTGCGGCAGTGCCAAATCATCCAACCAACTTCTTAGCTCTTTAGAGTTTTCCATTTCATTTAGGTGTTTTTGTAAGGGGTATTCCTTTTAATATTTGTTGTATTCTATTTGTATTGTTCATTTGATTGTAAATGCCTTTGAAATCATCTTCTTCCATCATTTGTTTAAAGGCCTCCAGGTTTCTGATGTATTCCTCCAAACTTTTGACCACATTTGCTTTGTTCTGCTCAAATATAGGTGCCCACATATCCGGTGAACTTTTGGCCAAACGTACCGTGCTTTCAAAACCACTGCCCGCCATATCAAAAATATCCCGTTCGTTCTGCTCTTCCTCTATGACCGTTTTTCCCAGCATAAATGAGCTGATGTGGGATAAATGGGAGACATAGGCAATGTGTTTATCATGCGCTTCGGGATTCATATATCGCATTCGCATACCCAGTTGCTGGAAAAGATTAAGGGCCTTTTCCTGAAGCTTGAATGCTGTTTTTTCCACTTCACAGATGATATTTGTCTTTCCGGCATACAAGCCGTCAAAAGCGGCAGAGGGTCCAGAAAATTCCGTTCCTGCAATGGGGTGGCAAGACAAATAATTTCTGCGCTTGGGATGATCTTTAACAGCATGGCAAAGTAATGCTTTGGTAGACCCTGCATCTACGACTACACAATCGTCATTAACTTTGTTCAATAACTTGGGAAGCTCATCGACCAAAACGTCCACAGGTATGGTCACAAGAACCATATCTGCTTGTGAAACTGCATCATCATCACCTTTCTTATCTATCAATCCAAGCGCTAAGGCTTCTTGAAGATGGGATGCATTGGTATCAAATCCAAAAATGTTCGATTTAGGATAAAGTCGCTTTATGCCTTTTGCAAAAGAACCTCCAATTAAACCAATACCTACAATCGCTACTTTTTCCATCTAAAATCTACTAATGGCTTCCTTAATTTTTTCTGATGGTACGCATAGCGAAAATCGAATATATCCTTCTCCATTACTTCCAAAAATGGTACCTGGGGCAATGAACACATTCTTTTCATAAAGTACCTCATCAATAAACTCCTCGGCAGGCTTCGCCCCTTTGGGCAGTTTGGCCCAAATGAACATTCCAGCCGCATGGGAGTCATATGAGCAATCTAATTTTTCAACCAATTGGAACATTAAATCCTTTCGTTCGGTGTAGGTACGATCCAACCCATTAAACCAATCTTGCCCACTTTGAAGTGCCGCCACAGCGCCTTTTTGAATGCCATAAAACATCCCTGAATCCATATTGCTTTTTACCTTTAGAACAGCCTGAACATGGGCTTCATTTCCAATGACCATACCAACCCGCCATCCAGCAAGATTAAATGTCTTGCTTAAGGAATTCAGTTCCAAAGCACACCTTTTTGCCCCTTTAATTTGAAAAATGCTCGTGGGCGCATTGTTCAATACAAAACTGTATGGATTATCATTAACCAATAGGATATCGTGGTTGTTGGCAAAATCAACCAGCTCTTGCATTTTTTCTGAAGTGATTTTTGCTCCCGTAGGCATATTTGGATAACTGACCCACATGAGTTTCACCTTTTGCAAATCATGTCTTTCCAAGCTGGCAATATCTGGCAACCAGCCATTTTTTTCAACTAAATCGTATTCCATCAATTCAGCACCCAACAACTTGCTTACGGATGCGTAGGTGGGATAACCTGGATTAGGTACCAAGACCCCATCGCCTACATTCAAGAAGGCCATGCTAATATGCATGATACCTTCTTTGGAACCAATTAAGGGTAACAATTCATTCTCTGGGTTGACCTCAACGCCAAAACGTTCATTGTAAAAATTTGACATGGCAGCCCGCAGTTCTGGAAGTCCCTGATAACTCTGGTACTTATGGGCCCCTTCCTGATGTAATGTAGCATTCAAAGCGTCCAATGCGGAAGTTGGCGGTGGTAAATCCGGACTTCCAATGCCCATATTGATGATCGGTTTACCTTGGGCTATCAATCCGCGGACTTCCCTTAACTTTCTTGAGAAGTAGTATTCTTTTACGCTATGTAATCGGTCTGCGACAATCATCCTAATAGTGCATTTTTATATTCGCCCAACACCCTGAAATCTTCAGACATAATTTCCAATAATGATTTTGCCTTGGCAAACTCGTCATAGCTGTCAAAGGTCATATCCACAAAAAAAGCGTACTTCCATGGGGTTTCGATCACGGGTAAAGATTGAATTTTTGTCAAATTCATATTGCAATCACTCATTACATTAAGTACGGTAGCCAAACTTCCTCGCTTGTGGTCGGTAATAAACCGCAGTGATGCCTTATTGATTTCCGTTTTGGGAAGTACCTTATTCTGCTTTTTTAGAATAATGAATCGGGTAGCATTGTTTTTAATGGTCTGAATTTCTGGAGCGATAATATCCAAGCCATAGAGTTCAGCTGCTACTTTCGGTGCGATTGCAGCAACTTTTTTTAACTGTTTCCGCTGAATTTGACGGGCAGTTTCCGCTGTATCTACATCCTCTACCAGTTTTAAACCTGGGTATTGTCTTAAATAGTCCTTGCACTGCAGTAAGGCCATGGGATGGGTCCTGACTTCATCAATCTGCTCCAAGGTTTGCCCCTTAAGCACCATGAGGTTATGCTGAATGCTCAAATAGTGTTCGCCAATGATGTGAATGCTATTGTGATATACCAAATTGTAATTGGGAATAATAGAACCTGCTATTGAATTTTCTATAGCCATTACGCCCATATCGGCAACACCTTCCATAAGTCGATCTACCAGCGAATCAAAGGATAGGCACTCTACCAAATCAATGGAATTGCCAAAATACTCTTTGGCCACCTGATGGTGATTGCTTCCTTTTACTCCCTGTATGGCTACCTTAAGGTTCATTCAAAAAAAAAAGCCCCGAATCATCTCGGGACTTTAAGTGTTTTTTATACCTGCGCATAACTACAACAGTCCCTTTCTGCTCCTAAAAAAGAAGTAGAAGTAAAAACCGTTCCAGAAATACGTATTGTTCATTTTGTTGTAATTATTGGCTAAGATTGAGGTTTCCTATCAAAATTCAAAGGGAATACTAGAATTTTTTTGATTTTAAGGGAAAATGGCCCTTTCATTGACTTTTTTATGATTTAATCTAGAAAATACTATTAATACTACATTAAAAATACACTCAAAAGGTAATAACCAAACTGATTATTAGTGAGTAAAGACCACCGCAATTGGCCCTAGGGGGACTTGAAAAGGTTTATTTTTACAACAAATTGATTTCATGTCCATTTCCGTTCAGAATATTACCAAAACCTTCGGAAAACAAAAAGCCCTAAAAAATGTATCATTTGATATCAAAAAAGGGGAAATCGTTGGTTTCCTAGGTCCCAATGGTGCCGGAAAATCGACCATGATGCGCATTTTGACCACCTTTTATATGGCCGATGAAGGAAAGGCCCAAGTCAATGGTTTTGATGTTCGGGAATCAACCCGGCAGGTACAAAAGAGCATTGGTTACCTACCGGAACACAATCCCCTATATTTAGAAATGTACGTCAAAGAATACTTAGGGTTCAGCGCAGAAGCATACAAAACACCTAAATCGCAAATCGCACAAGTTATTGAACATACAGGTCTAGTTCTTGAAGCCCACAAAAAAATAGGCCAGCTTTCAAAAGGGTATCGTCAACGTGTAGGACTGGCCGCTGCATTACTTCATGACCCTAAAGTATTGATATTGGATGAGCCCACAACAGGATTGGACCCCAACCAACTCATTGAAATTAGGAAATTGATTCGTGAAATTGGGAAAGAAAAAACCATCTTACTTTCTACCCACATTATGAAAGAGGTGGAAGCCGTTTGCGATCGCGTCATTATTATCAACAAAGGGGAGATTGTTGCTGACAAAAAATTAGAGGAACTTCGGGAAACATCGGAGCAGGTCATTGAAGTAGAATTCGATTACCGTTTGGAGGAGGCCTTATTGAAAAAAATGCCCCATGTCGCCGCTGTAAAAAATGTAGGGGGGTTTGCTTATGAAATTACGTTTACTACCGAAAAAGATATGCGACCGGTGGTATTCGATTTTGCGCACGACAATCAACTAAAGACCTTGCAATTAAGTAGAAAAAACAAAAACCTTGAAGGGTTGTTTACGGAATTGACTTCTTGAATTAAAAATTCTTTAAATGATTAAAATTGAGGAAGTTTAGATAATCTGCCGACTATCTTTGCACCCAATTTGTGAATTACCACTTGATCTATGTCAAAAATTGAGGCAAAACTGGAACTCACCGCTGAGGAGATGAAAACTTTTGGCTATGCTACGGTTGATGCTATTGTAGCGCATCACCTTACCCAAAATAAAAAACTTCCCGTGGCCCTGCGTTCCCGCGAAGAAATGGATTCCATTTTTTTGGAAGAAGCTCCGGAAAAGGGAATGGAACCAAAGGAAGTGCTGGACTTTGTCTTAAAAAATGTCATGGCCAATACCACCTTGTTATCACACGCCAAGGCCTATTCCTTTGTTCCTGGACCCAGTAATTATGTTAGCGTAATGGCCGACACCTTAGCTACTGGATTTAATGTTTTTTCTGGAGGATGGGCCGCATCTCCTGCAGCTGCAGAGCTAGAAATCATTACCATACAGTGGTTGCTTAAAATATTTGGATTTCCACCCAAAAAGGGGGGTGGCATCTTTACCAGTGGGGGGTCCATGGCCAATTTGACCGCTTTGGCTACAGCAAGAAACATCAAATGTGGAAAAGACTTCTCCAAAGCAGTTATTTACCTTTCCGATCAAGCACACTCAAGCAACATTAAAGCCATTCGGGTACTTGGTTTTAAAGAGGAACAGGTTCGTATTATACCTACGGATAGCGAATTCAATTTTGCATTGAACAAGTTAAAAAACTGCATCGCCAAAGATCGATTACAAGGATTGCACCCTTTCTGTTTGATCGGTTCTGCAGGAACCACCAATACGGGAACAGTAGACCCTTTAAAAGAGATGTCCAAAATTTCAAAAAAGGAAAACCTTTGGTTTCATATTGACGGTGCCTATGGTGCTGCCGCTATCCTGGCGCCAAAAGGGAAAAAAGCGTTGAGGGGTATTGAAAAGGCAGATTCTTTGACCATTGACCCACACAAATGGCTATTCCAGCCCTATGAGATGGGATGTCTTTTAGTGCGTAACCATAAAAACCTGAGCCATACATTCACCGAGAAGCCAGAATACTTGCGGGATATAGAAGGAAACACCTCAGAAATCAACTTTTATGATCTTGGCATTCAGCTGACCAGAAGATTTAGAGCCCTTAAATTCTATATGAGCATTAAAACGTTTGGGCTTAATGCTTTTCAAGACGCGGTGACCTATAACATTGAGGTCGCGGAAAAAATTGAAGAATTGCTTAGAGAAAGTGATATATGGGAAATTGTACATCCGGCAACCTTGGCCATCATTAATTTTAGGTTCAATCCAATCAACAAGAACTACGATGAACCCGCACTGGATGCTATCAATCAATACATCTCCGAAAAGGTAATGCGTTCCAGAAAAGCCCTTCTGGTTACCACAATTTTAAACAAACAAGTGGTTTTACGCATGTGTTTGATCAACCCCCGAACTACTGTAAACGATGTAAGGGAAACGATACAGCTTTGTGAGGACTTTGCAGGGCAGTTTGAAAAAAGTACTAAGGATATGGCCTAATCATAAACGATCATATGTTCAAATTTTGAAACATAATTTTCAAAAATGGCCTTTTCAGTAGCGGCTATTTCTGCTTCGTCATTGTCCTGCACTATTGTCAAAATTCGACCGTAGTTTTGTAAACTGGAAAAAACACCTTCGCTGTTTGAACGCAGTTCGCCCAAATCCATTTCCGCGTAATAGTTCAACTGTCCTTGATATACGTTTTTGAGTTTATTGAATAATCCTTGGGCCTTATCGCTATCCCCAACCTTATAAAAGCCCTCCACAAAGGGTTCTACAAAAGCATAATACCCATAATACTCAAACGGGATATTCTTCATGGCCAATTCAATAACTTCTCTTGCCTTATTTATTCTATGTTCTTCGATCAGTTCTTCCATCAATCTGGCAAGACTTAACCTAAAGGTGACACCAAACTGTCTTCTTGTTTGCGTATCGTGGTATATGTTGGGGTCTCCAGAGTTTCCCCAATCCCAATTTTTTACAATGCCATACGACAAATCCCCATCCACTCGGCCCATTTCAAAACCACCTTTATACTCGGTTTTTATAGGAACCAATTTATACGCTAATCCATCCTGTTGTAAATAGTCCTTCATCCATATGTATTCCGAGTCGTCAAAACTTCCACCAGAAAAATATATAGGTCGTTCCCAATTGTTGTTGGCAATGATATCCAACATCATTATTCTGTTCTTGGTTAGATAACCGGGTAGATCAATATCTATATACTCCACTATTTGGTCGGCATCTTTTTCTTTCACCAAGCCACTTCGCAATACCTTTTCCCTGTTTACTGGAATTCGAATCTTGTTAGTGGGGTAATACACTAGATTTAAGGTACTATTTGGATACTCGGCGAGATCTATACCCTGTTGTTCCAACAAATACCCATACTTCGTTTTTGGATTGTCACTGGCAATCCAATCCATAAAATCTTTTATATCCCATCTTTGATCTGTTATTGGCCTATGGTAGATGACATCCCTTGTTCCATAGCTGTATTTGTCATGGGTAAGTTGGGAAGGGATAGGGTCACTCTGATAGGCCTTTCGCTTCATTTGATCGATATACCAATCTGTGGCAAAATAACCAGCAACGATTACCCTGGTATCTGTTCTATACCCTTCAATTTCCTGAAGGTACCATAACGGAAAATTATCGTTATCGCCAATGGTGAAAAGCAGGGCGCCCGCATTTTTTTGTGTCGAATCCAGATAGGCTTTTGCCGAAGCCCGGGCTGTATATCTATTGGATCTATCATGGTCATCCCAATTTTCAGTAGCCATCAGCAAGGGTACGGCACAAAGGCAAAATAGGACAGTAAAAAGAGCAATTACTTTCGATTTCCCATAACTCTGGATTACCTCATAAATTCCATATACCCCTATTCCTATCCAAATGGAAAAAGCATAAAATGAACCAACCAAGGAGTAATCCCGTTCCCTAGGTTGAAATATGTGGGGATTTGTATAAAATTGAATGGCGATGCCTGAAAAAAGAAAAAACAACAGAAGAACCCAAAAGTGTTTGGGATCCGTTTTTGCATGAACTACAAGGCCTATGAGCCCCAGTAACAAGGGTAGAAAAAAATACGTATTCCTAGCTCTATTATTTTCTAGATCGGCAGGAAGGTTTTGTTGGCTTCCCAATCGAAGTTCATCCATAAAGTCAATACCACTAAGCCAATTCCCATTATCATCATACCTGCCCTGTATATCATTTTGCCTCCCTACAAAATTCCACATAAAATATCGCACGTACATATAGTTGAATTGGTATTGGAACATGAAACGTACATTATCCCAGATTGACGGGGGTTCAACTTCAATATAATCGCTAAAATCATCTAAAAACTTGATATATCCCTCATGATCAATTTCACCACTGTGGTAAGCACTTCTAAAATTCTTTACCGCATCCCTTAAAGACGATTCAGCCATGAACTGCGGTTTAATACGGAATTCTATTGGACCATGAAATAGATGATAGTTTTGGGCATGTTCCTTGCTCCACATTCTTGGCAGAAAACCCATATGCTCTTTATTTGGTCCTTGAATGGCGTCCGCAAAATCGTT
>JBCBZA010000186.1:0-7000 GCA_039815575.1 Bacteroidota bacterium | reverse complement strand
ATATGCGGAACTTTAAGGATTTGGAACCCTTTCGCCAGCGTATAAGGATGTTAAGGGATGGTATGGAAGGGGAAACGGGAGAGGTGAACATGACCATTTCCGTCTTTCCGGAAGGGGGACATTTGATAGCCGGGGCTTACAACAACATTGGCATTTTGGTGGACAATGGTCTTGGCCAAGGGGTAAAGGTGGACAATCTGGAGCTAGTTGATGAAACCGGAAAGGTCATTCGAAGCAACATAACGACGAACCTCTTTGGAATGGGCAAAACCGGATTTGTTGTCGAAAACCAGAAAAAATATTTCCTTCAACGGAAGCGACCGGATGGATCCCTTGTCCAGACCGAAATTCCGGAGGCTGTTGAAGGTTGGTTGGGACTGCGCATAGACAACAACGGCAAGGACCAAGTGCTGTTGACCCTGTTGGCTTCGGAAGAGACTTTTTCCAAAAAAGAGGGTGATGTCCATACCATAGCACTTTACCAAGACGATTTTATCCATTTGGAGGACATAACGGTCAATGCGGATGAACCGGTACTTTCCATGGACCGCAAGGAACTTCCCCATGGGGTCTTGACCGCGGTTTTGTTCGACCTGGAACTGCGCCCAATAAGCCATCGCATGTTCTTTAACCATCTTGAAGATGGTAAAGTGTTGCAAGCTTTAGAGATAGAACATTGTTTTAGCGAGTTTGGGGATTCCCTTCAAGTGGATCTCATAGTACCGAAAGGGGTTGAAAACGCCATTGCTATTAGTTTATCGGCACTGCCAAGGGCTAGTGTAGCCTATAATCCAGATCAATCCATAGCCTCTTCATTTTTAATCCGGCCCTATGTAAAGAACCCCTATCAAGACCATTACTTCCTGGAGGGTCAAGACCGACGGAAGCGCTATGAACTGGACAATAGGCTGCTCATTGAAGGTTGGGGCAGGTACGATTGGGATTCCAGAAAACAGCAGGAAGTAACCTTGGCCTTTGAGATGGAAACGGGCATTCCCTTTAAGGGGAAGATCTTGGATGCCGATTTGAATGAGGAAAGTCAAGTCTCCCTAATTGCTGAACTATCGGCGGCCATGGGATTTGAAGAATTGGATGGTGACAAGACCTTTAGTGGGAACATGCAACTCTTTGCCGGGGATTCCCTAGGGGTAAGCTTAATTTCCAAGAAGAGCAAATTAAGGAAGCCTCAAGCAGAGCTTGCATTTTACAATAATATGGATGGATTAAATGGATACGTCAAGATGGGTGCCAAAGTAATGAAAAGGGAAGAAGTGATGGATTTGGAGATGGACGTTGAAGAACCTTTGAACCTAAGTGACCGGATCATTGCCCTCGAAGAAGTTACTGTTGTAGAAAAAGTACAAAAAACCAATAGAACGGAAATGTTTGTACCTAGAGGCACCCTTTTACCCATATCTGAAGGTAGGATAATTGGAGATAAAGAGATTAAAAGATTTGGTAGCGTCATCAGTTACCTGTACAAATTGGGCTATCATCGTTCCATAGGAAAAGATTCGGAAGGTTTTGACGTGGACATCCTTCTTTCCCCTAAATCCAATCAACGAGTGGCTGTTGATGAAACACTTTTAAACCTTCCTTTATCCAGGGTACAGGCCATCTATCACGATGTTGATAAGAAGGTATATGTAAGCATTGTTTTAAGATCAAGTCCATACGAGAGAACTGAGGATAGAAATAAGTTTTTGAAGTTTGCCATTACAAATGGCTATGCTCGTCCGCAAGACTATTTTACGCCCAACTATCGGGATTATGAGGGTATGGTTTTTAAAAACTACGCCACTTTGGGCTGGAAGGCCAACATCCCAGTTAATTCAGAACTGCCCATATCCATCAGCATTCCCATTAAAACCCAGCGAGAAGTTGTGTTGTATTTGGAGGGGATGACGGGAGAGGGTCAATTGGTGGCACTTTCCAAAGTCCTTAATTTGGTTCAGTAAAAAGCGCGAAGCCAATTTTACCATTTCCTTAATAATGATCCCGAGTTGGACACTTTACTTTTAAGGAAACAAAATCGATCCATGATGAAACGAACAATCTTTTTATTTGTAGCACTAGCCTTTTCCTTTACGGCAACAAAGGCGCAGGAATCCGATTACGAATTGGTAGCCAAAACAGTAAATTACTATCTGGAAGGGGGCACCAATAACGACTTTGAGACCTTAAAAAAAGCATTTCACGAGACAGCAACCATGAAGTACATTACCAAAGATGGGTATAAGGAAGTAAATGCCCTAGCGTTCTTTTCGGGTATGGATGCTTCAAAACCAAAACAAAATCGACAGACACGGATTGAAGACATCACCATCTCTGGGCATGCGGCCAATGCACGACTGGAAATAGAGTATCCCACTTTTATGTTTGTAGATTTTATGAACCTACTCAAAATTGATGGCGAGTGGAAGGTGGTCAACAAAATTTTCTATCGTAAAGCGAAAATGGCTGCCGTCAAGTAACATTTTATTGGTTGAAGTTTAAGGTAAGTACCTGATAAGGGCTAGTAATGATCTCGCCGTCCAATATTAGGCTTTTAATCAGAGGAATTCCGCCGCAGCAACCTCCAGAAGGGGAATCCTCAATTTCTACGATAAGGTTTGCCACATGGGCATCTCCTATATTTATATTAAAATCATAGGTGGTTTCCTCCCAAGCAAAACTGGTCATTATAAGGAGTTGGGTGCTTTCAAGGCCCAAGAAGCCCTCTTGGATTGACAGTTCTGCCGGATTTGGTGTGTTTCCTGAAAATGACAGGTCTTCTTCGGAAAAGATGTTCTGCTCAAAAACATTTGTGCCATTTTCCAAAATTTCAAAAGCAAGACTTGGGAAACCTATGCAATCAACCGCACTACAATCCAATTCCTCTTCTTTGTCACATGAAATCAATGTAACCAGTAAAATAAGAATGGATATTACGTTTTTAATGGTCATAGTTGGATGCTTTCAGTGATGAGATGGTAGCAGAAAGTGAAGGTTGCTTTTTTGAAATACGGGACCACCACCAAAGTCTATATACATGGTCAATAGAACACCATACCACATTTAGGCTGCCTTGGATTTAGCAGTTCTCATTATATGGTTCACTACATTTTTTCGAAGTATGGCCGATGCCGTAATAAATCCGGCGAAAAGTGCTCCAGCAACTCCGCAGGTCACAATGTCCTGCCCGGTTAAATAAAGATTTTTAATAGGTGTTCTTGGTTGAAGAAACCGTTGCCTGTAGCGCTCTGGGTTGTGATCGATGCCATAAAGTTCCCCTTGGTCATAGTTCATAAAATGCTGGGTAGTGATTGGACTTGAGAGTTCGTAGTAATCGATTTTACCTTTAAGTTGCGGTTCCTTTTTGTACAGTTCGGCCAACAATCGTTGGGCTATGCGTTCTTTCAACTGTTCATAATCGCCGCCCCGTTTTTTCCACGTAGTACCGCTCCATCCCTTGAAAACTTTATAGGGCATAGCCGTAATAATATCTATGGTACTCTTTCCTGGATAGCGCTTTTCCCAACTGGGATCCTTTGCTGCCGGAAAGGAAATATAAACCACGGGAAAGGGTTGTTCCACATCTTTTTCGAATCGCGCTACACAACCGTCATGGTCTAAATCGTCAGGATAGATCCAATAATTGGCCTTAGGGAGTTTTAGCTCTTTTGGCGAGCCTTTTAAGCCAATATAAAGGCATACATGTGCAATGGACGGGGTTACATTTTTAAGGGCTTTATCAAATCCAAATCGCTTGGATACCTCTTTTGGGAGCAATTTCTGATACGTATTCCTAACGCCTGCCCCACTTATGATTTTATCTCCGGCGAAAATCTTGCCATCGGTCAATTGGACTCCTGTGGCCTTGCCCTTTTCAATGCATATACGATCCACTTCCGCCCTGGTTATAATCATTCCGCCAGAAGCTGCGATTACCGGAGCAATGGTTTTCACTATTTGGGCCGAACCTCCTACTGGAAAAAAGCCCCCTTGGAAATAGTGTTTTGCAATGGATACATGCATGGCAAAGCTGCTCTTTGAAGGCGGTAGCCCATAATCACCATATTGCCCTGTCAACACTTTAATCAATTCTTGATTTGAGGTCAGTTCCTGTAAGACCGAAAGGGTACTTCGGGTCGCGTACTCCAAATAGGGGCGACGCATTTTGTTCCCCAAAAATTTCTGCATTAGTTGCGGTACGGCTTTTTCAGCATAATAGGACCTACTGGCCTTGGATACCTTAAAGACCAAATCCACATAAGTGTCGATGGCTTGCGACTCTTCCGGAAAATGCTTTTTTAAGGCGTTTTTGAAGTTGTTCACCCCTTTTGGAAAATCATATATCTTTTCGCCGATAACGATACGATCATAAACCTCACCCATATCGGCCCATTGGAGCTGGTTGTTGGAAACATGATCAAACATTTTCTTCAATACCCCATTTTCCCGATGCATCTCTCCAATGTAGTGAATGCCAACATCCCACTCATAGCCTTTTCGCTTAAAAATATGGGTATAGCCACCAGCAACATAGTGGCGCTCCAAAAGCAGTACTTTTTTACCGGCCTTTGCCAAACAAGCCCCAGCGGCCAAACATCCCATTCCAGAGCCAATTAAAATAGCATCATAATGGTCAGCGACCGGGGGTTTCCTTTTATAGGATTGTACCATGAGCAACGATTTACAGGAAAAGGTAAGGAAAAATAACTTGAGAAGGTAAAGGGCATTGCTACCACCCTCCGGAAGCACCGCCACCGCCGAAGCCGCCACCGCCGAAGCCGCCACCGCCAAAGCCGCCACCGAAGCCTCCTCCAGAGCCAAAGCCGCCACCGGAAGAACCCCCTCTGTAGCCACCACGTCCCATATTGCTGAGGATAATGATGTCCCAGATATCCAATCCACGTCCTCCACGTCCCCCTCGATTATTGCGTCCGCCCTTATTTTTGCGACTCATCAGAATCAAAAAGATTACAATGAAAATAATAAATGGAAGGAAAGATCGAAGAGAAGAATCTTGGTCGTTACCAAAACTCCTTTGTTCCTTAAACTGACCTGTTAAGACTTGAAAAATAGCATCGGTACCGGCATTCAACCCGCCGTAATAGTCCCCTTGTTTAAATTCAGGAATAATGACCTGTTCAATAATGCGTTTGCTCATCAGATCCGTGAGAAATTCTTCTACACCATATCCCGTATTAATGGCTATTCTACGGTCGTCCTTGGCCAGCAGTATAAGAACGCCATTGTCTCTATCAGCTTGTCCTATACCCCATTTTTGGCCCCATTGCGCACCTAGATAGTTGATGTTTTCCCCTTCCGTGGAACTGATAACGGCAACGACAATTTGAGTGGAGGTGCTATCCGAGTATCGAATGAGCTTTTGTTCCAGTTGCCCTTTTTCAGACGCACTTAAAAGGTTTACATAGTCGTAAACACTGGTCTGTTTTTCCGGTTTGGGCGGAATCGAAAACTGCCCCCATGACAAGGAAACAGTAAAAAATAGCAGTAAAAGACTAACCCTTGGAAACCGCATCGCTCAATTCATTAATATCCCCATGGTCCCAAGGGAAATGTTCCTGTAATTCTTTGCCTGCTTTTAGGACCCCTTCAACGATCCCCTTTTTGAATTCCCCTTTTTTAAAATGTAGGGCTATAACCTCTTTGGTGCTTTCCCAAAACCCTTTTGGAACGGCCTTGTCAATACCACGATCTCCATAAATGACAAATTTCCTATCATCCACGGCCACATAAAGGAGCACCCCATTTTCGTCTTTGGTATTATCCATTTTCAGAAAGTGGAAGACCTGTTGTGCCCTACTGAAATGGTCTATTTTTGCTGAGGCTTCGATATGGACACGGATTTCTCCAGAGGTATTTTTTTCTGCCTCCAAGATGGCATCCACAATTTCCTGCTCTTCTTCTGGACTAAGAAAAGCTTCTACTTTATTCATTATTAATCGAAGTTAAAATCGACTTCAGGTGCATTTTCAGAACCAGGGTCGGCCTTGTAGCGGGGCATTTCTTCAAACCCAAACCATCCCGCCAAGATTTTTCCTGGGAATTTAGTGGTATGGATATCGTACAGGTTTACCTTTTCATTAAAGCGATCACGTGCTACATTGATTCGGTTTTCCGTGCCCTCCAATTGGGATTGCAACTCCAAAAAGTTCTGGTTGGCCTTTAAATCCGGATACCGTTCAACAGTGACCAAAAGTCGGGACAAAGCCGAAGAAAGTCCGGTTTGTGCCTGTTGAAATTGTGCCAGGGTTTCTGGAGTGATATTGTTGGCGTCAATAGTGGTATTGGTGGCTTTAGAGCGCGCTTCGATCACTTCCCGAAGTGTTTCGCGTTCAAAATCAGCAGCCCCTTGTACGGTTTTCACCAAATTTCCTATAAGATCATTTCTACGCTGGTAGGAACTTTCTACATTGGACCAGGCTGTTTTTGCGTTTGCCTCCAACTCAACAGCAGTGTTATTAAACCCTACAGCCCATTGATACAGACCAAAGGCTATTACAACTAAAATTATTAAGGGAATTAACCATTTTTTCATTGTTCTCGTGTTTTAGTGTTTATTATAGTTATAGGATAAGTGTCTCGCAATGCTATTTTGTTACACCAATTAAAGTTGGTCCTTAATTTTGATAAGCTCTGCCTTGACCCGTTGTAATTTTTCGATGACATCAAAATTGGAGAGGGTTTTATGCTTTTCCTCTTTTAGATGGGTTTTCGCACCTTCAAGGGTAAACCCCCGTTCTTTGACCAAGTGATGGATAAGCTGTAAATTTTTAATATCCTGAGGGGTAAATTTCCGATTGCCCTTGGCATTCTTTTTGGGTTGCAGTACATCAAACTCCTTTTCCCAAAAACGAATCAGTGAGGTGTTGACTCCAAAGGCCTTGGCTACTTCCCCAATGCCGTAATATCTCTTTTCTGGGAGCTCTATGTGCATTAGTCAAGCGATTGGTTTTCTTGATTGGCAAACTTGAGCATGTTTGCAAATTCT
>JBCBZA010000255.1:0-3256 GCA_039815575.1 Bacteroidota bacterium | reverse complement strand
TAAAATCATGAAATCTTTAAAATATCAAATCATCGCGGCGGTATTGGTCCTATGCACCTCAGATCTGCTGGCCCAGGACCAAGACCAAGATGATTCCCAGGGTAGCGTTATCCAAAATTTGACACCGTCCAAACTCATTGGACAAGGGCAATGGGACATTAAATTATTCAATAATCTATACACTCAGGATGACAGTACGTTTGAGGATGAAGTAGGTTTGCGACAAAACTTCTTTACTTCTACCTTAGAGGTTTTTACCGGGGTTTCAGAAACAAAGCGTGTAAATTTGGGAGTTATTCTCGAGTACCGGGCCAATGGTAGGGAATTCCGCTTGGCCGATGGCTCCATATCCGATATTGAAAATACTTCTGGGCTAACATCAATAGCACCATCCATTAAATTTGTTCCTTTTAAAGATGTTGGTAACTTTTCAATTTTAAGTTCACTCTCCATTCCGTTGGTCAGTGATGAGGTGGACCAGGATACAGGAGTATTTTTAGATCAAAATGGATTTACATGGCAAAATCGATTTTTTTATGATTATACGTTTCCCGGAAAAAAATGGCAGTTGTTCACGGAGTTGAATACGGAATTCAATTTTGGAGATCAGGAAGAGAGTTTTGCAAATAATAGTCTTAATCTCGTGCCTGGGGTATTCCTAAGCTACTTTCCAAGTTCAAAATTTACCGTTCTTGTATTGGCCCAACATAATCAACGATTGGATTTAGGCAATGACTTTAGTCAGAATTTCACTGCTTTGGGTGGTGGTGCCAAATACCAGTTGACCAAAGAATTGAATATTGAGGCATTGTACACCAACTTTGTTAGGGGGGAGAATACTGGTCTTGGAGAAACTTTTAACATAGGTTTACGAGCAGTATTTTAGTGGATGCATCTTAAAAAAACTATTTTTAGTCCTAATCGAATTGTATGAAACGATTGGGACTTCTCTTTTTAAGTCTATTGCAATTTTCATGTAGTAGCCAATCTGAAGAAAAAATGAATGGGGTCAGCTTTGTTGGTTCAAGGGAGAGAGCACTACAAAAACACATAGACCCCGTAGTCCAGGTAAATGCTAACTATGCAGCGGTTATGCCCTTTGGCTTCCTTAGAAATTTAGAGGATCCCAATGTCATTTTCAATACGGAAAGACAGTGGTTTGGGGAAACCAGGGCAGGGGGAAAGCAGTATATAGGAATTTTACGGAAAAACGGGATTAAAATTATGGTAAAACCCCAAATATGGGTTTGGAGAGGGGAATTCACTGGAGATATTTTGATGAAAACTGATGAGGATTGGGAAATGTTGGAGAATAGCTATACCGACTTTGCCCTTACTTATGCGAAACTAGCGGAAGAAACGAAAGCAGAGGTATATTGCATTGGAACCGAACTGGAAGAATTTGTAAAAAACCGACCAGCATATTGGAAAGAGTTAATTGCAAAGATTCGAGCGGTTTATAAAGGGCGGCTCACCTACGCTGCCAATTGGGATGAATATAAGCGGACTCCATTTTGGAAGGATTTGGATTACATAGGTGTGGATGCATACTTTCCTTTATGCGAAGCAAGAGACCCTTCCAAAGAAGAGATGCAGGAAGGATGGAAAAAGTGGAAAACAACCTTGTTGGAAGTGTCCCAACAAAATGAACGGCCCGTACTATTTACTGAATTTGGTTACCGTAGTATGGACTTCACGGCTAAAAAGCCTTGGCTCGTGGATAGTAATCAAATGGATGTGAACCTTGAGGCTCAAGCGGATGCCCTTAAGGTACTTTTTGATGAATTCTGGAACGAAGACTGGTTTGCCGGCGGATTTGTTTGGAAATGGTTTATTCAGCATGAACAAGTTGGGGGTTCGGAAGATAATCGATTTACACCTCAAAATAAACCCGCCGAGACCGTAATTAGGAAGCACTATGAGGCGTATCAATAGCGCAAGCGTCACTTTTTTTGCGTTTTTATTCATTTTTTTGAGTGCCTGCTCAGATGATGACAGTAGCGAGTCAATGGTTTTATCAAGGCCTACCTTGGCAACTGTACTTGAATCTAGGGAAATTGAAAGGGGCAATGTTATTGCATGTGCCGCCAGCAACGAAAATCCTGAGGTGGTCAGTGTATTTTTATACCCTAGGCCAGGAGTAGGTAACATCCGTTATTTTGAGACGGCTTCCGCCGAAGTCAATGCCAATGATTTTAATAACTACAGTGAAGTACTATTGCCCTTGTTGGATGTTTTTAATGGGTATCTTTTAAAATATGAAGTAGATCCTGAAGTGGAAAAATGGGTTGTTGTCACTTTTGAGGAAGATGGGAAAGTTCACCTTTCCAACCCCATTCGCCTAAAGCACATATCCAAACCCACGGAATATCTTCCCGAAAATGTTTCTGTGGACAACACTTCAAGCATGCCTAATTTTTCATGGATAGACGGTCGTTTTGATGATTCCGTAATCTATTTTCATGTGGTATCTGATGAAAGTGACGCTTTATTGTCTGGGACGTATACCGTTGAACGTATGTTTCAGTACTATAAATTGGACAATGTAGTCTTAAACATTACACGGGAACAACCACCAGAACTCGAGACGGATCAACCCTATGGGTTTTCATTACTAGCTGTAAGTGAAGACAATTGGGTTAACCTCTTTGCTGAGGTTGATTTTGAACTTGAATGATTTTTGTTCCAAAGTAAGCTTGGATACCAACATCCGATCGACTACTGATTGTGATACTTTTGTCCAGTTCAAGGCCTACTTTTGTAACTCCTTGCATTTTGCCATCATGACTAGAACCTTTTTCGTATTGGTGTTTTTAATCTTTTTTGTTGCCAATGCGCAAGATAAAAAGGTGGCAGAACTGAAAATACAGGGTAATAAAAGAACTAGAACCGCCTTGGTTGAAAAACTTTGCGAATTGCAGCAAGGGAATGTATTGGATTCTACGATCATTGAAAAAGATATGGCAAGATTGATACGCCTGCCTTCGGTATCACATGCTTACTTTCATGTCTTTGAAACCGAAGTTAGCAATGACTATGTTGTCGTTTATGGCATAGAGGAAAATTTCACCTTAATTCCCTTCGCAAATATTTTCACTTCAAATGATGATGAATTTGCATTTAGGATAGGATTGCAGGAATTTAATTTTTTAGGACAAAATACCACATTGGGTGCTTTTTATCAATATGACGTATTTGGTTCCTTTGGTCTAAATGTGCGCGCTCCCTATTTATTTTCAAAAAAATTGGGTTTGGC